>JBGPHP010000235.1:0-4562 GCA_041484445.1 Gemmatimonadota bacterium
AATCGGCCGCAGGTGCGGCAGCACGTCTTCCGACCAGAACAGCACCTCGCTCGCGTCGGCCAGCGTGGCGCGCGGGTACGACGCGAGGTAGCGCTGCAGCGTCGGCACGGTCTGATAGACGTAGGGCGACTCGGCCAGCAGTGCCGCGAACGCGTCGCTCGCGTGCACGTTGCCCCGATCGTCGTAGATCGCCATCGCCGAGTCGCCGCGGGCGCGGTAGTCCGTCACGTATTCGAGCAGCCGCCGTCGCCCGTAGGCGCTGAGCAGCGCCGCAATATCGTGCGCCGACCAGTCGATCTCCGCATGGATGCGCCGCATATCGGTGGCCGGCAGCTTCACGACACAGTCCCCGGGCTTGCAGTCATTCATCTCGTCCGCGTCCCGCTGGCTGACCGTGAATGCCTGAACGTCCGCGGGGATCGCCGGCGCGCTGAAGATCCCGAACCGGCTCCGGGTCGGGGTTTGCAGCCAAGTGCGCGCATCGCGCACGCGGGCGACGTAGGCCTCGCGCGACACCGCGACCGTGGTAATCCCGAACACGGCGACGTCGCGTCGTTCCCGCGTGTCGAGCACCTTCACGACCGCCTCGCCCCGAGTCACGGCAGCCATCTGGTCCGCGGTCAGTCCGATGCTCTCCTTTAGGAAGCGGACCAGCTGGGCCGGGGGCTCGGGGCCCTGCATGAGCGCCACGCCGAGCGAACACAAGCCGATGAATGGGGTCATGCGTGGGAACGTATCCGGGCCGCTCGGCAGTGTCCACCGAGCGGCCGGGGCAGACCCTCACGGCTGCGTACAACCTCCTTCCAAGCAGCAGATCTAGTGGTGGAGGTCGATGGTCATGGTGGTCAGGCCCGTGCCCGACGCGGTCACCATCAGGCCTGCGACCGTTTGATACGGCGACCCGGACGGGGGCGCCACGTCCACGCTCCACAGCAGGAACTGGCCCTCCGGAATGTCGTTGCAGCTGACCTGCCCGGCGACATCGGTCACCCCGCTGCCCACCAGCCGCCGGTCGTAGGAACCCGGATCGGTGCTCGATACGGCGAGCGCGTACACCCGTACCTCGGCCCCGGCGATCGGTACGGTCGTGTGGGCCGCGCTGTCGGTGAACTGCACCACGGCCTGGAGATCGCTGACGCCGGGCGTGCGGCCACGCACGAGGAGGATCGTCTCGTCGATGGCGCCGGTGCCGGGGGCCGTCATCGCGAAGTCCTGCGCCGGGTAGAAGGGCGAATCGGCCGGCGGGATCGCCCCCAGATCGTATTGTCCTTCGGGAACACTGGTCAATTGGAAGCGGCCGTCCGCTCCCGTGAGCAAGCTGCCCACGAGTTGCTTGCGCAAGAGCACCGTGTCGGGTGGGGCCGTGGGATCGGGCACGAGGTGCCAGATCCAGACCCTGGCTCCCGCAACGGGTGCCGTCGCGTTCCCGGCCTCGTTCCAACCGACCACCTCGCCGCGCACCGTGCCGTGCGCCTGCGGGTCCCCCGGCGCGACAGCCAAAGTATTGTCCTGGTTCACCGGGCGGGTCGCCTGGTCGCCGCCGCAAGCGGCACCCAGGGCGGCCAGGACGAGTCCTCCTATCACACAGGGCCGACCAGGTTTCATTCTGACACTGACGAGCATTCGCCACCTCCGGTTAGAATCCGTCTTCGTCAACAGGCTGCATTGAGCACAACCACCGGCGGGCGCTGCGCGTCACCTTTCGCGAAAAGTGACGCGGCGGCGGGAGTGGTGGTTGAACAGAGTGTGCGATGACCGACGCCGAAGCGATCAGCCGCGTTCTGGACGGCGATCCGAACGCGTTCGCAGTGCTGGTCGGCCGGTACGGCGAGGGCTGCGCGCGCTTCGCGCGCCGCATGCTCGGCAACCGCGTGGACACCGAGGATGCGGTGCAGGAGAGCTTTCTCCGGGCCTACCGCTCGCTCGGCAGGTACCGGCACCGGGACAAGTTCCGGGCGTGGCTCTTCCGGATCGTGGCGAACCAGTGTCGCACACTGCTGGAGCGGCGGCGCCGGGAGCAACGCTGGGCGGTGGCGGGCGAAGACGCCGTCGCCGCCGCCACGGTAGAGTCGGGCGCCCGTCGCATCGAGGCGCAGGACGCGCTGGACCGGGCGCTGGCGCTGCTCGACCCGTTGCTGCGCGAGGCGCTGCTGCTCAAGCATGGCGAGGACCTGGAGTACACCGAGATGGCCAGGATCACCGGGGCGAGCGTGTCCGCGCTGAAGATGCGCGTGAAACGCGCCTGCGACGCGGTGCGGCCCGCCTTGGAGGCGTGGTGGCATGACCGACGCTGACCGGGGAACGCTGGGGCAGCGGTTCCGGGAGTGGTACCGGGCCAATCTGGTCGACGCGGTCGACGCGGTCGATCGGGAAGAGCAGATTCTCGCTGTGGTGCGCGCGGTACCACGCCCGTCCCGCGCCCGGTGGAGCCGGATCGGTGCCCTCGCCGCGGCGGCGAGTCTCATCACGGCGGTACTGGGCGGCTGGTGGTGGTTGCGGCGCGACGCCGCGGCGCCGCCGGCGGGGGGGCAAGACGTTCGATTCGTATTCGTGGCGCCCGCCGCCGCTACCGTGGCGCTCGTCGGGGACTTCAACGGTTGGGACGCGTCGGAGACGCCGATGCGCCGCGGGGCGCGCGAGGAGCCGTGGGTCGCGACGATCACCATACCGCGCGAGCGCCGAGTGTTCACCTACGCCTTCATCGTGGACGGCACGCAGTGGATGCCCGATCCGAACGCGCCGCTCGCCTCGACCGGCGACTTCGGATCCGCGACCTCTGTCCTCGTCCTCCGCGACCGAAGGAGGGCCATGTGAGCGTGTGGAACATGATCGGGCGCGCCGCCGCGGTGGGCGCGTGGCTGAGCGCGGGGCTTGTCGGCACCGCGCGGGCGCAGCAGCGGCCGCATCCGCTCGCCGGCCGGCTCGACTCCGCGACGGTCGTCACGATCGAGCGCCTCATCGATTCGGTGAGCGCACTGGGCGTGCCCTCCGAGCCGCTCGTGGCCAAGGCGCTGGAGGGCGCCACCAAACGGGCGAACCCCGCGGTGATCGTGCAGACGGTGCGACGCCTGGCCGCAGCGCTCTCCGCAGCGCGCACGGCGCTCGGCGCGGGGGCCGGGGCGGACGAGCTCGTCGCCGGAGCGAACGTGCTGCGCGCGGGGATCTCCGCGGCGGGGCTGCGCGCGCTGCGCCAGACACGCCGCGCGTCCGTGACCGTCCCGCTCGTGGTGCTGGGCGACCTGCTCGCCCGGGGAGTGCCGGCGGACAAGGGGCTCGCGTTGATCGCGGCCGCATGCCGGCAGGGGGTGGCGGACCAGGACCTGCTGCTGGTGCGCGACCAGGTGCGGGCCGACATCCAGGCGGGAGCGGGGCCGGCCGCGGCGGCGCAGCTCCGGATCCAGGGAGTGCTCGGCGGCGCGCGGCCGTACCAATCCCCGCTCCAGCTCCGGCCGTCCGCCACTGTCATGTTCGCCTCCGGGGTGGGCACGCAATTCCAGCCGGCACTGTTGCTGCAGCGCGGCGCGGCCCGTCTCCGGGCGGAAGGGTTCGCCAGCGTGGCCAGCGTGGATGAATCGGTGCTGCGTTACCGGGGCGTGCAGGCGGACGCCGAGGCTCGGCTGAGCCTGCGTCATGCGCTCGCGGCCGTGGTTGCCGTTCAGGCGAGCCACGGGGACCCGGCCTGGGGACCCTCGCAGGGTGTGCTCGACGGTGCGGCGCGCCTGCGGCGCGAGGGCGGCGGGGGGGGGGTCAGTGCCTGGATCGGCGCGGGTACCCGGCGGGTCGCGAGTGCCGGGCGCGTCGGCTGGGGATCATACGCCGGCGGCGGCGCGTCGCGACGAATCGGCGCCGTTGGACTCGAGGTGGAGGTCGAGCACGGCACCCTGCCCCTCATGGGTTTCTCCGTGACGACGCCCGTCGTCGACACGTTTCCTCCGCCGCCGCCTGCTCGCAGCTCCGTGTATGCGGCGCCGTTGGGGGGGACGACCGCTCGCGTGACGCTGGCCCTCGGGGGAGGACGCGGCGTAATCGACTTGAGTGGCGGGGTGACGGAAGGAGCGGGCACGCTGGCGCGCCGCTGGGGACAGGCCACGGCCGTGGTTCGGCTCACGCCGCTCGTCGCGCTGCTGGCCGGGGCGGGAACGCGCGGGCCGGAAGACTTCCGCGAGAGCCGCGTGGGAGCGCGCTTCGCGCGTTTCGGCGTGCGGCTCGAGTCGCCGGCGCCGCTGGTACTCCCGCGTGCCGCGCCACCCGCCGCGCCACCCGCCGGGGAAGTGCGCGCCGAGCTGCAACTACGGGGCGACGGGGTTCAGGCCTTCCGCGTGTGGGCGCCGGCTGCGGGGACGGTCGAGGTCGCCGGGGACATGACGGGATGGATCCCAGCGGCCCTGACGCGCGACTCATCCGGGTGGTGGAGCCTCGAGCTGACGCTGGCGCCCGGCCTGTACCAGCTGAGCATGCGGATCGACCGCGGAGCGTGGCTGCCGCCGCCGGGCCTGGCGACGACTGAGGACGGCTACGGCGGGCAGGTAGGCGTTGTCGTGGTCAACTAGCCCGGCGCAGCT
>JBGPHP010000236.1:0-4561 GCA_041484445.1 Gemmatimonadota bacterium
CTCGGCATCGTCGGCCTGCCTAACGTCGGGAAATCCACCCTGTTCAACGCCCTCACCGCATCGAAAACGGCGGCGGCGGAGAACTATCCCTTCTGCACCGTCGAGCCGAACGTCGGCGTCGTCGAGGTCCCCGACGCGCGGCTCGAGCGGCTGCACGACATCATCCGCCCGAAGAAGAAGGTGCCGGCGGTCGTCGAATTCGTGGACATCGCCGGGCTCGTGAAAGGCGCCGCGCAGGGTGAGGCACGCCGACACCGCGTTCGACGCCGCCGGCGCGATTCACTCCGATTTTCAGCGCGGCTTCATTCGCGCCGAGACCGTGAGCTACGACGATTTCCTGAAGGCTGGGTCGACCAAGGCCGCCCGCGAGCAGGGCCTGGTGCGCAGCGAGGGTCGCGACTACCGGGTGGCCGACGGCGACATCCTGCTGTTCCGCTTCAACGTCTAACGCCGGGGTGGCCGTCCGGGACCTCCCCGGCTACCTTTTCGGCTCACATATCCCCTACTCGGCGCCACACCAGCGCCGGGTCGCCCATGACCAAAGGGAGGTGTTCATGATGCGTCGGTATGAGACCGTCTACATCTTCGACAGTACTCTCGAAGAACCAGCCATCAACGAAAAGCTCGAGCGGTTCAACCTGCTCCTGACCAAGAGCGGGAAGGGCAGCGTTTCGAGCACGAACCACTGGGGGAAGCGGACGCTCGCCTTCCCCGTCAAGAAGAAGGAAACGGGCTATTACGTCGTCGTGCAATTCGAGGCGGCGGGAGAGTTGTTGCCCGAGTACGAGCGAGCGGTCAAGTTGGACGAATCGGTGCTCCGCTACATGGTGGTCTTGAACGAAGGCGAGCCGCCGAAGCCGATGCCGACGGCCCCCGCAGTCGTGCCCGAGCTGCTGGAGCTGGAGGAGGAGGAAGCATGAGACGCCCCGCCAAGACCTGCCCCGTGTGCGAATCCGGCGTGCGGGTGCTCGACTACAAGGACGACCGCACCCTCGGTCGGTTTCTGACCGAGCGCGGCAAGATCCTGCCGTCCCGGCTGTCCGGTATGTGCGCCCGACATCAGCGGCAGCTTGCGACCGCCATCAAGCGCGCGCGGCAGCTCGCCCTGATTCCATACATCAAGAGCGGCTCTTCGGCTTGATCAAGCCGGCTGGTGGCCGGTGGTGGCGCCTGGTGATGGGCACCATCGCCCTCCTGCTGCTGGCGCCCGGGAGTCTGGGCCTCCTGGCGCTGTCGCTCGCGGCGCTCCTCGTCGCGACGGGCCTGCGGCGACCGCGCGAGCGCGTGGTGGCGGGAGTGGCCGGGGCAATCGGGCTCGTCTGGGCGGTCTGGCCGACGGCGAATCCGCTCGCCGCGACGCTGGGTGCGTATTCCCTGATCGTGGCCGCGGCATTCGCGAGTGGCTCACTCGTTGCTCCGGCGAGCGTGCTCCGTCAAGCGTGGCGAGCCATGTGTTGGGGCATTGCCGCAGTCGCATTGCTCGGTCTCGTCCTGCGGGGAACGTCGTTCTGGGCGGAGCTGCACTGGAGCCTGGTGCGGGGGCTGTCGAGCTCACTGCGGTTCGTGATGCTGGTCCGGCCGGACGCGTACGCGTTGTTCGAGCCCGCCGTACGACTGCTGGGACGCACGTATCCGGTGGTCGTGATCGGACAGACCATCGCCGGGCTCGCACTGGCATGGCATTGGCACGCGCGGATCGCCCTCGCCCCGCTCGGAACCGCGTTCGCGTCACCCGAGTCCCGCCCCGAGCAAACGGGTAGTGTGCCAGACCGCAGCGGAGCCGTCATGCATCGAACACTGTTCCTTCATTAAGAGGAAGAGACGATGGAGATCATACTGCGCGAAGACGTCCAGCACCTCGGGAAGGCGGGCGAGATGGTCAAGGTCAAGGACGGCTACGCCCGCAACTACCTCCTCCCCAAGGGGCTCGCGTACCTGGCGACGGAGGGCAATCGCAAGCGCGTCACGTTCGAAGCCGAGCGGATCGCCCGCCAGCGCGCGACCGAGAAGCAGACGGCCGAAGGCGAAGCGGCGAAGCTCGCCGGGCTCAGTCTCACCTTCGCGATGAAGGTCGGCGAAGAGGACAAGCTCTATGGCTCCGTCACCGCCAGCGACATCCAGCGCCGGCTCGAGGAGCAGGGCATCCACGTGGACAAGCGCAAGATCGACCTGCCCGAGCCGATCCGGTCCCTGGGCGAATCCCGCGTGGGCATCAAGTTTCACGCCGAAGTCCGACCGGAGATCACCGTGGTGGTGGTGAAAGAGTGACGCTCCGGCCGTGACCATCGGCATCGCCTACGTCGATGGCCCCCGGCTCCGCCGTTCGCTGCTCGCGGCGGCGGATTGGGTAGCCGCCGGCCGGGACGAGTTGAATCGCATCAATGTCTTCCCCGTGCCCGACGGCGACACCGGCACCAACATGTGCCTCACGCTGCGGGCGGTGGCGCACGCCCTGCGCGACCTCGGAGACGCCCCGCTGCCGCAGGTCACCGAAGCGATGGCCCAGGCCAGCATTCGGGGCGCCCGCGGCAATTCCGGGCTGATGCTCTCACAGTTCCTCCTCGGATTGAAGGAAGGGCTCGGGACCCTGGGCCAGGCGACCTCGGCCGATCTGGCCCGGGCGATCCGCGCCGGATTCGACCGTATCAATGGCGCGCTGGACGAGCCGGTGGAAGGCACGATCCTCACCGTCGCGCGTGAGGCGGCCGACGAAGCCGAGCGGGCCGCCGCGGAGCGCGACGTGGGCGTGTTCGTCCGTCGTCTGGTGGCGCGAACCGAGGTAGCGCTGGCGAAGACCCCCGAGCTGCTCGAGTCGCTGCGGCGGGCCGGCGTCGTGGACGCCGGGGCCAAAGGGTTCGTGCGCTTCCTGGAGGGCGTCAAACGGCTGATCGACGAAGGCACGCTCGCGCAAGGCGCGGTGGACCGGCTCGAACAGCCGGACGCCGCGGCCCGCACCGAGGTGGCCTCCGAAAACGACTATCGGTTCTGCACGGAAGTCATGGTCCGCGGGCGCGCGCTCCCGCCCGTCGCGGAGGTGCGACACGCCCTCCGGCAGCTCGGAGGCTCGATCGTCGTGCTCCAGAGCGCTGATCTCTTGAAGGCGCACGTGCACACCGATACGCCCGACGCGGTATTCGCGCTGGGGGCCACGTGGGGCGACGTGGAGCAGACCAAGGCCGAAGACATGCGGGTGCAGCACAAGGCGCTGCAGAGCAAACGCCCCCTCGCCTTCGTCACCGACACGGCGTGCGACCTCCCCGATTCGGTGATCTTCGAGCACGGCATCGGTCTCGTACCGACGCAGCTCATCATCGGTGACCATACCTACCGCGACCGGCTGGAGATGACGCCGGCGGAGTTCTTTCAACGATTGCGCGCGGGAGACGACGCGACCACGTCCCAACCGGCCCCTGACGCGTTCCGGGAAACGTTCGTGGACACGCTGCGGACGGCCGAGCACGTGGTGGCGGTGGTGCTCTCCAAGGCGCTTTCGGGCACCTACGGCAGCGCCGAGCGGGCCGCCAAAGAGCTGGATGCCGGACGCGTGGTCCTGGTGAACAGTCGCGGGGCATCCCTCACCGAAGGGATGCTCGTACTGCGGGGCATCGAGCTGGCGGCGGACGGCTGGGATGCCGCGGCGATCGCGCGCGAGCTGGATCGGGTGCGGGACCAGTCCGGCGGGATCTTCACCGTGGACAATCTGGAGCGGCTGATCCGCTCGGGGAGGGTCGGGCGGCTGCGGGGGTGGCTCGGCACGAAGCTCGGCGTGAAGCCGATCATCGCCCTGACGCGCGACGGCCGGGCGGAGCCCGTGGACCGGGCTCGGGGCCTGGAGGCCGCGCGGACCAGGATCCTGGCCTGGCTCGAGCGCGCCCTGACCCCCCGCCCCGGCGCGCTGCGGCTGGGAATCGCCCATGGCGACATCCCGGACTTTGCCGCGTCGTTGCGGGACGAGCTGGCGCAGCGCTACCAGCCGAAGGAGATCCTGGTGAGCCCGATCACCCCCGTGATCGCGGCCCACGCCGGCATCGGCGCGTGGGGCGTGTTCTATCAGGTCGAGGACGGAACAAAGCGGTGAGGCGCGCGCTATGAATAGGAGCCGGGGACGTTCGCCTGGCGGGGCGCACCGGCATCCCGACGCCCTGCGGCACGTCATCGCGGCGCTCGAGGATCGGAAGACCGTCGACCCAGTGGTGCTCGATTTACGCGGACTTTCGGAAGCGACAGACTATTTTGTGATAGCCTCGGGGACGTCCGAGGCGCATGTGCGTGGAATGGCCGAGCACCTGATGGAGCGGCTGCACCCGCACCACGTGGAAGGCCTGGCGCAGGGGCGCTGGGTGCTGCTGGACTACGTGGATCTGGTGGTGCATGTGTTTCAACCCGAGCTGCGGGCGTTCTACCAGCTCGAACGGCTATGGGGGGACGCCCCACCCGTGGCGTGGGGCGAAGTCGGCATCGGCGGATGAGTAAAGCGCAGGACGAAAGGACGGAGTGCAGTATGCGGACATGGAGACAGCTCGGGACCGCGGCGGCCGTCGCGGTGGCGGCCCTGGTGACC
>JBGPHP010000237.1:0-4513 GCA_041484445.1 Gemmatimonadota bacterium
ATCGGTGCGGCCTGCGACGGGGAGGAGGTGCTGGTGCTGGACGAGCACCTGCGGCCGAGCCCGCCCGGTGTGGCGGGGGATCTCTACATCGGCGGTGTCGGGCTGAGTCCGGGCTACTGGCGTCAACCCGAGCTGACCGCGGCCGCCTTCGTCCCCGACCCCCGCCGGGGCAGGCCGTCCGGGCGCATCTACCGGACCGGCGACCTCGCGATGATGGATGCCGCCGGCCTCGTGCACTTCCTCGGACGCACCGACTCGCAGATCAAGAGCCGCGGCTATCGCATCGAGCTGGGCGAGATCGAGACGGCGCTCAACGCGATCGATGGTGTCCGGGAGGGCGTGGCGGTGGCGGTCGAGACCGCGGGGTTCGAGGGAACCGTCATCGGCTGCGCCTGGGTCGCCGAGCCGGGACGGGAGACGACGACCATCACGTTGCGGCGCGATCTCGCGCAAGTGCTGCCCACGTACATGCTGCCGTCCCGCTGGATGGCGCTCGAGCGCCTTCCCCGCAACGCGAACGGGAAGGTCGACCGGCGGCGGCTGAAGGAGGCATTCGAAGGCGATGGAGCTGAGACCACTCGACGATCCGGGACTCATCGAGACGATTGCCGGCTGGATCGGGCGGCGGGAGAACTACCAGTGGCTGGATTTCGGGAACGGCAAGCAGGTGCTGACCGCCGCCTCGCTCGGGATCATGGCCCAGCGCGACATCCACCTCATCCGGGCCTTCACGGATGATTCCGGCGAGGCGCCCATCGGCGTCGTCGGTCTGAGCAACGTGGACCGCGTGTTCAGGACCGCCACGCCGTGGTGCGTGCTGGGGGACCGGCGGTACGCGGGTCGCGGGTACGCGAGTCGCGCGCTCTCGAGGATCCTGACGCTCGGCTTCACCGAGCTGGGCCTGCACTCGGTCTATGCCTGGGTGGTCGCCGACAACGCCGCATCGTTGAAGCTCGTGGAGCGGACAAATTTTCGGCTGATTGGCCGGCAGCGCGAGTGCCACTACATCGACGGCCGGCCCCACGATCGCCTGCTGTTCGACCTGCTCGCGCGCGAGCACAAGGGTGTGTGAGATGGCGGACCGGGCCGGCGTCGAGCGTCGGATCGCGCGCCTCTTCGAGACGCAGCTGAGCGTCCGGGTGCCGTCCGCCGAGACGGACCTGTTCGAGACCGGGGCGTTGGACTCCCTCGGCTTCGTCGATCTCCTGCTGAAGCTCGAGGAGGAATTCGCGATCACGGCGCCTCTCGCCGACCTCGAGCTGGACACGTTCCGGTCCATCGCCGGAATCGCCGAGTTCGTGCTGCAGCGCAACGGCCGGGGCGGCTGAGCGCGGGATCGCGGCGCGATGGGGAACGCGGTGCGACCGCTCGTCGAGGAGGATCTGCCGGCGGTGGCGGAGCTGCACGCCCGGGTCTTCGGCGGTGATGGCCTCGCCTCGCCCGCGCTACGCGGATACCTGGCCGAGACCTTCTGCCACCACCCCTGGGTGGACCCGGCGCTGCCCTCGCTGGTCTACGAAGGCGCCGGCGGGAGGATCGCGGGGGTCCTCGGCGTCATGCGGCGCCCGATGACGCTGCACGGGCGCGCCGTGCAGGCCGCGGTCGGTCACGATTTCATGGTCGATCCGGGCGCCCGGGCGCCGCAGGCCGCGGTGGAGCTCGCCCGCACGTTCGTGGCGGGGCCGCAGGACCTCACCCTGGCCGACGGCAACGCATCGTCGCGCCGGATCTGGGAGGCCCTCGGCGGCACGACGTCCGTACCCCATAGCCTGCGGTGGACGCGGCCCTTGCGCCCCGGGCGATGGGCGCTGGGCTTTCTGCGGCGCCGCGGCCTTCACGTGGCCGTCGCGGGTCTCGCCGCACCGTGGTGCGCCGCCCTGGACACCGTCGCCACGCGGATGCCGGGGACGCCGTTCCACCAGACGCCGCCGCGGGCGTCGGGCGCGGAGCTGACGGACGCCGCGCACCTGGCGTGCCTGCGGGAGTTCTTCGCGGATCGCGCGCTGCGACCGGACTACGACGCGCGCTCGCTCGCGTGGCTGCTGGGGACCCTCGGTCGCTGGGGGCGGCCCGGCGCCCTGCGCAAGGTGATCGTGCGCAACCCGCGCGGAGACGTCCTCGGCTGGTACCTCTACTATCTGCGCCCGCGCGGCGTCGCCGAGGTCGTCCAGATCGGCGCGACGCGCGAGTCGATCGGTGAGGTGCTCGGCCATCTGTTCTTCGACGCCTGGCGCGGCGGCGGCGTCGCCGTGTCGGGTCAGCTGGATCCCGCCTTCGCGGAGGCGCTGTCGCGCAGTCACTGCGTCTTCGACAACGGCGGCTTCTGGCTGCTGCTGCACGGCAAGCACCCCGAGGCGCTGGCGGCGATCCACCGGGGCGACGCCCAGCTGACGCGGCTGGAGGGCGAAGGGTGGATGCGCCTGGCGTTCCCGGCCCCCGCCCGCTAGCGGGGATTTCCCCCACCCGATTCAGGGCGTTCCCGAATTTCGGTCGAGCCCCGGGTGACCTACGCTCAGCAACGATTCGAACACGGTATGCCAACGGTCGAGCACGAAAGGAGCGAGCACATGCGATACATCGATGCGCGACGCGCGATGCCCGCGCTGGTCGCCGGCCTTCTCATCATGGCGGGATTGGGCTGGGCGGCTCCCGCCCGGGCCGCCGATTTCGGCGGCCGGGCCTACGGCGCCTACCTCAACGTTCTCGGATCGGCCCCGGGCTATATCGCGGACACCGGCGCGCTCTCCACGGCGACCGGGTGGTCCGGCGCGACGCTGCCGGGCGCCTCGGTGCCGGGCGTGCTGAGCGCCGAGACCCTGGTGGCGGCCACGAGCGGCGGCGTGGACGATGTGGTCGGGGACGTGGCCAACAGCTCCACGTCACTCGCCAACGTCGTCCTGCTGGCGGGCTCGCCCGCCGGTATCACCGCCGCCCTCGTTCGCTCGCAGGTCGACGTCACCGACGCCGGCGCGTCCGGCTACAGCCAGATCGACGGCCTGACGTTCGCCGGCGCCCCCGTCGCGGTGACCGGCCTGCCGAACCAGACCGTGGCCCTGCCGGGCGTGGCGACGCTCGTCATCAACGAGCAGGTGCCGACGGCGAGCGGGCTCGTGGTCAACGCGCTCCATCTGATCCTCGCGACCGGTGGGGAGGTCATCCTGTCCGGCGCCACCAGCTCGATCAGCGAGTAGGGGGACCGACAATGAAATCGACCACGCGTACCTTGATCATCCTCGCGGCGTTCCTGCTGACGGGCATGCTGCTGCCGGCCCGGCGCGCGGAGGCCTGGCCGCCTCCCGCGAACTGCTTCGACTTCGTGACGGGCGGCGGGTGGTTCGCCCCGACGTCGCTCGGGAGCGACCAGGGCAACTTCGGCTTCAACGCGGGCTACAAGAACGGGGCGCCGCCCCCGCCGCTGCAGGGCGAGCTGAACTACATCGATCACAACACCGGCGTGCACGTGCACTCGACGAGCGTGGACACGTACACCGCGTACTCCTGCTTCGACGCCGCCCACGACCGGGAGTGCGCCGACCGGGTGTTCACCGGCAGCGCCGAGGTCAACGGCATCGGCGGCTTCGCGTACAGCGTCGAGGTCATCGATGACGGCGAGCCGGGCAACGTACCCAAGGGATGGGACCGCTTCATCATCAGCGTGAGCGGGCCCGCCTTCTCCTACCACGCCGACAGCGGGGGCGCGCCCAACGCCTTCACGCCGCCCAGCGACGGGATCGATGGCGGCAACATCCAGATCCACAAGGCCTGCAACGGCGTCAACCCCAAGTGATCGAATCCATGACGAGTGAGCCGAGCGTCCGCGTCGAGCGCGTCGAAGATGCCGCGGGCTTCGAGCGGCTGCGCGGGGAGTGGACCGCGCTGCTCGCGGATAGTCCCGCCGATGGCCTGTTCCTGACGTGGGAGTGGCTGTTCACGTGGTGGCGGCACCTGGCCGAGGGTCGGCGGCTCGTTCTCCTCACCGTGCGCGCGGGCGACGAGCTGATCGGGGTCGCGCCGCTGGCTTCACGGTCACGGGGACTGGCGGGGGTCGTGTCGGTGCGGGCGCTCGAGTTCCTCGGAACGGGAAGTGCCGGGTCCGACTACCTGGATCTCATCGTGCGCGACGGCCGCGAAGAGGCGGTGACGGCGGCGCTGGCCGAGCATCTGTCACGCGAGGGGATGATGTTGCGCCTGGCGGGGATCAAGGCGGAGTCGCGGGGCGTGTCGGCGCTCGCGGGCCAGCTGACGCGACAGGGCTGGCGGTCGTCGGCGTCGGCGAGCGACGTGTGCCCGTTCATCCGGCTTACCGGCCACACCTGGCCATCGTATCTCGCCGGGCTCGGCGCTCACCGGGGCCGGGACGTGCAGTACACGCTGCGGCGGCTCGAGAAACAGTTCGACGTGCGATTCGAGCGGGCACGCTCCGAGGCGGAGCGCCGCCATTTCCTGTCGGTGCTGGTGGCGCTGCACTACCGACGCTGGGGAGGCCGCGGCGGCTCGACGGCCTTCCACACGC
>JBGPHP010000238.1:0-4491 GCA_041484445.1 Gemmatimonadota bacterium
GCCGGAGTCGGTGACATGGGCGCCAAATATACAGGAATCCGGAACCATGGGCGGCGGCGTACGTACAACGGAGTGTCCCGCACGGGACATTTCCGCACACACTCCATTAATGAGGAGAACCCACTCATGCTGAAGCGCATCCTGACCTCGGCCGCCGCGCTCGCCCTCTTCGCCCTGCCGTTGTCGGCGCAGGCGCAGGCGAACGCCGGGGACAAGGTCACCCTCACGGGACAAGTGATCGACGTGAACTGCTTCTCGACGCACCAGCTCCAAGGCGCCCAACACAAGGCATGCGCCACCGCCTGCGCCAACAAGGGCGTGTCGCTGGCCATCCTCTCGAGCGACGGCACCATCTACATGCCCGTCAGCTCCAAGCCGGGTGATCCGCAGAACCCGCGGCTGGTGCAGTTCGCCGAGGGGAAAGTGAAAGTCACCGGCACCCATCGCATGGTGAGCGGCCTGCACACGATCGAGATCGAGACGGTCGAAGCGGCGAGCTGATCCATGCGTCGTGCGCTGGGCGCCGCGCTGTGTCTCTGGGCGGCGTCCGCTTGCCGCCCTGCGGCGCCCAGCGGCCTCACCCTGCTGTTCTACCAACGCTCACCCGCGGCCGTCCTGGGCGGCCGCTCGTGGGCCCCCGATCCCGACCACGCCCGCCTGCTCGGCTTCGACGACCGGCTGCGGCTCGTCAAAACGCTGGCCGGCCCCGGCCTCGCGATGCCGATGGCCGTGGCGCCGCTCGGCACCCGGCTCCTCGTGAGCGAGGAAACGGGCGATGGCGTCGTACTGGACACCGCGGGCGCGCTGGTGCGCGAGTGGTCGAGTCCGTTCGCCGTCGCGCTGTACGCCGCCGCCGGAACGCGCGTCGTGGCCGTGCGCTCGCCCTACCGCGTTTCGCCGCTCACGCCGGAGCCCGCCGACGCGCCGCTGTTTCGAGTGCTGGACACGCTGGGCCGGCCGCTCGAGGGACTCGCCGCGATCCACGTCCCGGCGACGCCGTTTCTCACGCAGATCACCAATGCGGGCGCGCTCGCCGCCGACGCGGGCGGCGCCGTGTACTTCGCGCCCCTGGTGCGCGACGAGATCGTGAAGTACGACGCCAGCGGGACACGGCGCTGGACCGCCACGCGCGGTCTCTATCCGACCGAAGCCGACCCCGTGTACCTCCCCGCCCAGGGCCGCGAGCTGCGGCTGGACGAGGCACTCGTCAACGTGGCGCTGGCGCTCGGTCCCGATGGACGGCTGTACGCGCTCGGCGCCGAGGACTCCGCGGCAACCCGGTTGCGCGTGGACGTCCTCGATACCGCGACCGGCGCCATTCTGGAGACCCGCCGGCTCGGGCCCACCGAGACCGCCATCGCCGTGGATGCGCACGGAGGTCTGGTGACCTTCGACGCCGCGGCGCTGGCGCGCGGCGCCGAGTCCGGCGGGCGGGAGGCGTTCGCGCCCGGGTTCGCCCTGCCCGACACCCTGGGCGACACCGTCACGCTGGCCCGCTTCGCCGGCAAGGTGACGCTGGTGGATTTCTGGGCCTCGTGGTGCGATCCGTGTCGCGAGGAGTTCCCCCACATGATCGCGCTGTACGACCGGTTCGACCGAAGCGACTTCGAGATCGCGGCTATCTCCGACGACGTGGATCGCGGCAAGATGCTCGGCTTCGTGCGGGAGTTTCACCCGCCGTTTCCGGTGCTCGTGGGCGGCGGCCGGATGAAGCAGCAGTATCACTATCGGGGTCTCCCCTATTCGGTGCTGCTGGACCGGCGCGGCCGAGTGGTCGAGCGGTATTTCGGCTTCGGGGGGCCGGCCGAGTTCCAGCGGCTCGCGGCGACGATCGAGCAGGAGATTGGTACGAAACCTGCTGGGCCATCGACACCATGAACGTTCTCGTCGTGCTGGCGCAGGTGGCGGCGGCGACCCTCCAAGCCCGAGACACCGTGCCGGTTCCGGCCGCGGTACTGGTCGGTGCAGGCGACATCGCCGACTGCGGCTCGACTGGTGACGAGCAAACGGCGGCCTTGCTCGACAGCATCGCCGGCACGGTGTTCACAGCGGGCGACAACGCTTACAAAGACGGGAGCGCGTCCCAGTTCGCGCACTGCTATGCGCCGAGCTGGGGCCGGCACAAGAACCGGACCCGCCCGTCCCTCGGTAACCATGACGACCGCAGCGACGGGGGTGCTTCCTATTTCGCGTATTTCGGGGAGCAGGCCGGCGTGGCCGGGCGCGGCTACTACAGCTACGATCTGGGCGCCTGGCACATCATCGCGCTGAACAGCAACATCAAGATGAAGCGCGGGTCACCGCAGGAGCGGTGGCTGCGCACCGATCTCGCCGCGACGCGAGCCCGCTGCGTGCTCGCCTACTGGCACCATCCGCGCTTCAGCTCCGGCAGCGAGCACGGCAGCCAGCCCCGGACCGCGCCGCTGTGGCAGGCGCTCGCCGATTTCGGGGCGGACGTCGTGGTGTCGGGCCACGATCACGACTACGAGCGTTTCGCGCCGCAGAGTCCCCAGGGACGGGCGGATCCGGAGCGCGGGATCCGGGAGTTCGTCGTCGGCACCGGCGGAGCAGATCTCCGCCCCCTCGGTGCGCCGATCGCCAACAGCGAAGTCGGCAGCGGCGATACCTGGGGCGTGCTGAAGCTCACCCTCCTGCCAGACGGCTACCGCTGGCAGTTCGTTCCGGTCGCCGGCAAAACGTTCAGCGATTCCGGCAGCGCCCGCTGCCACTGAGCGGCTATTCCTTGCGGACGCCGTCCGGATCGTAGGTCAGGTACCGGCTCCGGCCGCCCCTGCGCGCCTCGACTTCGTAGAGGACAACGCTACCGCGCGTGACCCGCTCGGCGCCGACGAGCGTCGCCCCCTTCATGTCCCGCTCGAGCCCAGCGCGCACCGCCGCAGGGACCGAGTCGGGGGGGATGATGTCCTCGATTTCCAGCGTCTGCCCTGCCAGATCGTAGATCAGATCGCGCCGCGCGGGGCCATCCTGGCTCTCGATTTCGTAGACGACTTTTCCATCCCGGCGCTCTCGGCTCACGTTCAAGATCCTGGCGCCGGGGTACGCCTGACGAAACGCCGTCGCGATGGCCGGCGGGAGACTGTCGGATCGCTGGGCTGCCGCGGATCCGGTCCCGGCCGCGAGGAGCAGGGTGAGCACGGCGATCACCATTCGACTGGGCACGACGACCTCCGAGAGTGACGAGCTCCCAATACCTGCTGACGCCTAGGACTTCAGCTTCTTCTGGACAGCGCTCAAGAGAAAGACGCCCGCGGCGACCAGCGTCGCGTCGACCGCGGTGGCGGGTGTATCGAAACGGCCGGCGTCGAAATACTCCTTCAACTGGAGCACCACGAACGCGACCACACCGGTCGTCACGACCCGGGCGCCGACCTCCGCCCACGTCGCGGGAGCGTCGGCGTTGAGCCACTGCCTGAACGTCGCCATTAGGGTTTCCTCACGACCGCCTCGGTGGGCGGCTGGCTCAAGAACCGGGACGGGCTCAGCAAGAACTGGTCGAACCCGACCCCTTCCATCCCGGCCTGCAGGCGCACGGTGATCTCGCCGGCGGTCCGGAACCGGATCACCGACTCGGAAGACTGAGGATGCGCCTGGTCGCACCCCACCCACCGCCATCCCTGCTCCGCCGGTCCCTGCGCGGTCAGATAGCTGTCGGTTCCCGGCTTCAGGACTTCCTGGTTTTGCTGATCGACGGCTCCCGTCATCTGCACCCAGAACATGTTCGCCTTCGCGTTGCCCTTGGGAGCTCCCACCTTCATGTGAATCCAGCAGCGATACGGCAGGCCGCCGTGCACGCGCACCGTGAAGGTCACATGCGGGTCGTCCTCGGGCGGGGGATCGAGGTCGCCCCCGGTGTTGGGAGTCCCGATCATCCGGCCACCAGGCGAGGCCGGGTCGTTCCAGAAATCGAACTCCGACAGGGCGTGGTCGGTCAGGTCGGAGGCGTACACAATCACGTCGGGCGCTCCCTGCGGCGGGTGCGCACCCCGGGACAGACCGAGCAGGCACCAGCCGAGTGCCGCTCCCGCGAGCAATTGCAGTCGCTGTTTCATGGCGATCCTTGCGAGTTGATGGTCGCGCTCAGGCCCACGCTGCGAATCATCACGCTGCCCCACCGGCGTCGATCTCCCGGTGCCGGCGCTTGAAGACGAAGAAGATGATGAGTCCCAGGACCACCGGCCCCCCGATGGCATACGGGAGCACACCGCCCGGATTGAGCCTGGTGTACTTCGACACCATCAGGTGAATGCCCGGGCTCGCGACCGGATGGCTCGTGGCCGTCGGGCCGGTGGGCGCCGGGATGGCCACCATGTAGACCATGTAGTTGCCGTCGAGGATCGCGTTGATCCTCCAGGCGAGCGTGGTCGATTGGCCGGCGGGGATCGGGTCCACGTACTGGGTCCGCTGCGGCGACCAATCCTCCGGATCGACGACATCTCCCGCCTTGTTCAGATTCACGATGTTCATCGCCAC
>JBGPHP010000239.1:0-4462 GCA_041484445.1 Gemmatimonadota bacterium
CCGTTCGGGCCCCGAATCGCACCAGCCCGATTTTTCGATACGTGAGCGCCGCCTCAGGCGGGCTGCCACTCACGCAGGTGCCTAAGCCGAAGCTTACGCAGCCAGAGCCAGTTCAGAGTTGGCTTGTGTGTATTGCCAGTTGATTATCCAGGTGACTGACAACCTGGGCACGCAGCGACATCCTCATCAAACCCGTCGAAGCCTGTCGCCCCCTACGTCCGCGAACGTAGCGGCGCGCGGCGCCGTTTTCAAGGCTTCCCCGCTTTTCCCTCGCGTTCCAGGGTCGCGCGCACCGTCTCCAGCGCCTTCCGCTCCGCCGGGGGCACCGTCGGAAACGCCAGGTCCAGACGCTCGAGCGCCCCCACGATCGCTTCCACCACGACGAGACGGGTGAACCACTTGTGGTCGGCCGGCACGACGTACCAGGGCGCATGGTCCGTCGCCGTATGACGAATCATGTCTTCGTACGCCGCCATGTAGTCGTCCCAGCGATCCCGTTCGCCCAGGTCGGCGAGTGAGAACTTCCAGCTCTTGGCGGGGTCTTCCAGCCGCTCTAGGAAGCGCCGTCGCTGCTCTTCGGGCGAGACGTGCAGAAAGAACTTCAGGATGCGCGTCCCGTTCCGGGACAGGTGCCGCTCGAATCCGTTGATGTCCTCGAATCGCTCGGCCCACACGTCCTGCGACACGAGGCCGTCGGGCAGGCGCTGCTTGTCGAGCAGCTCCGAGTGCACGCGAACCACGAGCGTTTCCTCGTAGTAGGAGCGGTTGAAGATGCCGATGCGCCCGCGCTCTGGCAGACACTTCGCGGTGCGCCACAGGTAGTCGTGGTCCAGCTCTTCGGCCGACGGGGCCTTGAACGCGAACACCTGACAGCCCTGGGGATTCACACCCGACATCACGTGCTTGATCGTGCTGTCCTTCCCGGCGGCGTCCATCGCCTGGAAGATCACCAGCACGGCCCAGCGATCGTTCGCGTACAGGCGCTCCTGCAAGGCGGCGAGCCGCTCCACCCCGCGTTCCAGCGCCCGCGCGGCGTGCTCTTTGGACTTGAATCCGGTGTGCTCGGTGGGATCGACCTGCTTGAGACGAAAGCGGGCGCCGTCGTTGATGCGGAAGGCCTTGGCGAGGTCCGGGGATGGCATCGCCGCTCAGGGCGTATAGGGCGGCGACTGCGACACGCGATTGCGGCCCTCCTGCTTCGCCCGGTACAAGGCCGCGTCCGAGGCGCCGCGGAGGTTGTTGACGTCACCCACGCTTTCGGGATAGCCCGCCACCCCGCAGGACACGGTCAGCGGGTAGCGGGAGCCGTTCCAGTGCCACGCCTCCGTCTCCACCGCCCGGCGAATGCGCTCGGCCACTTCCATACCTTCCGTGAGCGGCGTCCCCGGCAGCCAGACGGCGAACTCCTCGCCTCCGATGCGGGCGACGAGATCGCGGTCGCGGATCTGCTTCGAGAGCACGCTCGCAAAGTGCCGCAGCGCCGCATCGCCCGCCGCGTGGCCCAGCCCGTCGTTCAGCGCCTTGAATCGATCGAGGTCCGCATAGACCAGGGTGACCGGCTCGGTGGGGCCGCGGTCGCCCCGTTCCACCTGCTTCGCCTTGAATGACTCGATCTGCCGCTCGAACTCGCGCCGGTTGCGCAGCCCCGTCAGGGGGTCCACGACGGCGCGCTGCTCGGCCTCGTGCACGGCCCGGGCCGCCGCCAACCGCGGGCCCAGCTCGGACACCAGCTGGCCCACCTGCTCAGCGAGCGGCGACTGGGGCAGGATCGCCGGCCCGAGCAAGACCAGCGCCCCAATGGCGAAATGGCCGTCCATCAGCGGATACGCCTGCCCCGCGCGCTCCTGGCGACGCCGCTCGGGCACGCCCGGGCCGAAAATGTCGTCGCTCGACTGCGTCACCACCGGGAGGCCGGTCTGCATCGCCCGGTGCGCCGGCGCTTCGGTCGACAGCGTGACGCCCGCCAACCGGCGATCGGCGGCGGTGGACACGGCCAGGATCTGGGCCGCTTGCGTGGTCGGATCGAGAATAACGACCGCCGTCCCGCGCTGGGCGAGCTGCTGGGCCAGCTCCGCCCCCGCCTTCGCCACGCCTTCGAGCGTCTGGGCTCCGGCCGCGATCATCGCGAGCTGCTTGGCGACCAGCTGGAACTGCCCTTCGGGCACCTCGAGCTCGGCCAGGCGCATCGCCGCCACGATGCGCCGCAGCTCCTCGGTGACCGATTGGGCCACTTCCGGATCGGCGTCCCGCTCGGCCAGCAGCAGGCCCGCCCCGTAGGGAAAATCCCCCACCGCGACGTAGGTCCCCTCATCCTCCCGCGCCACGTGCGAGCGGCCATCCACCGAGGCCAGTTGCACGATCGCTCCGCCGCGCTCCCGGATCGCCACCGCCGGCTTCGGGTCCCCATAGGCTTCGACTTCCACATCGTCCAGGCCGACCGCCCACCCCGCCGTTGCGTCGTGCGCCCGGCGCAGCAGATCGAGCGTATGGGCCAGGTCCGACGGGGTGACCGGCGCCTGGTCATGCAGCCAGGTCCGCACCACGCGCGCCATCCGGAAGCCGTAGGCCAGCGCGAAGCCTCCGCCCACCGCGACGAGCCCCCAGGGTCCGCCACGCCACACCGCGACGACACAGGCCACCAAGCCCGTGGCGCGAAGTCCGCGCGCCAACCACTGCCCGCCGGTGTGTTTCACAGGTGGTTGATCCGGCTGGCCGCTGCCGCCGCACCAAACCCGTTGTCGATGTTCACCACCGTCAGGCCGGCGGCGCACGAATTCAGCATGCCCAACAGAGCGGCGAGCCCACCGAACGATGCGCCGTACCCCACGCTGGTCGGGACGGCGATCACCGGCACCTTAACGAGGCCTCCGACGACGCTCGGCAGCGCTCCCTCCATCCCGGCCACCACGATGATGACCGCCGCGCTACGCAGCAGGCTCGTCTGGCTGAGCACACGATGGATGCCCGCGACGCCCACGTCGGTCAGCCGCTCGACCCGGTTGCCGAGCGCCCGGGACGTGACCGCTGCTTCCTCCGCCACCGGTAAATCTCCGGTGCCGGCCGTCACCACCAGAATGGTGCCCCGTCCCGTGGGCGGCGGCTCGGGTGATGGAGGCAGGTACACCGTACGGCCCAGCTCACCGACCAGCGCCGCCGGAAACCGGCCGGCCAACGCCGCCCGGTGCTCCGGATCGGTGCGCGTCGCGAGAAACGTCCCCCCGGCCGCCACGAGGCGCTCGGCAATCGCCACCACCTGCTCGACCGTCTTCCCTTGCGAAAAAATCACCTCCTGGTGGCCCTGGGTAACCGGCCGGAGGTGATCGATCGTGGCGAACGGCAGCCGCTCGAGCAGCGGCCCTAGCTCGTCCCCGTTCATGCCGCCGCCCCGACCATTGCCCTCTCGCCCGCGGTATGCTCCACCAGGTACGCGGCGAACAACTCCTCCGCCTCGCGCATCGATTCGATCGCGAACAGCCGTTGCCGCAGCTCGGCCGACCCGGGCAGCCCCTTGGTGTACCAACCCAGGTGCTTGCGGAACTCGAGCGCGGTCTTGCGGGTGTCTCCCTGCAGCCGCAGCGCCAGTCGTGCATGCCGCAACGCGACGGCGAACCGCTCCTCGGCCGTCGGCGCCGCTCGCATGGGGCGCCCCGACAGCAGATCGCGCGCCTGGGAGAAGATCCACGGGTTCCCGAAGGAGCCGCGCGCGACCATCACGCCGGCGCACCCGGTGTGGCGCCGCATCGCGAGCACGTCCTCCGGGGTGTGGATGTCTCCGTTTCCGATGACCGGGATATCGAGCGCGGCGACGACGCGGGCAATCTCGTCCCAGTTGGCGGCCCCGTTGTACATCTGGGTCCGGGTCCGGGGATGTAACGCCAGTGCCTGGGCCCCCGCGTCCTGGCAGCGCCGCGCGATCGTCACCGGATCGCGTTGCCCCTCGTCCCACCCGCTCCGGATCTTCACCGTCACCGGGAGGTGCGTTGCCTGCCGCACCGCTCGGATGATCTGGCCGACGAGGCTCATATCCTTGAGGCACCCCGAGCCGCCATTATTCCGAACCACCTTCTTCACCGGGCAGCCGAAATTGATATCCAGGTAGTCGGGATGGAACAGCTCGGTCACGAGCGCCGCGGCGCGCGCCATCGTCGCAGCATCGGCGCCGTAGAGCTGAATGCCGATCGGACGCTCGACCTCCTCGAAGCGCATCTCCGCGAGCACGCGCTCGATGCCGAGCGAGACACCAACCGAAGAGATGAACTCCGACACGACGACGTCGGCACCGAAGCTCCGGGCGATCTGTCGGAACGGTGCTTCGCTCACTCCGGCCATCGGGGCGAGGAAGAGCGGGACGTCATACGGCACGGGAAACGGGAACTTCATGCGCACCAACGTAATAGCGCGTTGCGCAGACAGCAACCAGCCATTACGTTAGGCGTCCGGCCCCTTCCGCCCCGAGGATGCA
>JBGPHP010000240.1:0-4460 GCA_041484445.1 Gemmatimonadota bacterium
CACCTACCTGGCTCACCACGCAGGTATGACCTTGGTCGCGCTGTCGAATGCGCTGCTCGGCGATCCCAGGGTGGCGCGCTTTCACGCCGACCCCAGAGTGCAGGCCACCGAGTTGCTGCTGCAGGAGCGCGTGCCGCGTCACGCGCCGATCACCCGGCCCCGACCCGCCGAAGAGACGCGGGTGCCGGCGCCGGCCGCCGCCGTCGCGGTACGCCGTTTCCGGTCGCCGCACACGCGCTACCCGCATGCCCAGTTTCTGTCGAACGGCGCCTATACCGCCGTCGTCACCAACGCGGGGGGCGGGGCCAGTTTCTGCCGCGGCAAGGTCGTCACCCGCTACCGCGAGGACTCGACGCGCGACCCGGGGAGCCAGTTCCTCTACCTCCGCGACGTGCGCAGCGGATCGGTATGGTCGGCCGCCTATCATCCGACCGACCGGGAGCCGGAGGAGTATCTGGTCACCTTCCATGCCGAGCGCGCCGTGTTCCGCCGCCGTCACGAGGACATCGCGACGCAGCTCGACATCGCGGTCTCCACCGAGGACGACGTCGAGGTCCGACGCCTGACGGTGATCAACCGGAGCGACCGCCCGCGCGAGCTCGAGATCACGAGCTATGCCGAGATCGTCCTGGCTGCCGCCGCGGCGGACCTGGCCCACCCGGCCTTCAGCAAGCTCTTCGTCGAGACGGAGTACTTGCCCGAGAGCTCTGCCCTGGTCTGCGCACGGCGGCCGCGTGCACGGGACGATGCCGGCGTGTGGGCGGTGCACGTGTTGAGCGTGGATGGGCGCATGCAGGGGCCGGTGGAATGGGAGACCGACCGCGGACGGTTTCTGGGACGGGGCCGCGGCCCCGAAGATCCGGAGGCGCTCGATGGGCGGGCGCTCTCGGGCACCACGGGGGCCGTGCTCGATCCGATCGTCAGCCTGCGACAACGCATCCGCCTCGCCCCCGGCGGATTCGTGCGCCTGTCGTTTGCCACGGGCATGGCGGTGAGCCGGGATGGTGCGCTGGCGATCGCCCACAAATACCACGATCCCAGCGCCGCCGCACGCACCTTCGCGCTGGCCTTCACCCATGCGCAGAGCACGTTGCGGCACCTCGGCATCTCGAGCGACGAGGCTCAGCTCTTCGAGCGCCTCGCCTCCCGGGTGCTGTACACCGATGCCTCGCTGCGCGCCGGACCGGAAGTGTTGGGGCGCAACGTCCTGGGACAACCGGGGCTGTGGGCGCACGGCATCTCCGGCGACCTCCCCATCTTGCTGGTGCGCGTCGCCTCGGGAGACGACTCCCCGCTCGTGCTGCAGGTCCTCCAGGCCCAGGAGTATTGGCGGCTCAAGGGCCTGAGCGCGGACCTGGTGATCATGAACGAGCACCCGGTGAGCTACGTCGACGACATCCACGTGCAGCTCGCGGCACTGCTCGACACGGGACCCTGGGGGGCGTGGAAACATCGAGCGGGTGGCGTCTACCTCCTGCGCGCCGACCGCATGAGCGAGGACGAGCGACGCCTGCTCGCCAGCGTGGCCCGCGTGATCCTCAGCGGGACGAGCGGCGACCTGTCGAGCCAGCTGGACCTGCCCTACCCCGAGCCACAATGGCGGCGGGAGCACGTCGCCGAGCCCGCACCCCAGATCTCCCGCCCCGCGGCGGTTGAGATCGCCACGCCCGCGCTCACCTTCGCCAATGGGACGGGCGGCTTCGCCGATGGCGGCCGCGAATACGCCATCGTGTTGGACGGTGACCAGGAGACGCCCCTCCCCTGGGTGAACGTCATGGCCAACCCCGGATTCGGCACGGTGGTCTCGGCATCGGGCTCGGCCCACACGTGGGCGGAGAACAGCCGCGAGAACCGTCTCACGCCGTTCGCCAACGATCCCGTCACCGACCCGACGTCCGAGGCGCTTTTCGTGCGGGACGAGGACGACGACGAGGCCTGGTCGCCGACCCCCGGCCCGATGCGGCGCACGCCGGCGAGCGGTCGGTTCGTAATCCGGCACGCCGCGGGCGTCACGCGCTTCACACATGCCGCACATGGGATCCTCCATGAGGTCGCCGTCTTCGTGGACGCGCAGGACCCCGTGAAGTATTCCCTGTTGACCATCACCAATCGGAGCGACCGGCCGCGCCGACTGAGCGTGTTCGCCTACAACGAATGGCGCCTCGGGCCGCCGCAGCCGGGGGACCACCTGCACGTGATGACCGAGCGGGACGAGGAGACGGGCGCGGTCCTGGCCACGAACCCCTACAACCAGGAGCTCGCGGGACGCGTCGCCTTCGCGTCCAGCAGCGAGGTGGCCAGCTCGGCCACCGGCGACCGCCTCTCGTTCCTGGGACGAAATGGCTCCGTGGCGCGGCCGGCCGCTCTGCGGCAGCGCACCCTGTCAGGCCAGTTCGGGGCGGGACTCGATCCTTGCGCCGCGCTGCAAGTCCAGATCGCCGTGCGCCCCGGGGAGAGCCGCCGCCTCGTGTTCATCCTGGGCCAGGGACGGGATCGCGCGCATGCGGATGTGCTGGTGCGCCGCCAGGGTAGCGTTGCCGCCGCCGACATCGCGCTACGGACGGTAGAGCGGTTCTGGGCCGACACCGTCGAGTCGGTTCAGGTACGCACCCCCGACGACTCGTTCGATCTGCTCATGAACCGCTGGCTCCTCTACCAAAACCTGAGCTGCCGGCTCTGGGCACGGACCGGCTTCTACCAACCGAGCGGCGCGTTCGGGTTCCGCGATCAGCTCCAGGACGCCATGGCGCTCACGCTGGCGCGGCCCGACCTGGTCCGGGCGCACATTCTCATGGCCGCCGGCCGGCAGTTCCTCGAAGGCGACGTGCAGCACTGGTGGCACGAGCCGTCCGGCCGTGGCCTGCGGAGCCGTTGCTCGGACGATCTGCTCTGGCTGCCCTATGCGGTGGCGCACTACGTGGACACGACCGGAGACGCGAGCATTCTCGACGCACCCGTGCCGTTCCTCGAGGCGCCGGTCCTGGCTGCCGGCGATGCGGAGGTCTACGGACAGCCCCGGATTTCCGATACCGCGGCGTCCCTGTTCGAGCATTGCCTGCGGGCCATCGACAAAGGGATCACCGCCGGCGCGCACGGCCTTCCGTTGATCGGCGGCGGCGACTGGAACGACGGCATGAACCGCGTGGGGGTCCAGGGCCGCGGGGAGAGCGTCTGGCTCGGATGGTTCCTCTACACGGTGCTGAAGCAGTTCATCCCGCTGTGCGAACGGCGGGACCCGGAGCGGGCGGCGCGGTACGCCGGCGAAGCGAGCCGGCTCGCGCACATGCTCGAACGGTCCTGGGATGGGGAGTGGTACCGCCGGGGATACTACGACGACGGGACACCGCTGGGCTCGGCGCAGAATGACGAGTGCAAGATCGACTCGATTGCCCAGTCATGGGCCGTGTTGTCGGGAGCCGCGCCCGCCAGACGAGCCGAGCAGGCGATGGACGCCGTCCGCACGCAGCTGGTGCGGCGCGGCGCCCGGGTCGTGCTGGTGCTCACGCCTCCCTTCGATCAGTCGGCGCAAGATCCCGGGTACATCAAAGGATATCCGCCCGGCGTGCGCGAGAACGGAGGACAGTATACGCACGCGGCGGTGTGGACGGTGATGGCGGTGGCCCGGCTCGGCAACGGCGACGAGGCGGTGGAGCTGTTTCACCTGCTGAATCCGATCAACCACACGCGGAGTGCCGCGGATGTCGACCGGTACAAGACCGAGCCGTACGTCATGGCGGGCGACGTCTACGCCCACCCGGCTCATGCTGGACGTGGCGGGTGGACCTGGTATACGGGATCGGCGGGCTGGATGTACCGCGCCGGGCTGGAGAGCATCCTCGGCCTCAAGCGCCACGGCGCGCGCTTCGAGCTGGATCCCTGCATCCCCGCCGCGTGGGCGGAGTATGTCATCACCTGGCGCCACGGGAGCACCGTCTACGAGATCTCCGTCGCCAACCCGGATCACCGGTGCCGCGGCGTCGCGGCGGCGGAGCTGGACGGCGACGCCGTGGATCCCGCGGGCATTCCCTGCGTCGACGACGGCGCGACGCACACCGTGCACGTGGTGCTGGGGGAGCAAACGCATTCTGCCGCGCGGACCGCCGTCAGTGTGGCGGCACGAACCTGATAGTGCCGGGGGCTTGACTTTCCGCGGCGATCAGAGGATATTGTTCCTCGAGCGTAGAGCCGCGGCATGGTGCCGTTGGCTGAACACCAGTGAGACCGATCGGAGGACCTGGGCATCGCCTGAGGTTCTCCTTTTTGTTTTCTGGCTGTCCGCTCGACGGTGCTGGCAGTACAGGTGGCGGCGCGCCGCAAGGTGCAGCCGCCCGGCGCCGGGAAAGTCTCTTAGTTAGGGAGTCATCAACAGATGGCACGCATCAACGGTATCGTGAAGTGGTTCAACGACGCGAAGGGGTTCGGTTTCATCACGCCGGAAAACGGCGAGAAGGACTGCTTCG
>JBGPHP010000241.1:0-4451 GCA_041484445.1 Gemmatimonadota bacterium
AGCTCCGTGTCGAGGCGGGTGAGCCGGTCGTGGGTCTGACGGATGGCTTCGAGGCGGGCGTGCTCGCGACCGAGCTGCTTGAGCTTGGCCGGGTTCCGCGCGGTCTCGGGGTCGGCCAGCTCCTGGGCGACCTCCTCCGCCCGCGCGAGCGCCTGGCGGAGTCGGGCCTCCATGCCGTCAGCTCGCGGCCTTCTCCGTGCGGTACTTCTGGCGGAAGCGCTCCACGCGGCCGGCCGTATCCACGAGCTTCTGCTTGCCCGTGTAGTACGGGTGGCATTTGGCGCAGATCTCCACGTGGATCGCCGGGTTGGTCGACCTGGTCTCGAACGTATTTCCGCAAGCGCACTGAACGGTGGCGCGGCGGTACTGGGGATGAATTCCGGGTTTCACGACGTCGGTCCTCGTTTCACGGCTGCCAGCAGTTTATTCGCACCCGTTGCGGTGCGAGGCGCGGAAATATAAACGCCACAGCGATTTGGCGGCAAGCGCGGGGCCCCCGTGACCCGAAATTGGCGCCCGGTACTCGGGTTTCGACAGGTTCGGATCCCGTCAGGAACCGCGGCCGGTCACGCTCGCGGACTCACGCGAACTCAATCGCCACGACACACTTAGGCTCCGCGTGCGACGTCGCGAGCGGCGGCGCAACCATTCTCTGCGTTCTTGCATCTGCGGAACAGGCAGGCAATATCGTCCGAGAGCGTTTCCAAGCCGAACACCTAATCACCAGGGAGTGAATCGTGGAACGTCGTGACTTCGTCCGGCTCACGGGTACGGCGGTCGGCGCCATCGCGCTGCCGATCCCCGGATGGCGCGGCGGGGGTGTCGTCGGCGCGCTGACGCCGATTCCCGCGGCCGACAAGAAAGCCCTCGCCGACGTGGCGCTCAACACGGGCCGCGCGCGCGGCGCCACGTACGTCGATGTCCGCATCGCCCGCTACCTCAACCAGTTCATCACCGCCCGCGATACCAAGGTCCAGAACATCACCAACACGGAGTCCTACGGCTGCGGGATCCGGGTGATCGCCAACGGGACCTGGGGTTTCGCCGCCACCAACGACGTGACTCCGGACGGCATCGCCCGTGCGGCGACCCAGGCGGTCGCGATCGCGCGCGCCAATAGCCGACTGCAGAGCGAGCCGGTCCAGCTGGCGCCGGAGCCCGGCCACGGTGAGGTCACGTGGCGCACGCCGATCAAGAAGAACGCCTTCGACGTGCCGATCTCGGAGAAGGCCGATCTCCTCCTGGCGGCGAGCAACGCGGCGCTCCAGAACGGCGCCGACTTCGTCAATTCCCTCCTGTTCCTCGTGAACGAGCAGAAGTACTTCGCGTCGACCGACGGCAGCTACATCGACCAGGACATCCATCGCATCTGGCCGACGTTCGTCGTGACTTCGGTGAATACGCAGACCGGCAAGTTCGAGACCCGGAACGCGCTCAGTGCGCCGCGCGGCATGGGCTACGAGTACCTCGACGCCCTGGCGGTCGACAAGGTGGCGGGCCCGGCAGGCGTGGAGACCATCACCTACCGCGACTCCTACGACATGGTCGAGGATGCGAAGCTCGCGGCCGCGCAGGCAAAGGCGAAGCACACGGCGAAGACGGTCGAAGCCGGGAAATACGACCTCGTGCTCGACCCGACCAACCTGTGGCTCACGATTCACGAGTCGGTGGGGCACCCGCTCGAGCTCGATCGGGTGTTGGGCTATGAAGCCAACTACGCCGGGACGAGCTTCGCCACGCTGGACAAGTGGCGCAGCAAGACCTTCAACTACGGCAGCTCCATCGTGACCCTGTTCGCCGACAAGATCCAGCCCGGCTCGCTCGGCGCGGTGGGCTACGATGATGAAGGCGTCAAGACGACGCGCTGGGACCTGGTGAAAAACGGCATCCTGGTCAACTACCAGGTGATCCGCGATCAGGCGCAGGTGCTCGGCCAGACGGCCTCCGACGGCTGCTGCTACTCGGACAACTGGAGCGACGTCCAATTCCAGCGTATGCCGAACGTCTCGCTCGAGCCGGCGACGGCCCAACTCACCCCGGAGCAGATGATCGCCGGAGTGGACAAGGGGCTCTACATCGTCGGCGACGGCTCGTATTCGATCGACCAGCAGCGCTACAACTTCCAATTCTCCGGCCAGATGTTCTACGAGATCCAGGGCGGGAAGGTCGTCGGCCCGCTGCGCGATGTCGCCTACCAGTCGAACACGCAGGAATTCTGGAACTCCTGCGCGCAGATCTGCGACCAGCGGGACTACCGGATGGGAGGATCGTTCTTCGACGGCAAGGGCCAACCCGGGCAGATCAGCGCCGTATCGCATGGCACGGCGACGGCCCGGTTCACCGGCGTGAACGTGATCAATACCGCGAGGAAACTCTAATATGCCGCCCCTCACGTCCGATCAAGCCCGCGCCCTGATGGACAAGGCGCTGCACCTCTCCAAGGCCGACGCGTGCGAGGTGAACCTCAACGCCAACAGCGGCGGCAACATCCGCTTCGCCCGCAACACGGTGAGCACGGCGGGGGCGAACGAAGATCTGCAGATGGTCATTCAGTCGAACTTCGGAACGCGCTCCGGCACGGTCACCATCAACGAGTTCGACGACGCCACGATCGAACGCGCGGTCCGGCGCTCCGAGGAGCTGGCGCACCTCGCTCCGGAAGACGACGAGTTCATGCCGCCGATGGGACAGCAGCCGTATGTGCCCACGCGGGCGTTCTTCGACAACATCGCGACCATCGCGCCGGCCTACCGCGCCCAGGTGGCGTCCGACAGCATCACGCCCGCCAAGGCGAAGGACTGCACCGCCGCCGGATTCCTGCAGGACGGCGCGCAGTGGCAGGCCATGAAGAACACGGCGGGGCTCTTCGCCTACCACCAGCAGACCGGCGCCAATTTTTCCGTGACCGTCCGATCCAATGACGGCACCGGCTCGGGTTACGGGTCGTGCGAAGCCAACGATCTGAGCAAGTTCGACGTCGCCGCGGCCTCCCGGATCGCCGTCGAGAAAGCGGCCGCCAGCCGCACCCCGCGGGCCATCGAGCCCGGGAAGTACACCGTCATCCTCGAGCCGGAAGCCGGCATCAACCTCATCGGGAACCTGCTGTTCAACATGCAGGCCCGGAGCGCCGACGAAGGCAGGAGCTTCCTCGCGAAGCCGGGCGGCGGCACCAAGGTGGGTGAGAAACTGGTGGATGAGCGGGTGCATATCTGGTCCGACCCCGCGCACCCCGACGTGCCTACCTCCCCATGGCAGGGCGACGGCCGCCCCTACGAGCGCACCGATTGGGTGGCTGGCGGGATGGTGAAGAACATGTTCTACTCCCGCTACTGGGCCCAGAAGAAGGGCGTGAAGGCCGTGCCGTTCCCGCCCAATTTGATCATGGACGGCGGGACCGCCACGACCGAAGAGCTGATCCGCGACACCACGCGCGGCGTGCTGGTGACGCGAACCTGGTACATCCGCTCCGTAGACCCGCAGACCGTCCTCGTAACCGGTTTGACCCGGGACGGCACCTTCTACATCGAGAACGGTCAGATCAAGTACGCGGTGAAGAACTTCCGCTTCAACGAGAGCCCGGTGATCATGCTCAACAACCTGGACGCGCTAGGCCGCCAGCAGCGCGTGTCGGGCTCCGACGCGGGGATCACGAGCCTGATGCCGGTCATGCGGATCCGGGATTTCACCTTCTCGAGCCTGTCGGACGCCGTGTAGGCGAGTGTCGGGTGTCAGGTGTCAGGTGTCGGGACACCTTCTAGATTGCCTGACACCCGACATCCGACACCTGGATGAACCGAGCCGAATTCCTCCGTACGCTCAGTGCGGCCGCCCTGGCCCCCTGGGCCCAGGCCCGTGCGCTCGCCCTGCACCGCCGCCGGGCGGATTTTGCGTTCACGCGGCTGCAGTACGCCTCGGGCGACTGGGATGTCGACCAGCGCATGCCCGCCAATCTCCTCAATTCCCTGATCGAGTACACCACCGTCGACGTGAACGCGCGGGAGCAGATCGTGCCGCTGGGCAGCCAGGCCGTATTCGACGCCCCCTTCTGCTACCTGGCCGGCCACCGGCTGGTCGAGCTCACGACGCGGGAGCGGGCGGTGCTCGAGCGCTACGTCCACAACGGCGGCTTCCTGTTCGCCGACGACTGCAACCACGACATCGACGGACTCTTTGCGAAGTCCTTCGAGGCCGAGATGACCGCCGCGTTCGGACCCGCGGCGCTGCAAAAGCTGCCACAGCACCACGAGCTGTACCGGTCCTTCTTCACGTTCCCGGACGGCCCGCCCACGACGGAACTCGAGCTGAACGGGTGGGGCGACGACCTGGTGCACGACTACCTCAAGGCCATCGTCGTGGACGGGCGCATCGGCGTGCTCTACAGCAACAAGGACTACGGGTGCGAGTGGGACTACGACTTTCGCAACAAGCGCTTCCTCGCCGAGGACAACACC
>JBGPHP010000242.1:0-4439 GCA_041484445.1 Gemmatimonadota bacterium
GTCGTGCTCGGCATGGCCGCGCATGCGCATGGTGTCGGCCTCGATGAGGGTCGGTCCCTCTCCTCGCCGCGCCCGCTCGACCGCGCGCCGCGTGACCTCGTAGACGGCGAGCACGTCGTTGCCGTCCACCGTGACGGCGTGGATCCCGTAGCCCTTGGCCTTGTCTGCCAGATCTTTCACCGCGTACTGTTTCTCCGGCGGCGTGGTGTAGGCCCAATGGTTGTACTCGGCGATCATCACGAGCGGGCAGCGCTGCACGGCGGCGAAATTCAGCCCTTCGTGAAACGAGCCGGTGGAGGTGGCGCCGTCGCCCACGTACACGAGGCCGACGCGCGGCTCGCCGCGCATCTTGAAGGTCAGGGTGATCCCGGCCATGACGGGCACCATGTCGCCCAGGTGGGAGATCTGGCCGAGGTAGCCTTTTTCCAGGTCGTTGAAATGCAGGTTCAGCTCGCGCCCGCCGGTGGGACTCTCGGCTTTGGCCATGTACTGGCGCAGGATCTCGATCGGCTTGGCCCCCATCACCAGCATGGATCCGAGGTTGCGGATCAGCGGCGAGAGGATATCGCGGTGCCGGCCGCGTTCCAGCGCGTAGGCCGAGGCGACCGACTCTCCCTCCTGCCCCAGGGAGCGAAACAGCCCCCCGATCACCTTGCTCTGGCGATACAGGGCGACCAGCCGCTCCTCCAGCACCCGCGTGAGCCGCAAATAGCGGTACATCTCGAGCAGTTGAGGCCGCTCGAGCTCGGCCGGGATGGCCGGCGCTTCCGACCGGGTGTCGGGTACGGAGTGGGGAGGCATCGGCTAAATTATAGTGGGCGGGAAAGTTGGCTCTTGGGGGGAGGCAAATCAAGCTATGGCGGAAGGAGTCGGTGTATGGCCAGCGCGAAGCTCAAGGTGACGGGGATGAGCTGCGGGCACTGCCAGAAGACGGTGGAGCAGGCCCTGAAGGGGGTCAGCGGCGTGTACTCGGCGGTGGTGGATCTCCAGGACGGCGAAGCCGAGGTGGATTTCGACGACGACACCGTGACGACCATCCGACTCGTCGCGGCGGTGGTGGAAGCGGGGTACGGCGCGAAGCTGGCGGGGTGACCCGCGTCAGTAGGCCCCCCGCACCTCGTGGGCCGGCTCGACGCGACGATGCACCTCCGCGAGAAACCGCTTCGCGACCTTGTCGAGCTCGGATTCACCCACCTGATCCGTCTGGACGTCGATGAAGGTGTAGTGCCCACCTTCCGCTCGCGCCGAGATGGTCACTTTCCCCAGCGCACCTCGGAACGCGAGCCGGCGCTCCGATTCTTCCGACGGCGCCAGCCGTGCCCCGAAGTATGACTTCGCAGCCGACAGGACCTCCCCCGGCGGCAACGACGTTCTATGGAAGTACCTCATGTCATCTCCTCGGTGTCGTTTAGGAAACCCACGCCGGAGTGTAGCGCCGCAGTCGCAGGCTGTTCAAGACCACACTGAGACTGGACCACGCCATCGCCGCGCTCGCGATCACCGGTGAGAGCAGGAGGCCGGTCAGCGGGTACAGCGCGCCGGCGGCGATCGGGATGCCCAGAACGTTATAAAGGAACGCCCAGAACAGGTTCTGCTTGATCGTGTTCAGGGTGCGCCGCGACAGCTCGACGGCGGTGACCACCCCGCGCAGATCGCCGCGGATCAAGGTGACGTCGGACGCTTCCATCGCGATATCGGTACCGGTGCCGATCGCGATCCCCACGTCCGCCTGGGCCAGCGCCGGCGCGTCGTTGATGCCGTCCCCGACCATCGCCACGACGGTGCCCCGCGCCTGCTCCTTCTTCACGAGATCGGCCTTCTGCGAAGGCAACACCTCGGCGATCACGTCGTCGACGCCCACTTCCCCGGCGACGACGAGCGCGGCCGGCCGCGTATCGCCGGAGACCATCCGCACCGTCAGACCCAGGCCCTTGAGCCGGGCGATGGCCTCCTTGGCGGTGGGCTTCACCGGATCGGAGATGGCGATCACGGCGTGCACCGTGTTGTTCACCACCACGATCACCGGCGTGCGTCCCTGGGCCGCGAGGCGGCCGGCGTCCTGGGCCAGACTCCCGAGCTCCAGACTGCGCTCGCGCGCGTGCCGCGCCGAGACGACCTCCACGATGCGGCGATCGACGGTGCCCCGGACGCCGCGCCCCTCCATCACCGCGAATTTCTCGACCGGGAGGAGCAGCACCATCCGGTCCTTGGCCGCCCGGACGATCGCCCCGGCGATCGGGTGCTCGGACCGCTGTTCCACCGATGCCGCCCAGCGCAGCACTTCCGGCGCCGGAACCGCCGTGCCGTCGGGCTTGCGCGCCGTGACGATGTGCGTGACGGCCGGCCGGCCTTCGGTGATGGTGCCCGTCTTGTCGAGCAGCACCGTCCGTACCTTCGACAGGCGCTCCAGCGCCGCGCCGCCACGGATCAGCACCCCCTGCTCCGCAGCGCGCCCCGTCGCGACGAGAATCGCCGTGGGGGTGGCGAGCCCGAGCGCGCACGGACAGGCGATGATCAGCACCGTGACGAGCGCGATGGTGGCGAACAGCAGCGCCGGCTGCGGGCCGAGGTCGAACCAGAGCACGAACGCGGCGAGCGCGATGGCGATCACCACGGGCACGAACACGCCGGCGACCCGGTCGGCGAGGCCCTGGATCGGCGCTTTGGAGGCCTGGGCATCTTCCACGAGACGTACGATCTGACCCAGCGCCGTGTCCTTCCCCACCCGCGCCGCGCGGAAGGTAAAGCTGCCGGCGGTGTTCAGGGTGCCCCCGATCACCTCATCGCCCGGCTTCTTCTTCACCGGCATCGGCTCCCCCGTGAGCATCGATTCGTCGACCGTCGACGATCCCTCGGTGACGAAGCCGTCGGCGGGAACGCGCTCGCCCGGCTTCACCACCAGCACGTCGCGCACTTCCACGGCGGCGGCTGGCACATCGTGCGTGGTGGTGCCGCGGTACACGTGCGCGATCGGCGGGGTGAGGGAGGCGAGCCGCCGGATGGCCGCGGACGTGCGACCCTTGGCGCGGGCTTCGAGCAGGCGGCCGAGCAGGATCAGCGCGATGATGCCGGCGACCGCTTCGTAATAGACGTCGGCGGGGAGGCCCGCGTGCGTGAACAGGCCCGGCGCCAGCGTGGTCGCGACGGAATAGAGAAAGGCGGCGCCGGTCCCGACGGCGATCAGCGTATTCATGTCGGCGGTGCGATGACGGAATCCGCTCCAGGCGCCCCGGTAGAACCGCTGTCCCGGCCAGAGCAGCACCGGAACCGTGAGTCCCGCGAGAATCAGCTTGAGGCGGGTCGGCTCGCTCACGAGGCCGCCCTCGCCCAACGCGTGGCGCAGCCGCACGGCGAGCGGCATGAGCAGGCGCCCCAGCAGATCGATCTGACCGATGGCGCCGGCCGCCGAGTCGCCGTGCCCGGCCATCAGTAGCATGGCGCCGAGCATCGTGAGCACGGCGACCGTCGCGGCGAGGGCGAGCTGCCAGCTGAGCGTCCGGATCTCCCGGCTGCGCGCCAGCCGCTCACGCTCCACCGGATCCTCGGCCGCGATCGGCTCGGCCACCTGGAACCCGGCCGTGCGTACGGCGTCCTCGAGTTGATCCGCGGTGGTGATGCCGGGGACGTAGGTGACGGTGACCGACTCGGTCGCCTGGTTGGCGACGGCCCGCATCACCCCGGGCACGGCGGCGAGCTCGTGCTCGAGACCGGCGGTACTGGGGGCGTAGTGCAGGTCCGCGATGGCGAAGGTCACGCTCGCCTGGCCGCACTGGTATCCGGCGTCGCGCACGGCCTTGGCCAGCCGACCCACCCCCGTCTGCGCGTCGTCGTAGTCCACCGCCGCCTTGGCGGTGGCGTAGTTGACGCTCGCCGCCGCGACGCCGGGCGTGGCGCCCAACGCCTGCTGCACCGTCTGGGCGCAGGCGGCGCAGCTCATGCCTTCGATCGGGAGGATGATGCGCTGCTTAGCCATGGTTGCGATGGGGCGTCGGGGCGGAGCGCCGGTCGCCCGGCGGCTCGACGACGAGCAGCCCCTTCAACATGGACATGCCGCAGCGGAACGGATACTCGCCCGGCTCGGACGGCGTGAACTCGATGGTCGTGGTTTCGAACGCGGGCAGCCGGCGGTCGATCCCGAAGTGCTCGAACACCACCCGCTCCGAGCAATCCGCCGTCTCGTCACGGTAGAACTGCAACCGGACCGCCTTCCCCGCCTGCACGAGGATCGTGTCGGGAGAGTATCCACCCTTCACCGTGACGGCGATCTCCTGCACGCCCCGCACGAGCCGGCTGGCCACGGCGGGGCGGTGCGAGAGCAGGAAATACCACAGCACCCAGACGATGGCGGCGACCCCGAGCGCGGTGACGACGATCTGCGCCGCGGTCATTGCCGCCTTACTCGGCCTCGATGCGCATCCGGTAGAAGGACCGCCACACGA
>JBGPHP010000243.1:0-4360 GCA_041484445.1 Gemmatimonadota bacterium
AGAAGACGGCCGAGGAAATGATCGCGCTCTATAAGTCCTGGATCGACCGCTACCCGATCGTCTCGATCGAGGACGGCCTGGCCGAGGACGACTGGGCTGGGTGGGCCAAGCTGACCGAGACGCTTGGCAGCCGGGTCCAGCTGGTGGGTGACGATCTGTTCTGCACCAACGTGGAGCGTCTGGCGCGCGGCATCGAGGAAGGCGTCGCGAACGCCATCCTCATCAAGGTGAACCAGATCGGCACGCTCACCGAAACCCTGCAGTGCATCGAGCTGGCACGCTCCAACGGATACGGGGCCGTCATCTCGCACCGCTCGGGAGAGACCGAAGACACGTTCATTGCGGACCTGGCGGTGGCGAGCGGGGTGGGGCAGATCAAGACGGGCTCCGGCTCGCGCACCGACCGCGTCGCCAAGTACAACCAGCTCCTGCGCATCGCCGAGGCGCTGGGCGATGTCGGCCACTATCCCGGCCGGGACCTCTACGGCCTGTGAAACGCGCGCGCCTCATCGGGCTGGGCGGCGGCGTTGCCCTCCTCCTGGTGGCGGTGTTCGCCGGCGAGTATAGCACGCTCGACTGGCTCACCCTGCGGAGCCAGCTCGCCGAGGAGCGTGATTCCGTCGCGGCGCTGCGGGCGAGTCTCGATTCCCTGGCGCGGCTGGCCCGCGCGCTCGAAAACGACCCCGCCACCCAGGAGCGGGCGGCGCGGGAGCAGTTCGGCTTGATTCGGAATGGGGAGATTCTCTACCGGATCGTGCCCGACCGTTGATCGCCGGTTGATTCAGCGGCTCTCGATGCCGATCGAGAGCGACAGCCGGTCCACCACTTCCGTCCGTCCCGCGCCGTTCATCCGCACCCGCTCGATGCCGTAGGCCGCCCGGATCCGCACCGGGAAACGCTCGGGGATCACGGGGACGTCGCGCACCCGCAGGCTGATGCCGCCTTCGCCGCCCATGCCGGACTGGAATCCCTGGGGCACGTTGACGTTCGCCGAGAAGACGTGCCACAGCTCGATGTACGACTGGATGTCGGGGACGATCTCTCCCTGCGCCCGGGCCCGCGCCTCCATCAGGAACCAGCGCTGCCGGCCCGCATTGCTGATGTAGGTCCAGGCGTGCGGCCCGAAGCGCACCGACAGCCACGACAACGGCTGCGCGCCGAGCTGGGCGTACCCTTCCACCACGTCGCGCTGCGCGATCGTCGCGGTCGAGCCGCTGGCCGGCGTGAGCTGGCCCTGCCAGTAACCGAGATTGAGCGTGACGAGTCCGCTGTAGACCATCTGTCCCTGAAACCCGAACACGGCGCCCGACAGCTTCTGCGATGCGGGTCCGGTGGTGCTGTTCACCCGCATGCCGACGCCCGACAGCCCGGCTTCCCAGCGCCACGGGCTCTGGGCGGACAGCGGGGCGGCGGCGCCTGCGAGCAACAGGGCGAACGCGGCGGCGCGGGTCATGGGCCCCCGCCGATCACTTCCGGCGGTCCGATGTGGATGTCGAGCCGCTTCTGTTGGGCGCGGATCACGTTTTCCTGCATCGTCGTCTGGACCTGCGCCTGCCATCCTTCGCGCAGCGACTGGTTGGCGGCGATGTTGTCCGGGAGCATGCGTCCTGGTCGGTGTTTCAAGAATCCGATCAGGCCGGCGATGCTCAGGCCTCCGGCCACGACGTAGCGGCTCCCCGACGGCGCCGTCCCCCCGGCCACCAGGCCGGGGAGCAGCGCGACGGCGAGGCCCACGCCGGCTCCGCGTCCCAGCGCGCCAAGCCCCCGGCCGGCGGGTTCCCGCTCGGGCAGGAAGAGGGAATCGGGGAGCGGCGGCGGTGTCGGCAGCGTGTCCTGGGGCCCCAGCACCACGTCGAGCGGCAGCCGCACCACGCGGCCCTGGCGGCCGGCGTTGGTGAGCGACGTGACCGAGAAGACGAGGCGTCCGGAGTCGTTCGCCAGGAAGATCGTGTCCTCCCCCGTCCAGAAGACGTTCAGGGTGTCGCTGATCGGACCCGCATACAGCGTCTTCACCGTGAACCCGTCTTCCCGTTCCAGCGTGACGATCACCTGGTGGAACGAGCTGGCATAGAGGCGCGCCCGGAAGCGATCGGCGCCGAGCCGGATCGATGTGTCGCGCGGCGCTTCCACCCGGACCACCTTGGTGGCCTCACGGGCGAAGTCGTAGATCGTCGTGACCTCGGGCGGGAACACCAGGGGATCGGGGCGGGCGCGGGGGTTGTAGACCACGAGGCGCCGGAACGTGGCGAACGCGGAGTCGCGCCGGCCGCGGAACAGCTCCGCCGCCGCGAGATACGTGAGCGCGCGGTCGCGTCCGGAATCGCTGAGGGTATCGCCCGCCACGCCGGCCAGCGCGCGGCGCAGGTAGATCGTGGCCGAGTCGTATTCCAGGGACTGGTAGTGCCGCAACCCGCTGGACAGCGCGGCGCCGGCCGCGGCGCCCTGAGCGGTGGAATCCTGGGCCCGAGCCGGAACGGCGGCGATCCCGAGAGCGAGGAGCGCCGCTGCTGCCGCGCGCGCGCGGCTCACTGCGGCTTCTCCTGCAGCACGATGTCGGTGAGCCGCAGTGATTCGCCGGCCTCGATCGCGATGATGGTCTCATAGGGCAGGTAGCCGTCCCGCGTGATCCGAATGCTGTGCGTGCCGGGCGGCACCTTCACGTCGGCCTGCGGGGTGTTGCCGATCTGGCGGTCGTCCACGAACAGCACACCCCAGGGAGACGCGGCGATGAACAGGTGCGCGGGCTCGAGCGCCCCGCCGGTCGGACCAGGCGGGTGCCGCCGGGCGCCGCTGTCGGGGGACGCCGGGTTCGTGGGGGTAGTCGTGCCCCCGGCCGGCGTGGTGGCGCGCTGCGTCGAGGGACGGGTCCGCGGCGTACCGCCACGCACCGTCGTCGGATGCGGCGTGCCGGACTCCACGAGCCCGGCCGGCGGCGATTCGGTCACGAAGTTGGGGCCCCGCTCCTCGTGGCCGCGTGCCACCCGCCACCACACGAGCGCCAGGATCACGACGGCGGCGGCCGCCGGCGAGCCGTAGCGGATATTGCGCGGCAGGGCGCGCCAGCGTCCGGTCAACCGCCAGAACTCCTCGGCCATCTGCCGCAGCCGCGGGGGCAGCGCGGCGACATGGTTTCGGTCCAAGAAGACGAACGACGGCGGCCGCTCGTGCTCCCCGGCGGCCGAAGCCGCGGCCGCCGCGGGTTCCTGTGCTGCCGGTGCGGCGGGAGCGTGCTCGCGCGGGCCGGGCCAGAGCAGTACCGGCTCGGACGCCTTCTCTTTCCGCTCCGCCTCTTCATCGTCCTGGGCGGCCGTCGCCTGACGATGCATATCGCGCGTCAGGGCGATCTTGCGCTCGATCTCGTCGTCCTCGTCCTCGTCCTCGTCGCGCGCGCGCGTCCGGCCGCCGCGTTCCACAAAGAGGAGCGGAGGACGCGCCAGCTCGGCCTCGGCCGCGACGGGCTCGGGAACCGGCTCGGCGGCCGGCGGCTCGAGCTTCAAGGGCGCGGCTGCGACCGGCTCCGGCTCCGGCTGTTTCGTAATCTCGGGTTCGGGCGCGGGTTCGGGTGCGCGCGGCAGCTCCGCGGCTGGCGCCGGTGCGGGGGCCGGCGCGGGCTCGCTGAGCGCGGCCTCGACCGGAGACGACTCGGGCTGCGCCGCCGCCGCGGGAGCCGGCTCGGGAAGGGCCACGCCGGCGAGTGCGGTCGCGAAGTCGAGCACGCCGGGGAAGCGATCGGCCGGGGCGCGGCTCATAGCGCGCGCCAGCGCGCTCGACACGTATGCGGGCAGGTCGGGCCGCGACTCGGCGACCAGCGGGACCGGCCCCTCGAGGTGATGGCGTGTGATCTCCTCGAGCGTCTCGCCCACGAACGGCGGGCGGCGCGCGAGGCAGGCGAAGGCGAGCACCGCGAGCGCGTACTGATCGGCGGCCGGTTCCAGCTCGCCCGCGTCCCCGAACTGCTCGGGCGCCGTGTGCCCGTAGTTCTCCTCGATCGACTGCTCCGGGGCGCGGCGCGGCAGCGTGCCGAAGGCGGCGTTGACGCCGAAGTCGGCGACGCGCGCCCAGCCTTCGGGATCGACCAGCACATTGGCGGGCTTCAGATTGCCGTGGATCATGCCGCGGCGGTGCCCGTACTCGAGGGCGGAGCCGATCTGCTCGACGAGGCGCAGGCAGGTCTTCAGGTCCATGCGGTCGGCGGTGCGGAGCAGGTCGCCGAGCGAGCGCCCCTGCACGTACTCCATCGCGTACCACACGGCTTCGTCGGTCGCGCCGAAGCTCAACATCGAGACGAGGTGCGGGTGGTCGAGCGTGGCGGCGCGCTGCGCGTCCTTGCGGAAGCGGTCGATCAGCCCCGAGGGGAGAT
>JBGPHP010000244.1:0-4345 GCA_041484445.1 Gemmatimonadota bacterium
ACGCGGTGTGCCGCTCGCACTTCCACCCGGGATCATTTCGCAGATCGTCCTTGTAGCGAAGATTGCCCAACAAGACGATGCGCTCCTCGAAAAGGTCGCGACTCTTGCACAGCCACCCATCACCCTCTTGCGGGCGCGACTCACGCACGAGGGCGCCGTGGAGGTTCTGCCGTGAGTGCACTGTTTCTCATCGCGTCTTGATCTTGGAGCGCACAGAGCGTCGCGTCCGGATCACCGTGACTCGGCGCTCCCTGGGTGAGACGGAAGTCCGCCTCCTTCACTTCAACCGATATCCGCTCCTCTTCGATAGGATACTACGATTCGTTCCATGCGTCACCGTCCGCATGCGAGGAGAGCACGGCCGCGCGACTCGTCGGGCCGTCATGCAGCATGACGCTTCCGCGCCTCGGCGCGGGCGCGATACGTGGCGGTCTTCTCGGGCGCGTACGTCTTGACCATCTCGTACACCCAATGTGCGTGTTCTGGTGTGCCCGGTGCAATGGGAGATCGTGGGTATCGTCTCCGCGCGTCCGCCGCACAGCGCATGGAGCAGAAGCGACGGGTGACTGCCTGGCTCGTAGGCATGACAAAGCCCCTGCCGCAGCGCTGACACCGGAGCGGTGTGCGTCGCAGGGACCTTGGCTCGAACGACCGCACGCCGATGAGATGCGGTGCGGTCCTGCGCACGTGCCAGGACACCCCCTGGTGGGTGACCCCTTGGTCGCGCGCAATCGAAGCAAGAGTATGCCCTTGCTCCCGAAGGGCAATGACGCGACGGGTATCGATGCGTTTTCCGTGAAGGCCGCGCAGGCGGCGATTCGCTTTCGTCAGATCGAAGGACTCTGGATCAAATCTGCCACGCTGCCGCACGCGCCAGCGCGTCGGCGCGAGGCGCATGGCGTCTGCACCCACTCGAAGGAATTCTGCATAGCCCTTGATACCGCCCACCTCCTCGGGCGGACAGGCCCGTTCCCCGCGAGGACCTGCGCATCTTTGACAGCCCGGTCTGGCGCGAGCACTGCTTCCACGACGACATCGTGCTCCCACCGATCAAAGAAGTCGTACCGGTAGACGAGCCTCTGTTCCGGGCGCTGCACCACCTCCGCGAGCCGTGTCTTCCGCTCGCTGGCTCGTATGCGACCGAGCTCGGGGTGCCGCGGCGTACCGTAGAGCACGCCGTCTGCCTCGAATTCATGCCGGTGCCCGTTCCTCCAGCCCATCGCGCGCTGGAGCATGAGGTGGAGCGCATGCAGGGTGACATCGCGCGGGACGAGGAGACGCCGCTAAATAGGGGGTGTGCTCCCCCGCAGGGTCACCGTGATCTGGTAGACTGTCAGTTCACTCGATTGTCGCATAGGGTAGTGCTCCCGAGAGGCGTGGCGCATCATGCTGCTGCACGTTCACTACCGAAGGCGCTTGGTGCTGCCATCTGCGCCCGCTCACGCATGCTGAAGGAGGCTGCCTGCCAACATATCCGCGCCCACGTGCGCTCCGCGTCATTCATGTGGGACGGCAAGTCGTCCGGTCCGTGGATCCTATAGGTCGTAGCCCAGTTCGCGTCCCCACAGCGCAGGATCGCCGTGCCCGTCGGTGGATCATCGACGAAGAGCCACTGATCGCCGTGTTCGTTTGCAAAATACCCGATGTAGCGGCCACGATCGTTGTTGGTCAGATGCGGCGGCTCACCGCATGCGGCATTGTGTCGGTTGTAGAGGGTGAGCAGGGGCTCGGTTGAAGATGCGATCGTCATGCGGTCAAGGACAATGAATGAGATGCTTGCAGATTATCATATGGCTCATGCGTGTCAACAGACAGGTCTGCCGGCCAGCGGTGAAGAGTCAGGCGATTGAAGGGGGCGCGCGGTCGCGAGAACGGCCTGTGACGCGTCGACGTGACGTCGGAGGGTACGATCGGTCCGCCCCCAGCCTACGGTGGGTCGGGCGAGATGGTGCATGGGGTGCGGGGGGGGGACGGACGGACGAGAGCCAACCTGCCGGTCAGGAGGAATCGAAGCGAATCTGGAAGCGCCCCTGCTCGATCCGCCTCAGGGAGTCTCGGTCGAGTCCCTCGGCGCGCCACGCCTCCAACACGCACCACGCGGTGTTCTTGGCGGACCCGAGCCCGGTGGGGAACGCGCGGCGCAGCAGGCTCCCCTTCTCCACGAGCTGGGCGAGCAGGTGCGCGATCTGCAGCAGGTAATAGAACACTTTCGCCGCCGTGACATCATCACAGTATCCATGCTCCAGGCCGTATCCCCCTGTCTTCTGGACATTGAAGCCTTCGTTCTCTACTTTCCACCGGAGGCGCCCGCCCTCCTGGGCCAGCGCCACCACCGTCTGCGCGGTGAGGGAGCGGTCCGTCACCCATTTGAAGGTCGTCGTCTTCGGCGTTCCCTGGGCATCCGCCCGCGTCTCCTGACATTCCAGTACCGACAGCGTGTGGACGCGCCGCGCCGTGTCCGCGTAGGTGAGCGCGTCCCCCCACCGAAAGACCTGCCGGATCGAGTGCGGCCCTGCCGGGGACCAGACGAGGCGATTCGCGGGCTGCAGTGGCTGGAGCGCCGCGGCCTCTTCGTGCACCGAGGGGAGATCGGCGTCCTTCAGCACAATCATGTCGCTCCAGCCGTACTGCCGACACTGGGCGAACACCGGTCCGCACGCGTACAGCCCATCCAGCGACAGCACCAGGGGCAGGCGCGGACACTGCGCCTTCAACTGCGCGGCCAGCCGATAAAAGGCCCGCAGTTCACAATCCTGCTTCGTGGGATGCGGCCCGGGATTCTCGATGAACTCGCTCATCACGGACCAGGCAAACCCGGTCGGCGTCACCCGCGTGGCTTCCAACACGCAGTGGTAATAGAGCGTCCGCCCCTGCTGCGTCCGCGTCAGACAGTGGTCACAGTGGCGGGTGTGATACGTGAGCGTCCCCGTGCCGTCGATCGCCACGACGAAGAACCGCTCCAGCAGACGCCCGCCGTCCAGCACCGTGCGCCGGATCAGCGTCGTGGTCAGCCCGGTCACCACCGTCTGCAGCTGCGCCGGATCGAGCAGGCGGAACGTGCGGGCGAGCGTATCGCCATGTGGCACCGCGTCCACGCCGAAGAGCGTCTGAAAGCTGCGCGCCCCGGCCTCGGTGCGCAACAACAACCCGACTTGGCGCCGGGCCCCTATGCGGCAGAGGAACAGGAGGACGCCCGCGAATGTCAGCGCGGCCAGCGGATAGGTGATCCGCTGGGGCGCCCGCGGATCCGTCACCCCCCGAAACAAGGGGGCAATCGGCCCGAAGAAGTGATGCAGGGTCCGGAAAAGGACCTGGATTAGCGCGGGCGGGTCCCGCGGTGAGCCCGCAGGAACGCGCGCTGGGCCGCGGAGATCTCGTGCATTACGTGCCGGAGCCGCTGCGCCTCGGCGATCCATGCCGCCACCTCGTCACGCCACGCGATCGGAACATACAGCGAATGCGTTGTGGGACCCTCCTTCCAGGTGAGCCAGGCCGTCGGGTGGAGCGGCCCCTCGGTCACGCACCGACACCGGGCGCGACCGCAGCGCTTCGTGGTCAACGTCAACGAGCCGTCCGTGAACGGCCCAATCGTGCGCAGCCGCGCCAGCAGGCGCCGGCCTGCGGCACTGGTCTGGGACGGAGAACGTGTCATAGGGAAAGTCTATCTACTTTCCTACTACGACGCCAGAAAAAAACACCCCAGTGCGAAGAAAAAAAGTCAGGGTGCCCGGGCGGGGCCTACCAAACCCCGCCCCACCAGCGACTTCAGCGCGAAGAATCCGAAGGCTCTTCAGCGCTGATCTCGCTGCTTCACTGCCCAACGCCAGCCATAACCCGTGGACGACGCGAAGCGGCGGCCAGCGGGTTCATGGCCTTGTTGGGCAAGCCAAGGCGCGATCGTCAGGCTATCTGAGGAGCACAAAACGGCGGCTATCAGGATGGGGTCCAGTTTCGATTCGGAGCCAGTAGACGCCACTCGAGAGTTCACGGCCACCTTCTGGTCGCCAGGTGAATGTATGCCGCCCCGGTGGCAGCTCGCTATCGAGAATGCAGCGGACGAGGCGCCCTCGGGAGTCGGTTATGCTGATCCGCGTTCTCCCCGCCTGAACCATATCGAGACTATAGCTCAGTGTTCCTACGCAGGGGTTGGTGAAGACGATTAGGCCAGACTCAGCACCGTGACCGGTTACGACGGCAGTAGGAGCACACTTGCCCGAACCTCCGGCCTGGAAGATCGCCTCCACTTCTGTTGCGGAGAGGGCACGGGAGTACATGCTGATCTCGTCCAAGAGCCCTTCAAAGAGCTGGGTGCCGTCAAGTCCGACGCATGGATCGTTGCCAAACA
>JBGPHP010000245.1:0-4312 GCA_041484445.1 Gemmatimonadota bacterium
AAGAACGCGGCCCTGCCGATCCTGGCGGCGACGCTGCTCTCGCCCGCACCCTGCCGTATCGAGAACGTCCCCCACATTCGCGACGTCGAGACGATGCTCGCGCTGCTCGAGCATCTGGGCGCGAAGGTCGAGTGGCTCGGCGCCAACGCGGTATCGGTGGACACCCGGACCGCCGAGCCCCGCGAGCTCGATGCCGCCCTATGCGCGCGCATCCGGGCGTCGATTCTGCTCGCCGGACCGATGCTGGCCCGGTTCGGACGGGTCGCGTTGCCGCCGCCCGGCGGCGATGTGATCGGCCGCCGCCGGGTCGACACGCATTTCCTCGCGCTCGAGGCGTTGGGGGCGGAGGTGGAGGTCGGAAACCGCTACCGGCTCGAGGCGAAGCAGCTCACCGGCGCCGACGTGTTCCTGGACGAGCCGAGCGTGACCGGCACCGAGAACGCCCTGATGGCGGCGGTCATGGCCCGCGGCCGCACCGTGCTGCGCAATGCGGCGAGCGAGCCGCACGTGCAGGATCTCGCCCGATTCCTCGCGGGGCTGGGGGCGCGGATCGACGGCGTCGGCACCAACACCCTCACGGTGCAGGGGGGTGAGCCGCTCGCCGCCCCGGAGCCGTTCACGATCGGTCCGGACCACATCGAGGTCGGCTCCTTCATCGGGCTCGCGGCGGTCACCAATGGCGCCGTCCGGATCGAGGGCGTGCGCGCCGAGGACTTGCGGGCCACGCTGTTCGCCTTCGACCGGCTCGGCGTGCGTCCCCGGCTGGAGGGGGACACGCTCGTCGTCGAGCACAATCAGGAGCGCCGCATCCGGCCCGATCTGGGCGGCCACGTGCCCAAGCTCGAGGATGGGCCCTGGCCCGCGTTCCCGGCCGACCTGATGTCGATCGCCATCGTCGTGGCGACCCAGTGCGAGGGACCGCTGCTCGTATTCGAGAAGATGTTCGAGTCGCGACTCTTCTTCGTGGACAAGCTGATCGGGATGGGGGCGCGCATCGTGTTGTGCGACCCCCATCGGGCGGTGATCGCGGGCGCGTCGCCCCTGCGCGGGGGAGAGGTCGAAAGTCCCGACATCCGGGCGGGGATGGCGATGCTGCTCGCCGCTCTCGCCGCCGAAGGCGAATCGGTGATCCACAACGTGGGGCAGATCGAGCGCGGCTACGAGAAAATCGACGAGCGGCTGCGCGCGCTCGGCGCCCACATCGAACGGCGCGAGGATGGGCGCTGACCCCGAGACGACGGCGGCCGCGCCGACTGCCGGGCCGCTCGCGGCCACGCTCGTGCTCGAGGTTCCGGCGGGCGACGCCGCCGTGCCGCGGCTCGAGCTGGCCGATTGGGCCGCGCGTTTCGGCCTCGTGGCGGGCATCACGACCCGGCTGGGTGGTTTTTCCCTGGGCCTCTGGAGCGAGGAAGCGGTCGGACAAGTCATGACCCGCTGGCGGGCGTTCCGCCGGGCGTTCGAGCCGCGCTTTCCGACACTCGTGCTGGGCCATCAGGTGCATGACACTACCGTGCAGTGGCACGAGAACCTCCCCCCGGGGTGGATCGTGCTGGACGGGGTGGACGGCCATGCTACGGCTCAGGCTGGAGTGCTCCTCGCGATCACGGTGGCTGACTGCATCCCCGTCTATCTCGCGATCCCCGAACGGGGCGTCGTCGCCTTGTTGCACGCCGGGTGGCGCGGCGTTGCCGGGGGCGTGCTGGAGCAAGGCGTCGAGATCCTCACTGGACATTCCAATGCCTCCAGACGTAGTATCGTAATGCATTGTGGCGTAGGCATTTGCGGTAACTGCTATGAAGTAGGTTCTGAGGTCGCCGAGAAGCTCAACGGGCGACCCGGTGAAGCGGGCCAGAGCTACGTCGACCTGCGGTCGATCCTCGCAGCCCGGGCGGCGAATCTGGGAATCCGCGAGGTCACCATTTCGACCTTCTGTACGGCCCATCACACGGACCGGTTCTACTCGCATCGCGCCTCGGGGGGGCGAGACGGCCGCATGGTGGCCTACCTGGGCCGGCCGTTGGCTTGACAGGGGGGAGGCCCCGGGTAGATTCCGCAGCGAAGCGGGCGAAGTTCGGCCCGCGCTTTTTTTTATGCTCTCCGACACCCTGGTGGAGGCCGTCCGAGCCCGCCTCGAGGAATTGGGGCTCGACCTGGCCGACATTCGCCTGGGCGGCACGCCGCATCGGCCGCTCGTCCAAGTGCGCATCGATTGGCCCCCGGGGGACCCCGAGCGGCGCGTGACGGTCGAAGACTGCGCGCGGGCCAGCCGGGCCCTGGAGGTCTGGCTCGACCAGGGCGGGCCCTTGGGTGCGCGCTACCAGCTCGAAGTCTCGAGCCCGGGGATGGACCGGCCACTGCGCTGGCACCGCCACTGGGTCCGCTTCGTCGGACGGGACGTGTCCGTGAAGCTGGATGGCCTGGGGCGGGTGCGAGCCCGCATCGTGGCGGTGCCCGACGAAGCCACCGTCGTGCTGCAGCCCGAGGGGCGCGAGCCGCTGACGCTGCCGATGGCGGCGGCACGCGAGGCCCGACTGGCGGTGGATTGGTGACCGACGACTGATGACGTCATACCGATGATGGGAAGAGACTGATGGCGAACGCACCTGACGTAGTCTCCGCGATTCGCGAGCTGACGACCACAAAACAGCTCGAGCGCGGTGAGATGATCGAACTGTTGAAGGACGGTTTGCACGCCGCCCTGGTGAAGCGCTATGGCCCGAACGTGCGGGCCGAGATCTCGATCGACGAGCTGAAGGGCACGATCCGCATCGTGGTCTTGAAGACCGTGGTCGAAACGGTCGAGGATCCCGGTACCCAGGTGGCTCTGGAAGAAGCGCGGTTCGAAGATCCCGATTTTCAGCCCGGCGACGTGCTCGAGGAAGAAGTGCCCTTCGGCGAGTTCGGACGGACCGCGGTGCAGGCCGCGAAGCAGCGCATCATCCAGCGCGTGCGCGAAGGCGAGCGGACCCGCATCCGCGAGGAATTCTCCGGCAAGGTGGGCGACCTGCTCCCGGGCGAGGTCCAGCAGATCGAGCGGGGCAAGATCGTGGTGATGCTCGCCAAGTTCCGCGAGGCGGAGGCGATCATCCCTTACCGCGAGCAGAACCACCGCGAGCACTTCCATCAGGGAGACACGATCCGCGCGGTGCTCAAGCGCATCGAAGAGACTCCCAAGGGACCGCGCCTGATCCTGTCTCGAGCCGATCCACTGTTCGTGAAGGCGCTGTTCAAGATCGAAGTGCCCGAGATTCAGCAGCAGATCGTGGAGATCCGCGCGACCGCCCGCGAAGCGGGAAGCCGCACCAAGATCGCCGTGATCTCGCGCGACGACGCCATCGATCCCGTGGGCGCCTGCGTCGGTTTGAAGGGCTCTCGCGTGCAGGCGGTGGTGAACGAGCTGGGCGGCGAGCGCATCGACATCGTCCCCTGGTCTCCCGATCCCGAGCGCTTCGCGAAGCTCGCCCTGGCCCCGGCGCGGGTGGCGCGCGTGTTCTCCGATCCCGAGACCCGCACCATCCAGGCGATCGTGGATGAAGATCAGCTCTCCCTGGCGATCGGCCGTAACGGGCAGAACGTGCGCCTCGCCTCCGAGCTGACCGGCTGGAAGATCGACCTTTACTCCAGCCGCGAGTGGTTGGAGCGTGGTGGGGAGGGCCCGCTGTTCGCGCCGCTGCCGCCGGAGGAAGAGCAGGCGGTGAAGGTTCCGCTGGCCGAGCTGCAGGGATTCCCGCCGGAGTTGATGACCCTGCTGGAGCAGAACGGGAAGAAGACGCTGCAGGATGTGATCGACCTCGAGCGTGAAGACGTGGAGAAGCTGCAAGGCATGACGCCGGAGCTCGCGGAGCGGCTGATGGCGTTCCTGAACGAGCTCACCGAGGAAGGTGGGGAAGAGCCGGGGGCTCCAGCGGATACTCCCGCGCCGGCGTGAGTGACCGGCTCGCCGGGCTCCTGGGCCTCGGCCTCCGGGGTGGGCAGGTCGTGATCGGTGTGGCAGGCGTGCGGGCCCGGTTGCAGCAAGACCGGCTGGTGCTGGTGGTGCTGGCGGCGGATGCCAGTGCCCGGACGAAGGAGAAGGTGGAGCGGTTGGCCGTCGCGCGGGGCGTTCCCGTGCTGCGGGGGCCGACGGCGGAGCAGCTGGGCGCCCGGCTCGGGCGCCCGCCGGTGCAGGCGGCGGGTACGGGAGACCGCGCACTGGCGCGCGGGTTGATGCGGATTTCGGAGGAGTGAGTGGCGACACGGATTCATGATCTGGCAGCGGAGTTCGGGATCTCCAGCGAGCAGGTGATGTCCATGCTCAAGGAGATGGACATCT
>JBGPHP010000246.1:0-4267 GCA_041484445.1 Gemmatimonadota bacterium
CGCCCGTGCGCGGATCGATGTCCCGGATCCCCTTCAGGATGATCCGCCGGAACTCGATGCGCCGGATGAGACTCCAGTAGTGCTCCAGCGTCGCCGGATCCTGGGTCAGCGCCCCCTCGCGCGTGACCCCGGCCGGCGGCGGCACGAGCGCCGCCAGCCGGTCGTACACCTCGCCGCGCAGCCCGGGCTCGACCCGCGCCAGCAGGTGCCAGAGCGAGAGCGCATCCTCGGCGCGTGCCGCGGCGAGTGCCTGGCGCGCCGCCGCCGCTCCGCCCCCCTCGAAATCGAAGGACTCGAGCGCCACCCGTAGCGCGGCGGGCGCGTCCTCGAGGTAGGGAACGCCGGGCCCCTGTCCCGGGCGCGTCAGCGCGTAGGCGCCGAGCGGCACGATCGAGCGCACGCCGTGGGCGGCGAACTCCACGTACCCGCCCGTCACATGAATCAGCCCGCGTCCCGCGCTGTCGGTCTCCAGCGTGTACTCGCAGCCGAGGTCGATGGCGGTGCCCGCCGGGGTCTCCACGAAGAAGATCCGCGGTGGGGCGTCCACCTTGGCGTGGATCGCGCCGTAGGCCAGGGCGAGCCGATGGTCCGTGTCGCGCGCGCGCACCAGCCGCACGCGCGAGCCGGGCCGGACGTCGACGTGACCGATCGTGCCCACGACGATCACCGCCTGCGAGCTGTCGTCGGTTTCGATCCATTCCCCAACGCGCAGCGTCCCAGTGGGCCCCATCGGCGCGCCATCCACACGCGGCACCCCGGCGGTACGCTCCACCGGCCAGGAAGCGGACCGTACCCACGCCAATCGGGCTCCCACCGCTAGCACCAGTGATGCCGCGAGGGCCAGCGGCACCCAGAACCGCCACGACCGCTCCCCGCTCCCCGCTCCCCGCTTGCCCTGCCTGATCCGCTCCCGAATCCCCGGCCACACATCCACCGGCGGCTCGATGCTCCGCGGCAGCTCCCCCACGGCCCGCTGCTGCTCGGGGGTCAGCTCGGTCTCGCGCTCGCGCTCGTTCATCGGTCCAGCTGCTCCCGCAGCAGGCGCCGCGCCCGGAACAGCTGCGCTTTCGAGGTCCCCACGGCGATCCCCGTCATCCGGGCGATCTCCTCGTGGTGATAGCCTTCGATGTCATACAGCACGAACACCTCCCGTGCGCCGTCGGGTAACGACCCGATCGCGCGCTCCAGATCGACGCTCAACCCCGCCGTCGGCGCAGCACCGCTCCGCTCCAGGGCCTGGGGGTCTTCCACCGGGAGGACCCGTGCCTCGCGCCGGCGGTCGCCGCGGTTCGCCATCCACACGAGGTTCACCGCGAGCCGGTACAGCCATGACCCGAAGGCGCTCTCGCCGCGAAAGCTCCCCAACCGCTCCCAGCAGTGGACGAACACGTCCTGCACCAGCTCGACCGCGCGCGTGCGGTCGCCCGAGAGCCGCAGGCACAGGGCGAAGACCCGGCCCGCGTGCGCGCGGTACAGGGCTTCGAACGCGGCCTCCTCGCCCGATTGGGCCCGGCGGACCAGGTCGTCTATCGCGCGAGCGATCGTTGCCACATGTGTGAGATGCCGGGAACGTGAACTCGGTTTGAACGTGGGACCTACGGGAGCCGAATCCCTCCGGTCAGTCGCCGTATTTGCTGCTCGACCTGCTGCTGCGCGGCGTCGAGCGCCTTGCGCCCCTGTTGCACGCGCGCATTCGCCTCGGCCGTCAGCTGGGCGGCCTGGGCTTTGAGCGGGGCGACTTGTTGGTCCGCGATCCGGTCCACCTCGACGCGCAACCGCGACTCCGCCGCGTCCACTTCGGCGCCGATCATCGAGTGCAGCCGCTCGGACACGGCCTGATCGAGATTGGACCGCACATGCAGCTCGGGATGGGACAGGGTGCCGCCCAGCTCGGCCGTGAGATCGAGGTTCTCGATCCCCGATACGACGCGCCACAGGAGATCGGCCGCCAGTCCTCCCGCGGCGCCGCTGTCGCGCTGCCAGGTCGCCGCGGGGGCGCTCACGGTCCAGCGACCGCGCAGCGAGTCGCCGTACAGCGCGAACCCGAGCGACACGTCGCCGCGGCCCGGGGTCACCCGCAGCGGCAGGCCGGGAAGCGCGATCGCGGGCAGGGCAATGCCGCGCACCGTCGCGCCCATCACATCGCGGGAGGTCGCGTGGACGTGATCGAACATCCCGTCCGCCGTTACGGTCGGGGCGCGCACCTCGAGCGTGGTGGGCCGGCCGTACAACGCGGGGGCGCTGGTGAGTCCCTGCAGGCGGCCGGCGTAGCGCCGCGGCCCGGCGGAGTCGCCGCCCAGAAAGAAGGAAAGCTCGGCGTCCCGGAGCAGGAACCCCGGCGGCTGGTGGGCGCGCGGGAATTCGACCGTCGCGCCCTGACGGCGCGCCCGCGTGGGGCCATCATGGGCGCGCGGCAGCAGCCCCGGCGGCATGTAGGTCCGCCCCAGCTGCGTATAGTAGAGTGCCCGCTGGAACTTCCCCACCGCTTCGGGCCCGAACAGCACCCAGGCGATGGACGTCGCGTCGATCGGGGGCAGGCGCACGAGGCTCCGGGCGAAGTCGTAGTCGCGGCGCCGCGCAATCTGGAGCGACGCCAGGCCCTGGTCGAGCGTGGCGCCGCCGGCTTTCACGCCGCGCTCGAGCGCGGCCAGGCGGTCGCGCGTCTGCTTGATGCGGTCCACCATGCGGCGCGCGTCGCGCAGCAGCGCGAGGTCGGTGGGCCGCGCCCCCTGCAGCCGCCGCGCGAACGCGACCGCCGAATCGGCCGTGGTCGTGGCGTCGAGACTGTCGAACGCGGCGGTCCACGCCCGCCGGCTCGAGTCGGCCCGCGCCGCCAGCGATTCGGCCGCCTGCACCGTCTGGAGTTTGCGCGGATCGAGGCTGTCGACACTCAGTTTGCCGGTGGCGAGCTGCAGGATCGGCACCTGGAGCGCCGGTTGCGCCGCCCAGGACTTCACGTTCGCCATGATCTGCGCGCTGGCACTGGGCCCGCTCGACGGCACGAAGCCGCTCGTGGTGCGTGCCGTGCCGAAGCGCAGCCCGTTCGCCGCCAGGCGATCGATCGAGACTTTCTTCTCGAGCAGCGGGAGCAGATCGAGATCGGCGGTCAGCTCGTCGGCCTCGAGCAGGTTCTGCATCGAGTCGAACGGGGACCCCGCGACGAGGCCGCGCACGGTGACGCTCCCCCCGCCGAACGAGAAGTGGAATGAGCGCACTGCCACCCTGGCGCCGAGCGCCGCCGTGCCGCCGCGCTCCAACGCCAGCCGCCCCAGGCGGTCGGCGAACAGCAGCCAGGCCCCGACGAGCGCCGCCAGGAACAACAGCAGCGGGACGATCGCCTTCCACCGGAAGATCGCGACTTTCATCTACGTCTCCGGGCGGAACAGGCGGTAGATCCCGTACAGCTTGGACGCCGACACCGCGCGGTACAGCGCGGAGTTGCGCACCCGCTCGCCGATCGTCGCGCGATAGCGGCGCACCGCCCAGCGGCTGCCGAAGAAGATCGGCGCAAAGAGCACCAGCGCACTGACCAGGCTGCCCAGCAGTACCGTATTGTTGAAGTTGCTGAGCGGCACGATGGGGAGATTCGCGAGCGCCGTCCACAGCGGGACGAGTGCGGGCGTGCCCAAGAGCAGCTGCCGGCCCAAGGCATCGAACATCGGATCGAGCGCGAACCCCAAGGGAATGGCGAAGGCCCAGCCCAGGGCGGCCCCCGGAACCGAGACGTTCAGCATCAGGATCAACGCCGCGATGAGGAGATTGTGCAGGCTGAGGAGCGGGGTGAGCCCGAGGATCGCGCCCAGCGCCATCCCGGCCGCGACCTGTCCCGGGGTGCCCTCGCTGTGCAGCGCCTTCACGAGCGATTGCAGCAGCTTGAGAATCACCATCAGCGCGCCGCCGGGAGCCTCGTTACCGGGGGACCGGGGCGGAATCCGCCGCCGGTCGGATCAGGAGGCCGGTCGTGGACACCCGGACCTCGAAACGCCCGGGCTGCTCCGCGCCGACGAACGTGCCGGAGCCGTAGGTGGCGTCCACCAGCGGGGCGAGCACGCGGGGATGGCGGCGCACGAATGCGAAGACGTCGACGGCATGCTCGGGACCGAGCGGAAACACGGTGTGAGGCCGCTCCCGCTCGTCGGCGACGCCCGTGTAGCGTCCGCCGACGCGATCCAGCTCGTAGCCGGTGCGCAGCCCGAGGAGGTTCACGACCGGTTTCCACTTGAGGATGTGCGCATCCACGTAGAGCTGATCGCCCGCGATGTCGAAC
>JBGPHP010000247.1:0-4253 GCA_041484445.1 Gemmatimonadota bacterium
CCGCTCCCTGCACCTCGACCGCGATGCGGCGTCCATTGGGCGACAGACGGGGATGCAAGTACACCTGTACCGTATCGAGCAGCACGCGCGTCGAGCCGTGCTGGTCCACACTCACGAGTTGACCGGCAATGCCGCCCTTCTGGTACAGCAGCGATCCGTTCGCCGACAACGCGACGGGAGCGGTCCACGCCGTGGATGGCACCGCGATGCTGTCGGCGATCTGGAGCGGCGCCCCGGCGCGGAGACTCCCCACATCAAACGGCGCCGCCATCAGCGCGCCGTCGTTGCGCACGTAGATCAGAAAACCATCCACGAGGCCGAAGGCGCGTGCGCCACGCAGCCCCTGAAGCACGGTGGGCTTGCCGCTCGCGGTCCGGACCACGGCGATCGTCAGGTCGGCATTGCTGGCGACGGTGCTGCTGTAGAACACCAGCCGGCCCTGGTCGGCCGCGCGCGGTGCCAGCTGCAGGCGCTCGCCGCTCGCGCTGTCCAACTGGGAGAACTGGACCGGCTCGCCGCCATCCGACGACACCCGCCAGAGTCCGCGCCCCTCGGAATACGTCCCCCTGGCGAACACGATCTCGCGATCGGAGAGCCAGGTGAGGCCAGCGCCGACGGAGCCGCTGATGTCGATCGCGCACAAGGTCGTGAGCGCACTGCCATCCACGGCGACTTTCTTGAGCTTCCCCTCGGCTGAGCGGAACGCGATCCACCGTCCGTCGGGAGAAAACTCCGGATTGAACGCGCCCGCAGTCCCCGGCAACGGCCGGGAACCCAGCTGATCCACGCTCCTGAGGTACAGCATCCAGGTGCCGCTGGACGGGCCCGCGGCGAACACCGCGCGACGGCCATCAGGGGACAGGGCGACTTGCGTCGCGACGCCGGCGACGGGAAAGGCGACTTTGGTGCCGGGTGCGGGTTGCAGCTCGAAGCTGACGACGGCCGACGTGTCGTGTGGCCGCGCGCGCAGCCAGCCCCAGGCGGCGAGGACGGCGGTGGCGAGGAGCGCGAACAGCAGAGCTGCCTGGCGGACGGGCGGTCGGGCGGTCGTGAATCTCTCACGAGTCCGACCGCCTGACCGCCCGACCGCCTGACCGCCCTCTTTTCCCTGCAGGGCCTCGGCGAACGCCGCAGCCGTCGGCCAGCGATCGGCCGGGAGCTTCGCGAGGGCGGTGAGCACCGCGTCTTCGACGTTCTCGGGCACGGTGTCGCGGAACTTCGAGGGCGGCGCCGGCTTCTCGGTGAGCACTTTGGCGACGACGGCCTGCGCGGTCGATCCCGTGAACGGGGGATCGCCGACCAGCATCTCGTAGGTCACACAGCCGAGGGCGTACACGTCGCTCTTCGCCGTGATATCGCGCTCGCCCATCGCCTGCTCGGGGCTCATGTAGGTCGGCGTGCCGAGCGACATGCCGGTCTCGGTCATCCGGGTCCCGCCGGCCTTGCTCGCGGCGAGCGCGATGCCGAAGTCGGCCACCAGCGCCCGCCCGTCATGCAGCAGGATGTTCTCCGGCTTGATGTCGCGGTGGATGACGCCGTGGCGGTGGGCGTAGTCCAGGGCGGAAGCGACCTCACTCGCAATACGGACCACTTCGACGATGGGGAGCTGCTTCTCTCGCGTCAGCCGGTCGCGCAGCGACTCGCCTTCGACATACGGCATGACGTAAAAGAGGAAGCTGTCGGCCGCGCCCGAGTCAAACAGCGGGAGGATGTGCGGGTGCTGGAGATTCGCGGTGGTCTTGATCTCGGAGAGGAACCGCTCGGCGCCGATCACGGCGGCGAGCTCAGGGCGCAGCACTTTCACCGCCACCTGGCGGTCGTGCTTCAGGTCCTGGGCCAGATACACCGTCGCCATGCCGCCCGCGCCCAGTTCCCGCTCGATACGGTAGCGGTCCGCGAGGGCGGCGGCGAGACGCGCTTCCGTCATTGCACGAACCGATCGAGAGCGACCAAACCCAGTCCCGCCACCCGGCTGAACTCTTTCCGGTTCAACGTGGCGAGCAGGTGTCCTTGGGCCAGGGCCGTAGCCCCGATGAGCAGGTCATACGGTCCGATCAACGTGCCCTCCCGGACAAGGTGGGCCCAGAGCTCGGCATGACGGCGCGCCTCGGCCAGTCCGAACGGCAGCACCGGCATCAGATCGAGCAGCGCCTCGACGAAGGCGAAGCGCCTGGCGCGAACCCCGGGATCGGCGGCGCGGTGACAGCCATGCAGCAGCTCGGCGGCGGTGATGGCGGCAATGGCAACCTGCGCGTCTCCCAGCGATTCGAGGAACGGCTCCAGCCGGACGCTGCCACGCTCGGCGGCCACCAATACGGAGGTGTCGAGGATCACTCCCACGATGGCGCCACCGGGGGTAGCGCATCGCGCCCTGACATGATGTCCGCCGCGAGCCCCGCGGCCTCCTCGGGGTGGAGGCGGGGCAGCGTGGGCCAGCGCCGTGCGAAGTCGCGCGCGGACAGGCCGAGGGGGGTCGGGGCCTCCCCGCCAGGCGCTGCGAGATACCGGGCAACCGCTTCACGCGCCACCTGTGACTTGGGCACGCCATGGGCCGCGGCCCACCGCGCCAGCAGGCGGGCCAGCCCCGCGGGCAGGCGGAGTGTGAGGTGGGAATCTTTCATGTGTTACAATGTAGTGTCTGTGTGTTGCGCCTTCAAGGCGGCGAGCCCTGTCCCAGCTCGCGCTCGATGCGGTAACGGTCGGCCAAAGCGGCGGCCAAAGGGCTATTGACCCCGTTCACCGGGCCCTCGCCATCACTTCAACCCCGCCAACTCCGCCACGTAGATGTCGCTCTGGCGCTCATTGATCGTGAAGTAAAACCGCCGTCCATCGGTGTGCCACAAGTCCTGGCGGTACGACGGCTTCGCCGGATCGTCGAAGCGGATGAGAAGGCGCGGACGACCGCCGGTGATCGGGACGCCCCAAATAGACGCGCGGCCTTCGCGGTCCGCGGCCTTGAAGTACGCCGAGCGGCCGTCGAGTGACCACAGCGCAACTCCCCCAGGCAACGCGTCGGTCACGGTATCCGCCGGCTGGTACACCAGCCGCGGTGAACCGCCCGCGACCGGGACAAGCCAGATCGCGTGGTTCCGAACCGCCAGCAGCATTCGTCCGTCAGACGACCAGTGACCTTGGGCCGCATAGTCCCACACGCGGCGCGGCGTCCCCCACCGATCGCTGTCGTCCCGCGAGATCACCCACATCCCGTCGCGCGACCCTCCACCCGAGAGGAAGTAGGAGATGGATCTCCCATCCGGTGACCAGAGCGCACCACGCTCCTGACCCGGATCGTCGGTGACGCGCTCGGGCTTTCCGCCATCCGCCGGCATCACGTAAATGTCCCGCGTCCCCTTTCGGAGCGAATGAAACGCCACCCACCGGCCATCGGGGGACGGATTCGGGAAGAAGTCGTCCGCGGGATCCGTGGTGAGCTGCTCCGGCTCGCCTCCGGCGACGGGCATGCGGTAGATGTCCGAGTTCCCCGAGCGATCGGAGTCGAAGTACAGCCACCGCCCGTCGGCCGACGTCGTTATCGACTCGACCGTCTGATTGCCAGTGGTGATCTGAACAGCGCGATCCACGGAGAGCGGGGCCCCCGATGCGATCGGGATCTCCCAGACGTTGGCCCGGGAGGTATAGACGGAGTAGGCGAGGCGCCGACCGTCCGCCGAGAGGGTGACCGAGTGCGCCAGGAGTCCGCTCGTCACCCGCACCGGTTTCCCGGCCGGCCTGCCGGAGCGTTGCAGCCGCACGATGTACACATCCCGGGTTCCGTCGCGGTCTGTGACGTACAGCAGTTGCCGGCTGTCCGGCGTCCAGGCCGCGCTCTCGTTCAGCTCGGCGTTGTCGGTCACCGGCACCGGCGTCCCTCCGGCAGACGGCAACAGGACGATCGCGCTCGGCCCCCGATTCCCGAAGAACGCTCGCCCGCGGGCGAACTGGCTGTTGCCGGTCGAGAGGGCGATCCAGCGACCATCGGGCGACCACGCCAGCGAATAGGGGTCGAACACCACTCCCAACAGCTGGGGCGTGCCGCCGTCGGCCGGCACGACAAAGACCGACTCCTGGGCCTGCGTCACGGCTTGGACGGACAGCGATCGGACGTAGGCGATGCGTCGTCCGTCGGGAGACCAGGTGGCGCAGCACGCCGCCGCGGCCACCATGTGGGGCACGCCGCCGAGGGCGGGCACGAGGTAGAGATCGGTGCCGCGCTCGAACAGGATCTGTGTGCCGTCGCGAGACCACAGCGGCCG
>JBGPHP010000248.1:0-4243 GCA_041484445.1 Gemmatimonadota bacterium
ATCCACAGGAGCGGCAGGCGAATCTCGAGCGGCGTGCTGAGCTCCAGATCCGCAATGACCTCGAGCTTGTCGAGATCGAAGTCCGGCTGGTAGAACCGGTTGAAGAGGACGAGGCCATTGGCACCGGCGTCCACCAGGCGGCCCGCCATCTCCCCGAAGGCGCTGAAGTAGGGGCTGAGCTTGACGGCCAGGGGAATGGCGATGGCGCTCCGCACCGCCCGCACGACCCGCACATAGCGATCCTCGACCTCCCGCCCGGTGGCCTCGGCACCGACCGGGAGGTAGAAGATGTTCAACTCGATCGCGTGCGCGCCCGCGGCTTCCATGCGGCTGGCGAAGTCGACCCACCCGCGCTCGCTCGCCCCGTTGAGGCTGGCGATGACGGGCACGCCCACCGCCGCGCGCGCGCCGGCGATCAGCGCGAGGTACTCCTCGGGCCCGGCGGACGCGCCGGGGACCGCCGGGAAGTAGGACAGCGACTCGGCGAAGCTCTCCGAGCCGGCCGCGCTGTAGCGTGCGAACGACTCGTTGTCGCGATTGATCTGCTCCTCGAACAGCGAGGGCAGCACGATGGCCGCCGCCCCGCCGTCTTCGAGCGCACGCACGCCGTCCAGCGATCGGGCCAGCGGCGAGGCCGACGCCACGACCGGATGCGCGAGCGGCAGGCCGAGGTAGGTGGTGGACAGGTCGGGCACGATCGCCTCAGCGCGCCAGGTCTTCGTACAGGTGCCAGCGGCGCGCGATCGCGTCCTCGGCGCGCTGCAGCAGGGCGCCCGCGCCCGCGGGATTGGTCCGCGTGAGCATCCGATACCGCAGCTCCTGCTCGGCATAGTCGCGGAAGCTCGTCGTGGGGCGGGGCGAGTCGAGCGTGAACGGATTCTCCCCCACCCGGCGCAGCTCGGGATTGTAGCGCAGCAGCGGCCAGTAGCCGCAGTGCACGGCCCGCTGCTGTTGATCGAGGCCCATTCGCAGGTCGTAGCCGTGCGCGATGCAGTGGCTGTACGCCAGCACCAGCGACGGGCCTTCGTACGCCTCCGCTTCCCGCAGGGCGAGCAGGGTCTGCTGGGGATTGGCGCCCAGCGCGACGCGGGCCACGTAGACGTTGCCGTACGCGATGGCCTGGAGCGCGAGGTCCTTCTTCTCCGTCGTCTTGCCCGCGGTGGCGAACTTCGCGACGGCCGCCATCGGAGTCGCCTTGGACGCCTGCCCGCCGGTATTGGAGTACACTTCGGTGTCGAGCACCAGCACGTTGACGTCGCGCCCGCTGGCGAGCACGTGGTCGAGGCCCCCCGAGCCGATGTCGTAGGCCCAGCCATCGCCTCCCACGATCCACACACTGCGCCGGACCAGGCCGTCGATCACCGACAGCAGGTGCCGGGCGCCCTCGTCGCCGCCATCCGCCAGGGGCTGCACCACCTGGCGCGCCGTGGCCACGCGCAGGCGTTGCGCGCGAATCTCCCGTTCGACGCGCTGCGGCGCCGCGGTCAGGGCACCCGCCAGCTCGTCGCCCAGCGCCTCGCGGAACCCGGCGACGAGCCGATGCGCCATGGCGCGCTGGCCATCGGCCGCGAGGCGCATCCCGAGCCCGAACTCGGCGTTGTCCTCGAACAGCGAATTGGACCACGCCGGTCCGCGGCCTTCGCGATTGGTGGCCCAGGGGGTCGTCGGCAGGTTGCCGCCGTAGATGGAAGAGCACCCCGTGGCGTTGGCGACCAGCATCCGGTCGCCGAAGAGGCGCGACAGGAGGCCCAGATACGGCGTCTCACCGCACCCGGCGCACGCCCCGGAGAACTCGAAGGTCGGCTCGAGGAACTGGGTGCCGCGCACCGTGGAGAAATCGACCTGCGCGCGCTCGGTCACCGGCAACGATTCGAAGAACGCGATGCTGGCCCGGGCCGCCTCGAGTATCGGCTCCCGCTCGGTGAGGTTGATCGCCCGCCGCCCGGCCGCCTCGCGCTGCTTCGCCGGGCAGACCTCGACGCACAGCCCGCACCCGGTGCAGTCCTCCACGTACACCTGCAGGGTGTAGCGGGTGGAGGGGAAGCCCCGCTCGTCGATCGGCGCGGTGCGGAAGGCGGCGGGCGCACCCACGAGCTGGGTGTCATCTACGAGACCCGCGCGGATGACCGCGTGCGGGCAGACCATCGCGCAGTTGCCGCACTGAATGCAGGTGTCCGGATCCCACTCGGCCACGAGATCTGAGATATTGCGCTTTTCCCAGCGCGACGTGGCGCTCGGGTAGGTCCCGTCCACCGGCATGGCGCTTACCGGCAGGCTGTCGCCCCGGCCCGCCAGGATCGGTGCGGTCACCGCCTGCACGAACGCGGGCGCCTGCCCGGACACGATCGGGAGGAAGGCGATCCGGCTGGTCGCGCGCTCCGGCAGCTGCACCTGCCGCAGCCGGGCGATCGTGGCATCCACGGCGGCGAAATTGCGGCGCACCACGTCCTCACCCTTCGCGCCGTACGTTTTCTTGATGGCGGCCTTGATCTGCTCCAGCGCCTGCTCGCGCGGCAGCACGCCCGAGATCGCGAAAAAGCAGGTTTGCAGCACGGTATTGGTGCGGCCGGCGATCCCCGCCTCACGCGCCACGGCGCTGGCGTCGATCACCCAGAACGCGAGCCGCTTGGTCAAGATCTCCTCCTGCACCGGGCGCGGCAGCCGGGACCAGGTCTCGTCGGGCCCGTAGGGGCTGTTGAGCAGGAACGTGGCGCCGGGGGCGGCGACGCCGAGCACGTCGAGCGAGCGCACGAAGGCGAACTGGTGGCAGCCGACGAACTGGGCCTGATCGACCAGGTAGGCGGACCGGATCGGTTCGCGGCCGAAACGCAGGTGGGACACGGTGCGCGATCCGGACTTCTTCGAGTCGTACACGAAGTATCCCTGCACGAAGAGTCCGGCCTCCTCGCCCAGGATCTTGCAGGTGTTCTTGTTGGCCCCCACGGTGCCGTCGGCACCGAGCCCGTAGAACACCGCGCGGAACGTGTCGTCGGTCTCGGTGCGGAATGCCGCATCGTACGCGAGGCTGGTCCGCCCAACATCGTCCTCGATGCCCACAACGAAATGATTGCGCGGCCGCTCCGCTTTCAGCTCGTCGAACACGGCCTTGACCATCCCCGGAGTGAATTCCTTGGAGGAGAGGCCGTACCGTCCGCCGATCACCGGCAGCGGGCGCCCGCCTTCGGCCAGCGCCGCCACGATGTCGAGGTGCAAGGGCTCGGCCAGCGCGCCGCTTTCTTTAGTCCGGTCGAGCACCGCGATCGCCCGCGTCGTCTCGGGCAGCGCCGCGAGGAGCCGCGCCGCCGAAAACGGACGGAACAGCCGGACTTGCAACAGACCCACGCGCTCGCCCCGCGCCACCAGCCAATCGACCGTTTCTCGTGCGGTCGTGCTGCTCGATCCCATCAACACCACCACCCGTTCCGCGTCCGGCGCGCCGGCGTACTCGAACAGCCGGTAGGCGCGGCCGGTGCGGGCGGCGAATCGCCGCATCGCCCCTTCGACGATCTCCGGCGTGCGTGCGAAGAACGGATTGGCCGCCTCACGGCTCTGGAAGTACACGTCCGGGTTCTGCGCCGTGCCGCGGATGAACGGATGATCGGGATTCAGCGCGCGCCCGCGGTGCGCCCGCACCAGGTCGTCGTCGATCAGCGCCCGGAGATCGTCATCCGACAGCCCGACGATGCGCGACAGCTCGTGGGACGTGCGGAAGCCGTCGAAGAAGTGGAGGAACGGGACCCGGGATTCGAGCGTGGCCATCTGGGCGATGAGCGCCAGATCGTGTGCCTCCTGCACCGAGCCTGAAGCGAGCAGGGCGAAGCCGGTGGGCCGCACGGCCATCACGTCCTGGTGATCGCCGAAGATGCTCAGCGCGTGCGCCGCGATGGACCGTGCGGCGACATGAAACACCGTGCTCGTCAGCTCGCCGGCGATCTTGTACATGTTGGGGATCATCAGCAGCAGTCCCTGGGAGGCCGTGAACGTCGTTCCCAGGGCGCCGGCTTGCAGGGCGCCGTGCAGCGCCCCCGCGGCGCCGCCTTCGCTTTGCATCTCCACGACCTGGGGCACCGAGCCCCAAATGTTCGGCCGTCCTTCGCTCGACCACTGGTCCGCCAGCTCCGCCATGGTGGAGGACGGCGTGATCGGGTAGATCGCGCAGACTTCGTTCGTGCGGTACGCGACGCTGGCGCACGCCTCGTTCCCGTCGACGATCATTGCCGTGGCCGGCTCGACCCCGGGCTGC
>JBGPHP010000249.1:0-4217 GCA_041484445.1 Gemmatimonadota bacterium
CTCCACGCGCCGGCCCAGCACATAGAAAACCGTTCCCGCGGCGATGCCGCCGCCGAGAACGGACAGGACGATCTCGATCCACGTGGACATCGATCTATCTCCGGCAACGCCACAGCCCCTGCGGGCCGGGCGACAGTCACCCGCGCTCTACCGCCTTACGCCGTCCCGGCGGCAGCATCTTAGCGAAATCGTCGGCGAGGGCCGCCAAGCGACTGGCCACCTCCCGCTCTCCCTGCTTCGCCTGAAACAACTCATTGGTGATGTCGAGCGCCGCCAGAATCGCGGCTTTGTGCGTCTCGACAAACCCCCCCTGGGCCAGCACTTTCCGCAGCGCCTGATCGACGTACCCCGCCACCTCGCGCGTGTATTCGGGCGGGAGGTCGGAGCGCACCGTGTACTCCTCGCCGCCGATCATCACCTTGACCGCGTGCTTCTTCGTGCTCATCGGGCGGCCCCGCCGCCCGCCGTCCCGCTCGACCCTGCGCCTTCGCGGGACTGCTCCTCGAGAAACGCCAACCGAGCCAGCAGCTCCTGCACGCGGTTGCGGGCCGCGTCCACCCGGGTGCGCAGCTGCCGGTTCTCCACCTCCAGCTCGGGGTTTCGACCGGACGCCGCACCCCGCGGCGTCCCACCCTTGCCGTCCGATTCCGCCTTCAGCGCGCGCGCGCGCCACGTCGCCAGCTCTTCGGCGACCTCACGCAGCACCGTCTCGAGCTGCTCCAACGCCAGGATGTCAGCTCGTTCTGCGTCGTACACCCAGGTCGCCCTCCAGGAGGGCCAGCGCCCGCCGAATGACCTCGTCCACTTCGCTGTCGCGCAGCGTCCGGGAGGGGTCGCGGAACACGCCTCGCCATGTCACGCCGCGCGTCCCCGTCGAGACCGCCGGTCCCCGATACTCATCCAACACCACCAGCCGTTCGAGCAGCGCGCCGCCCGCGCGGCGCAGCACATCTTCCACCTGCTCGGCTGTGACGCCCCCCGGCAGTACCAGCGACAGATCCTGCACCATCGGCGGCTGGGCGGGCAGCGGCACGAACCGAATCGGACGATCCGCAGCGACATCAATCTCGACCTCGAACCCGAGCACCGGACCGGCCCACTTGGGAGCATCGGCCGGTAGCCGTGCCGCACGGCCGACGGAGCGACCCTCGCCACCCGACACCGCCTGCCACAGATCCGTCCCGCTGCCAGGTATCACCCGCGCCCCGGGGGCGGCGGCCGAAACCGCTAACTCAAAGTGCTGCTTGAGGTCCCATATGTCCATATCAGGCACTTTCGCACCTTCCGACCAGTGCGGCGGATGGCGGCCCCCCGTCAGGACGGCGGCCAGCACCAAGCGTTCTTCGGGGGGCCCACCAGGCCGGGTCCGGAACACCGTCCCCACCTCGAACAGACGGATATCGCGCTCACGGACGGACCAGTTGTGCTCGACACGACGGACGAGTCCGGTCAGCAGCTGGGTGCGCAGGTAGCCTTCAGCAGCCGACAACGGGTTCTGCAACGGTACCGCCGCGCTCCCCACGTCCGCGGGCACGAGCGGAGATGTGCGCGCCTCGAGCAACCCGGCGTGTACCAGCTGCCGGCGCAGCCTGCCCAACACTCGCTCGGAGGGCGCGTCCGGCACAGTGCCGGGACGGTAGGGGCGCAGCTCGTCGGGAAACGAATCGTATCCCCACAGGCGGGCGATCTCTTCGAGCAGGTCGACCTCGCGCGTCACGTCGGGCCGCCACCCGGGCACCTGGACGGCGAGACGGTTGTCCTTCGGAGCCACGACGAATCCGACGCTGGAGAGCAGCCGCTCGATCTCCGCGCGGGGCAACGCAACGCCCAGCACCCGCTCGACGCGCTCCGGCCGCAGGAAGATGCTGCGCGGCTGTTGCGGCTCGGGCCAGAGATCGAGCGGTGCTTCACGCACCGTACCGCCGGCGACGGCCACGATCACCTCGATGGCGCGTCGCAGCGCGTCCGGCATCCCGAGCACGTCGATTCCCCGCTCGAAGCGGTAACTCGATTCACTCGAGAGTCCCAGGGCGCGGCGTGTCCGGCGGATGCGCGTCGCCTGGAAGCAGGCGCACTCCAGTACCAGGTCGGTCGTGGTGTCGGTGACTTCCGATTCCGCGCTCCCCATGACGCCCGCCACGATGGTCGGGCGGGCGGCGTCGCAGATCGCCGTCATGTCGGGGGTGAGCGTACGCTCGACCCCGTCGAGGGTGACCATCTTCTCGTTCTGATGCGCCCGGCGCACCACGACAGCCGGACCGCGCAGCCGGGCGAGATCGAATGCGTGCAGCGGCTGGTTCAGCTCGAACAAGATGTAGTTGGTCGCATCCACGATGTTGTTAATGGAGCGCTGACCGATGGCCGTGAGCCGGTCGGCCAGCCACGCGGGGCTCGGGCCAACGCGCACGCCGCGGATGACCGCGATCATGTAGCGCGGCGCGCCTTCCGCGTCCTCGAGACGAACGTCCACGCCGTCCACCCTGCCCCCCCGCCCAGCCGTCGGCCGGAAGGCTGGAATGGCCGTGAGACCTCCGCCGGGAATGGGCGGCAGCTTGACCGTGGTTCCGAGCGCGGCCCCGAGCTCGCGCGCGACGCCCTTGTGGCACAGGAGGTCGGGGCGGTTGGCATACACCTCGAGGACGATGCGGTGGTCATCGATGGGCATGGCCTCGAGGAACCGCGTGCCCGGCGCCGCCGTCGTCTGCAGCTCGAGAATGCCGTCCTGATCATGCCCCAGGCCCAGCTCCCGCGCCGAGCAGAGCATGCCGTTCGACTCGATGCCACGGATCTTGCGACGCTCGAGCCGCACACCGCCCGGCAGCGTCGCCCCGACGGGCGCGAACGGGTAGGTCTTGCCTGCCGTGACGTTGGGCGCGCCACACACGACTTCGAGCGGCCCGCCGCTGCCGCCGGCGTCCACGAGACAGAGGCGCAGCCGATCGGCGTTGGGGTGCGGCTTGACCTCCAAGACGCGCGCCACGAGAACGTCGCCCAGGCCGCCGTGCAGCGGCTCGATGCCCTCGACGGGACAGCAGCGGGCGGTGAGCAGCGCCGCCACTTGGTCGGCGTCGAGCGAGCGGCCCAGCAGCGCCTCCAGCCAGCGCCGGGAGAGGTTCACGGGGTGCCTCCGGGGAGCTGGCCGGCGAACTGCGTCAGGAACCGGACGTCGCTTTCGTAGAACAGGCGGATATCCGGGATGCCGTAGCGCAGCATTGCGATGCGGTGCGGCCCCATGCCGAACGCGAACCCCGTGTAGCGCTCGGCATCGATCCCACAGTTCTCGAGCACCGCCGGATGCACCATCCCGCTCCCCAGAATCTCCATCCACCCGGATTGTTTGCAGGTCGGGCACCCGCGCCCGCCGCAGACCGTGCAGCGCACACTCATGTCGGCGGAAGGCTCGGTGAACGGGAAGAACGAAGGATGGAACCGGACGACCGCGTCCGCGGCGAAGAACCGCCGTGCGAAATGGCTGAGCGTCGCCTTGAGATCCACGAACGAGACCCCCTCATCGACCACCAGGCCCTCGATCTGCTCGAACACGGGCGCGTGGGAGGCATCGAACGGGTCCCGGCGATAGACCTGTCCGGGAATCACGACCCGGATCGGCGGGGGGTAGGCCTCCATGGTCCGGATCTGCACCGGCGAGGTGTGCGTGCGGAGCAGCAGGTCGTTCGTGACGTAGAACGAATCCTGCGAATCGAGCGCCGGGTGGTCGTGCGGGAAGTTCAGCGCGTAGAAGTTGTTGCGCTCGGTTTCGATTTCTGGTCCGACGGCACGGGTGAACCCGAGCTCGCGGAAGATGTCGCAGATCTCCTCGACGACCTGCGTCACGACATGCAACCCGCCCTGCCACGACGCGCGGCCCGGCATGGTCGGATCCATGTCGGCGACCACCGGGCCCGCCGAGGCCAGCGCCTGCTCCCGCGCGGCGATCGCGGCTGCGAACTCCTGCTTGAGGGCGTTCGCCGCCCCGCCGACCGCCTTGCGCGATTGCGCGTCGAGGGTCGGGAGGGCCTTGAGGATGTCAGTGAGGGCACCGTGCTTGCGGCCCAGGATCTCGGTGCGGAGATCCTGGAGCCGCTGCGCGTCCGCCTGGGGGATCTCGCGCAGACGCTCCCGCAGGCCGTCGAGGCTCGCGAGGAGGTCGCGCATGTTCAGAGGGCCTGCTTCGCGACCTCCGCCAGCTGCTCGAACGCGCCGGGATCCCGGACCGC
>JBGPHP010000250.1:0-4213 GCA_041484445.1 Gemmatimonadota bacterium
GACGCAGTACCCCGATACCGGCTACCGGGTGGTCGAAGCCGGCGCGACCGTGTACGCCGCCGACGGGTCGGTGATTCCGAACGTCAAGCGCTGGCTGTATATCGGTCCGAGCGGCGTGTCCTCCGGTCAGTACGGCGTGACCGGCAGCGTGGTCTCGGTGACGAAAGACGGCCAGGGCAATCAGGTGGTGCGGCGGGGCGAGGTGTACCAGGAGAGCTTCTCCAAGTACGCCTACTTCACCACCATCGAAGGCTCCATCGTTTTTGCCAACGGCGACCAGATCTTCGGGCCGGTGCACTCGAACGACGTCATTCACATCGCGTCATCCGGGGCCACGTTTTACGGCCCGGTGACTACCGGATCCACGATTTCCGGACTGTCCTACGGCACATTCAAACAGGGCTACAAGCAGAACGTGCCGATCATCCCGATGCCCACCACCGCGGACCTGGGCAAGCTCAAGGCTCAGGCGACCACCGGCAACACGTCGATCGTCGGATCCACGGCGGGCAACGCCGGTCAGGCGTCGGTCCGGATCGAGTTCGTGGCCCTCGATCTGAATGTGGACGGCGACTCCGCGGACCCCGATGAAGGGTTCATGATGGTGTACCAGGTCGCCAGCACGAGCACTGCCAACCTGTCGTGGCTAATGGCGGACACCATCGGCTGGGCCGGCACCGGAAGCACCAACGGAGTTCGCAACTCGCTCAACTGCGGTCACAGCGGCGCCGGTCTGCTTCACGGCGGGTTTGCAACCTTCGCAGACCTGATTCATGTAGCGGGGACCGGGGTGGACTCCAAGACCAACGCACCCGGCAACGGGGGGCTGCGGCAGTGCTACTTGGGCGGCTCAGACATCCTGAATGCGGGTGGCGCATTCCTGCCGGCTGACGCGCGCGGGGCGTGGTTGCCGTGGCCGGGTGTGGTAGATCCCCGAGTGACGGCGGTCGCCCCTGCAAAGGCGCCGTTCTTGTGGCCCATCAATCGCGTGCTGAACCCGAATTTCAAGGGCGTCGTCTACGTCGAAGGCAAGGTCGCGGTGAGCGGCAGGCTGCGTGGCCGCGTGACGCTCGCGGCGTCCGGGAACGTCATCATCGCCGATGACGTCAAGTACGTCACCGACCCGGCGGCCGCTACCTGTGCCGACGTCCTCGGGCTGTTCAGCGGCAACGACGTCGTCGTCGCGGACAACCTGCTCAACGACCCAATCCCGTGGCTGACGGCGAAGCCCGCTGTCACCTGGGATGACACCAAAGACGAGTTCATCAACGCGTTCGTGCTGGCGCTGGACATCTTCACGGTCCAGAACTACGACCAGGGCTCGACCAGCGCTGAGTCGTGCGGCGCCTCGACCAACGGGCGCGGCTGCATCTTCCTCACGGGTGGCATCATCCAGAAGCAGCGCGGCGCCGTCGGGTTGACGAGCGGCCAGGGATACATCAAGCGGTACGCGTACGACGCCTGCGGCCTCGAGAGCCCGCCGCCGTACTTCCCGACCACGGGGCACTTCGCCCGGGGGCATTACTTCGAGGTCGAGCCGACCGGGTTCAACATCGACTCCTTCTGGGCGTTGCTGATTCCCCATTGATCGACCGGCCTCCTCCGAGGCCGTCGCGAGCCCCGTGTCGCCCTCGGCGATGCGGGGCTTCGCATTTCGGGATGCGTCCAAACCGACCTACGCGCGTCGTTTTGCCCTCTGCCCGCGCGCGCCGGACGACTATCCTCGGCGCCATATGGTCCGCGCTCACGGTTTCACCCTCATCGAGGTGCTCGTGGCGCTCGTCGTGTTCGCCTTCGGCGTCCTGGGTCTCGCCGCCGAGACCGTGGCGCTCACACGGCTGCTCGCCCGCGCCCAACGCGCCGCCCGAGTGACGGCGGCCGCGGTCGCGCGGCTGGAGCGCCTGCGCGCCGGCGCTTGCGCCGTGCGGCAGGACGGCACGGAAACGCTGTCGCGCGGCTCCGCCACCCTCGCCACACTGCAATGGACCTGGAGCGGTGCCGGAGACTCGACTTACCAGGTCCGTGTCGTGGCATTTCCGGAGTTGCCTACCGGGCCTCGCGCTCGAGCGGAGAGTCTCAGTGCGGTACTCACGTGCCGTCGCTGATCCGCCGCGGCGCGACCCTGCCCGAGCTGCTGATCGCGCTTACGCTGCTCGGTATCATCGCGGCGACCGTCGCCGCTGTACTGCGCCGCACCCAAGACACCTATCGGGCGCAAACGCTCTCGATCGACCGGACGCAGAATCTGCGCGTGGCCTCCGCCTTCCTTCCGGCCGAGCTCCGCGAGCTCGACGCGACGGACGGCGACATCGAGGCGATGGCCCCGACCGCCATCACGATCCGCGCTCCGCGCCAGCTCGCCGTGTTGTGTCAACCGCCCCGTCCGGCCGGGCTCCCCGGCGTGCTCGCCCTCACCGTGCGCGACAGCCCGCGATACGGCATGCGCGATTTCAATCCCAGGACCGATTCCCTGTGGGTGTTTCGCGCGGGTGCGACCGCCGACACGGGCGACGAGTGGGCGCGCGCATCCATCGCGGCCATGTCGACCGACAGCTGCCCGGATGGGCGGCCGGGCCGGAGGCTCACCGTCGCCCTGGCGGGAGGGCCGTGGAGCTCGCCCGACGCGGGGCTCGCGGCGGGGGCGCCGGTGCTCGGGTTCGAGACCCTGACCTACCGGTTGTACCGCTCGAGCGAGGATGGGCGCTGGTACGTCGGGCAGCAGGTCGGCGCCGATCTCCAGCCGGTACTCGGTCCCGTGACGCGCGACGGTCTCGCGTTCAGCTACTTCGACTCGGGCGGTGCCGTCACCGACCAACCGAACCGGGTGAGTCTGGTCGAGGTTCGGGTCCGCGCTCCGACGATGGAGCCGGTGCGAACGACTGGGGGACGCCTGGGGACGCCGGTCGACAGCGTCGTGCTCGCGGTCGCGCTCCGGAACAACCGCCGCAACTGAGCATGGCCTGGTTTGGCGTGCCGCTGCGGCGAGACCGGCGTGGGATCGCGCTGGCGTTGGTGCTCTGGGTGCTGGTGATCGGGGCCGCGCTCCTCACGCTGGCCCTGTTCACCGCAGTTCAGGAGCAACGAGCCTCGGGCGCCGAACGGCGCCTCCAGCACGGGTTCGCGGATGCCGAGGCGGGCCTCGCCACCGCGCTCGACGTCTGGACTCCGGCGTCACTGCGCCTGCTCCTCCCGGGGAGCTTCGACTCCCTGGCTATCGGTGGGACGCTGGACGACGACGGCCGGTCCTGGCGCGGCGTGCTGCGACGCCTCAGCGCGACGCTGTTCCTCCTGGAAGTGGCTGTGGACGCCCGACCCGAAGACGGGGCGGGGCCGCTGCGCGCGCAGGTCCGGCTCGGCCGGCTGGTGGAGACGCGGGCTCCTACGGTCGCAGTGAGCGCGGCGCTCTCAGTCGGGGGACGGGCGGCGCTCGGCGCGGACACTCGGGTGGATGGCCGAGACACGATCCCGCCGTGGCGCCCGGATTGTCCCGACTCAGACAGCGGCGTGGCGGGTCTCGCCGCCGGCACCGCGACCCTTGCCACCGGGTCCGCCGTCGTCGGCACGCCGCCCGTGCTGTTTCGCGCGGCGACCGACTCGACCCTGGCCCCTCAAGACTCAGCGGTCTTCGACCGGCTCGCGAGCCGGGCAGATGTCCTCCTGCCAGGCGGCACATTGACCACTCTTCCAGCCACTGTCGGGACAGCATGCGACGTGGGGGACCTCGAGAACTGGGGTGCGCCCTCCGATCCGCTGTCGCCGTGCTGGGAGTACCTGCCGATCATCCACGTCGGCGGAGATCTGACATTGGCAGCTGGTGAGGGTCAAGGTATATTGTTGGTGGACGGTAACTTAAGTGTCGCGACCTCGTACCGTTTCTACGGTATCGTGCTGGTGCGGGGCCGGCTCAGCGTCAGCGGCAGTTCAAGCGGGGCGGCCCTTATCGGGGCGGTTGCGGCGGGGTCGGTCGGCACGCCGTCCGACCCGGCCTCCGGCGTCACGATTCGATACTCCAAGTGTATGATTTCCAACGCTTTACTCTCATCAGGCGTGCTCGCCCCGCTGCCGTCGCGCGGCTGGAAACAGCTGTACTGAGCGCCATAACTCCATTCCAGCAAAACAGTTGTTTGATTTGCCTAAAGTAGGTTCGAGGCTTGACAGGATAAGGCTTAGGTCTTACCGTAGCTTGCCCCTGTCCCGTCGTGTCTCTTACTCC
>JBGPHP010000251.1:0-4206 GCA_041484445.1 Gemmatimonadota bacterium
CTCAGATACTCAAGAAATCCTCCGTTGAAGCATCCGACGTCGAGCACTGAGCGAATCCCGGCGTCGCTGGCAACGAAGTCCCGCGCGATTTGCCAGTCGATCCTTCGCGTCGGCGGTCTACCCCAGGAATGGGACGCCGCCTGTTCATATAGCTCGTGCAGAGTTGCCATAGGTAGATGAGGGTGCCTAAACCAGAGTCCGCACGAGTCGCAACTGCGAAGTTGTCCTCCACGCACCGGATGATCCAATACGCGGCCAGCGAACTCCACCGCATCGGGTATGCTCCCAAGGGAGGATGTCGTCGATGAGTTACAGTCTGGACAGGGAATCACGCAACGCCTAACGAGACGGGACAAGAGTAACTCATGTTTTCTGACGGCATGTTCACGGAGCACAAGTTCGATTTCCGAATTCTGGCCCGACTGTCACCGCGTGCCCTCTCCTCATGATAGCGAGCCTGGCGACTCGACACAATTACAGATGCGGGCGGGCGGAATCTGAATGCTAAGAACAATGCAGGACACATTGCCGAGTATACAGGGTGGAAAATTTCAACCACGTACAACTCGTACCGGATCCTATCGGCAGGATATCGTTGATTCCGCGCTCATAGCAAACGGCGACCATATCGCAACCCTGAGTTGTCTTGCAGATCGGGAACGTTGCCGCTGTTCGTGTGGTAGTGAAAGGTTTGTGGGGACAAATCGGTGTTACGAGACCTGGTGACGAGGCCCAAACTATCGCCTCGGTAAGCTGAGAACAGCATTCCCCACAAGCTCGTGAACTGCAAAATAGCTGCCATGCAGAGCATTCATGGTAGGAATGAGGCCCGCGAGACTCGCACTAGGCCCATTCGGTATTTGGATCGGCGCCGGGACAACATCCAACCCCGCAGCACTAAACTCACGTCGCGCCCGACGCAAATGAAAGGCATGGGTCACTAGAACCGCTCTTCTGATCCCCGCCTGTTGAAGGATCCGCACGGAAAACACTGCGTTTTCATGGGTATCGCGCGATAGGGTCTCGACCCAACGTACCCTGACCCCGAATTCATCCTCGAGCGTGCGGCGAATGAGTTCGGCCTCGGGCTCGCCACCCTGGAGGACCCCTCCCGTTACTAGGATAGGGAGGCCAGTCCGGCGGAACAGAAACGCGGCGTATCGAGCCCGTTCGAGGCTTAACGCATTTAAGGTGTCAGCCCCGTACTCCTCTGCGTTGCGACGCATACCGCCTGCAAGGACCACGATGGCCTGGGCATCCTGCGCGGTGCCAACATCTGGCACCGAATCGTCTGCTACCAGCTTCATCAGCCCACCAGACACTATCGGCAGCGAGAGCAGAAGGAGGACTCCGATCCCTGCCCAACCTGCGGCACGCCCAAGCCGTGGCCTTCGCCGCCACACGACCAAGCCAAATGCTGCGAGCAGGAGCGGGCCGCCAGGAGGGAGTACGAGCGCGGAGAGAAGCTGCTTGGCGAGGGACAATAGATCCATTTCGAGGATGTTAAGGCCACGGCGACCCAGGCTGCCATATTTTCAGGACATGTGGGCGAACTCAACGATCAGTCCCCGTGCTCGCCTCGTTCCCGTCGGCGATCCGCGTGTCTCGGATGTCCGTCGTTGACGCGCTTCGACAAAACATGTGAGGCGTCGTCTCCGCCGATGCCAGGCCTGTTCCCAGTTGCCTGGATGGGCGCGAACTGTAAGTGCCGTCACTGCATCGGACCCGCAGGCTCTGCGTGGGTTTTGCGTATCCGGCCCAACGGGTTGGAAGGGTGTTGCTCCGTTGCTGTCGCGGATCGGCCCTTGATCTGGTACTCGGGTGTCGCGAGGCAGCGACTCCCACGATGGGCCCTCGCCTCCTCCCGAACGTCAGCCTCACCTAAGATTTGCCTGGATTGTTGTCGTTCCGCCGCAACGTTTCGAAGCCCATGGCCCGCGCTCGCGGTCGATAGGCCGCTGAGTTAACAATGATTTGACTTCCTGGAACCAAACGTGCTTTCCGGGGTTCGGTGTTCCAACCCTGCATCTGGATTGATTCAAATGAATCTGCACGACCTGCCGCTCGACCAAAAACGAGAAGTTGATCACCTCTGTGGTGCCGACGAGCACAAGCGCTTCGTCAAGGCATGGACCAGAGGGAGGAGGGTGCAGGGGAACGCCGACGATTCCCGTACGGTGCAGTTCGGGGGAAAGAGTGGTGACGACATGGCGGGGGGCGGGGTAGAAGTTGTCGTTGCCAGCACGGTCGACCAACTCACAGCGGCGCAGGAACTGGTTCGTGCGCGCTATACCTCGCGCGGGTATCGCGTTGCTACGGATCAGACAGGGCCTTTTCCGGACGCTGCCCGGGCACCTCATTACGTCACATTCCTGGCCAAGGAACACGGGTCGGTCGTGGGTACGCTTACCCTAGGTACGGATTCTTCGGCTGGTCTCTTGGTGGACGACGTCAACCGGGACGAGGTAGATGCGGTGCGAGCCCAAGGTCGCCGCGTGTGTGAGTTGGTCCGACTGGCCGTAGCGACCGAGGCCGACTCGAAGCGCGTTCTCTCGTCTCTGATCCAATGGGCGTACGCGCTCGGCCAAGCCGTCTACCATCTGACCGATGTGTTCATCGAGGTAAATCCGCGCCACGTCGTGTACTACCAGCGGTTCTTCGGATTCATGGCTGCGGGAACGGAGAAACTCTGTACTCGCGTGGCGGCTCCGTCGGTGCTGCTCAGACTGGAGACGGCCAACCTCGAGCGCCGTCTGAGAGGGTAGCTAGCCACTCAGAAGTCGTAGCGCGCTTCCACGTAGACGCGATCCCGGTCATTGAAGCGGCCGAAGACACTGGTGACCGGCCCATTGAATATGTCCACACCGACGGCCGTGCGCCAGTTCGTCGCGGGATGCCAGGTCAGCCGTGGGCGGATCAAGCTCTCCAATCGGTTAAAGCTCTGGATCCAGAGAATCTCCGGCTCCAGTTTGGGTCCCAGTTTCCCACGCAGCAGCACGCTGCCCCCGGTCTCGAACTGGTTAAAAACCAAGTCCGGGTCATGGTTGAAGAACACGTTCTGAAAGAGCTGCAGGTTGAGAAACGCGTCTCGCGGTAGGTTGAAGTCGAAGGAAAAGATGTATTCCAGGGTATCCTGAGGAACGACTCCATTGGGCTGGCTCAACCGCGTGACGTTGTACTCCCGCCCTGAGGTATAGACTGCCTCGGCATGGAACACGACCGATTGAAAGGCCTTCCCCACCGTGCCTCCCACCTGCCAGATCCGTTCGTGTTCTGGCTGATACACCAGCGTGGGCGTCGGGGTGAGGACCACGTTGCGGACGAAGGTCGGAGCGATGTCCTCACTGCCGTAGTAAAAGCCCGACACGTCCCAACCGCTCTTGAGCGTGGTCAGGCGCACACCGTAGTTGGTGTTGGCGAGCGTGTGGGCGGGCTGGACTTCACCCAGGAAGGTCTGGGAGAACCCCGGGGGCGGGGATGATTGCACCGGGTAGAAATCTGCGCCCGGCTTGCCGATGTTGTTATAGGTCGGGTAGGGAATCCAAACCAGTTCCACGTGGGAGTCGCCGAAATAATACTCGCCGCGCGCCGCCCACTGCGGGGTCCGGATGTACTCAAACTCCGGGAGGATGAACTCGAGTTGGTTTTGGGCCGAGACCACGTCAGCGACGAATATCCCCACCACTTCCCCCCAGACAATCTGCTGCCGGCCGATGCGCAGGTCCCAGCCTGCCACGGTGGTGTCGAGATAAGTCTCCTCGATGAGAAATGCCGATCGCTCGTCCTTTTTCACAGCGTCGTTGTAGAAGTTCGACCAGATATACACGGGGTCGACGTCCCCGCGCACTGTCGCCTTCCATTTGAGGTTGTCGCTGAGCTGCCCTGAGGCGCCAACCTGGGCCCGCACCACGGCGCGCGACCAGTGGGTGGGGTCGGCGTAGGTATAGGCTGTCTCGTTCTCGATGAAGCCCCGTATGGCGACAGGGGGCGATCCCTTTTTGGCTACATCACCGGGTTTGGCCACGTCGCCGGGCTTGGCCACGCCGAACAGCTCGTCCTTCGACAACGGCAGATCTTCGGCGTTATCTTGTTTGCTGCCTGTTGCGTCAGCGGTGCCGGCTCCTTCCGCCACGGGCAGCGCCAATGGGGCCGCGGCGGGTCGCCCTTGCGGCGGGAGACTCTCCCTTTTTTGCGGCGCGCCAGACA
>JBGPHP010000252.1:0-4198 GCA_041484445.1 Gemmatimonadota bacterium
CCCGCGGTCATCGTGATGATCACGATCCAGGCGAGCGGGGCGAGCGTCACCCAGGCGTAGCGTTTGCGGCCCATCTTGATGAGGATCGTCGTCGCGACGCACAGGGCGACGGCCGCGAGCAGCTGGTTCGAGATGCCGAACAGTGGCCAGAGCGAATTGATCCCGCCCAGCGGGTCCACCACGCCCTGATAGAGAAAGTACCCCCACCCGGCCACCACCACCGCGCTCGACGCGATGATGCTCGGGTACCACGAGGTCTCACCGAAGCGTGGCCAGACGTGGCCCACGATCTCCTGCAGCATGAAGCGGCCCACCCGCGTGCCGGCGTCGATCGTGGTGAGGATGAACAACGCCTCGAACATGATGGCGAAGTGGTACCACAGCGCGGTCGCGGTCTTGCCGCCCAGCGCGCTCGTGAGCCCCGCGAAGATGTGCGCGATGCCCACGGCGAGGCTCGGCGCACCGCCGGTGCGGGCGATGAGGGTCTGCTCCCCCATCTGGGCGGCGAGCGCCTGCATCTGGTCCGGCGTCACGAGGAAGCCGGCGGTCTTCAGGACCTCCGACGCGCCCGCCAGGGCGACCGGCGTCGTGTTCATCGCGAAATAGACCCCGGGCTCCAGCGTGCACGCGGCGATCATCGCCATCACCCCGACGAACGACTCCATCAGCATGGCGCCGTAGCCGATCAGCCGGGCGTCGGGCTCGCGGGCGAGCATCTTGGGCGTCGTCCCCGAGGCGATCAGGCTGTGGAAGCCGGAGATCGCGCCGCAGGCGATCGTGATGAACGCGAACGGGAAGATCTTCCCGGCGAACACCGGTCCCTCGCCCAAGGTCGCGAACGGCGTCAGCGCCGGCATGCGCAACGGCGGCAGGATGATGAGAATCGCCACCGCGAGGATCAGAATCGTCGCGATCTTCAGGAAGGTGGAGAGGTAATCCCGCGGTGCGAGCAGCATCCACACCGGCAGCACCGAGGCCGCGAACCCATAGGCGACCATCATCCAGGTCAGGGTCGTTCCGGTGTGAGTGAATACCGCCCCGATCGGGTGACTCGCCACCCAGCCGCCGCCCACCAACGCGGCGAAGAGCAGCACGGCGCCAACGGCAGATGCCTCGCCCACTCGCCCCGGGCGCCAACTGCGCATCCACCATCCCATCAGCAGCGCGATGGGGATCGTGCAGGCGATCGTGAACAACCCCCAGGGACTCGCCTTGAGGGCGTTGACCACGATCAGCGCCAGCACGGCCAGCAGGATGATCATGATGAAGAGCACCGCGAGCATCGCGGTCGAGCCGGCCAGCGGGTTGATCTCTTCCCTGGCCATCTGCCCGAGGGACTTGCCGTTGCGGCGCACCGAGCAGCACAGGATCGTGAAATCCTGCACCGCTCCGCCCAGCACCACCCCGATCACGAGCCACAGGGTCCCGGGCAGGAACCCGAATTGGGCGGCCAGCACCGGCCCCACCAGCGGTCCCGCTCCCGCGATGGCGGCGAAGTGATGGCCGAACAACACCCACTTGTTGGTGGGGACGAAATCGCGCCCGTTGGAGAGCCGCTCGGCGGGTGTCGCGCGGCGAGCGTCGAGGCCGAACACGCGCGTGGCGATGAAGCGAGAGTAGAAGCGGTAGGCGACGGTGTAGGTGCAAACGGCGGCGACGACGACCCACGCCGCGCTGACGGTCTCGCCCCGCACCAGCGCCAGCACGGCGAACGCGGCGGCGCCCAGGAGCGACACGCCGACCCACAACAACCCGCGCCCGAAGCGTGGCATAGCCCCAAGTTACGCCGCGACTTGCAGGTGTTCAAATTGCCCGATAGGTTCGAGCGACTTGGCCTCCTCTCCCTGGTCTATGGCCGTGCGGCAGGGACCGTCCCCCACTGGGGCGGCCGTGACGCAGGAGCGGCCCGACCCCAAAGTCGCGGGGGAACAGCTCTCCGGACGTGTCGCCCTCGTGACGGGTGGCGCCACCGGGTTGGGGCGCGCCATCTGCCTCGAGCTGGCCCAGCGCGGCACCGCCGTCGGCTTCAACTACGTGAACCTCCCCGGCCGCGACGTTTCGGCGCAGGCGCTGCTCACCGAGACGGCGATCAAGGCCCACGGCGTGGCTGTCTACTCCGAGCACTGCGATGTGCGCCACGCCGACGAAGTCGACCACTTCGTGGCGGAGGCACGCGAGCGGCTGGGCGGCGTGCACATCCTCATCAACAACGCCGGCGTCACGCACGACGGCGCGTTGTGGAGGCTCACACCGGAAGCGTGGCAGGAGGTGCTCGACACCAACGTGACCGGTGCCTTCAATTGTCTTCACGCCGTGGCGACGCACCTGCGCGCGCAGCGCTACGGCAAGATCGTGAACATCTCGAGCCATCAGGCGTTTCGCCCCGGGTTCGGGATCGCGAACTACGTCGCGAGCAAATCGGCGCTGATCGGCCTCACCAAAGCCGCCGCGGTGGACCTGGGCTCCGCTAACATCAACGTGAACGCCGTGGCTCCCGGGTTCGTGAAAACCGAGCTCTTGGCCCAGCTGCCGCGCGAGATCCTGGAGCGCGCCGAGCACGAATCGGTGCTCGGCCGTGTGGCCGAGCCCGAGGATGTGGCCCGGGTCGTGGCGTTCCTGTGCAGTGAGGCGGCGCGTCATATCACCGGCCAGACCATTGTCGTGGACGGCGGGCTCACGCTGGCTTCTTGAAAAGGCGGCGCCTCGGCTCGATATTGCGTCTCGTGACTAATCCATTGAAAAACAAAAACTTAGTCCTCCTGCTCGCTGCTCTGGCCTGCGGAGGCAAGCCTCCCGCCAATCAGCAACCCGTACCCGCGCCCACCGTGCCGTTGCCGGTGAGCAGTCTCGCGAGTGTGAAGGTGCCGGTGCTGCCCCTCACGCTGCTCGCGGCCGACGATTCGCTGGGCTGGGGCGCCAGCTTCGCCGATCAGCACGCGGCGCTGGGAATAGCGGACAGCATTTTCGGCACGCTCCTGAAGCTGCGGGCGCCCGAGGTGACCTGGGTGCTGCCCGAGGACCTGCGACGCCAGGCTCGCCGCTCGCCCACCTTCGCCGCCAATCCCGACCAGATGGGCACGGCGGTGTTGCGCGGGGAGCGGCTGGTGGATGTGCCGGATCCGCTGCGCGCCGAGCTGCGGACGCTCGTCGCGATCGCGGACGGCCGCTATGCGCTCGTACCGGCGCAGCTCGTCTTCCGGTGGAAGCCGGGTTCGGCGACCCCCCGGACGGGCACGGCCGAGCTGACGGTGGTCATCGTCGACGCCCGCCTCGGGCGGGTCGGTTTCCGCACCATCGCGCGGGGGGACGGCGCCGATCCCTGGATGGCGCTCACGCGGGCGGTGAAGGCCCTGACACCCGGGCTGCCGTGACGCGCGAGGCGACCCTGATCGCCGGGGATGGGATCGGCCCGGAGATCATGCAGGCGACATTGCTCGTGCTCGATGCGCTCGGCGTGAAGTTCGACTGGGACGAGGAGTACGGCGGGATGAGCGCGGTGGACAAGGCGGGCACGCCGCTCCCCAACGCCACGCTCGACTCGATCCGGCAAACCAAACTCGCGCTCAAGGGCCCGCTGACGACTCCGGTGGGAGGCGGGTACCGCTCGGTGAACGTCGCGCTGCGGCAGGAGTTCGACCTCTACGCCAACGTGCGGCCCACGAAGACGCTCGTCCCGGGCGGGCGCTTCGAGGGGATCGACCTCGTGATCGTGCGGGAGAACACGGAAGGGATGTACGTCGGGCTCGACCATACCTTCCGGGTGGGTGACGATGCCCGGGCGGTGGCACAGGCGACGTCGGTGATGACGCGCGAGGGATGCCGGCGCATCTGCCGCTTCGCGTTCGAATACGCGAAGACGCAGGGCCGCAAGAAGGTGACGATCGTCCACAAAGCCAACATCCTCAAGGCGACCTCGGGGCTGTTCCTCGAGACGGCGCATCAGGTCGCCCGGGAGTACGAAGGCGTGATCGCCGCGGAAGACAAGATCGTGGACAACACGGCGATGCAGCTGGTGATCAATCCGCAGCAGTTCGACGTGATCGTGACGACGAACATGTTCGGCGACATTCTGTCGGATGAGGCGGCGGGACTGATCGGCGGGCTGGGGCTGGCGCCCGGGGCGAACATCGGCACCAAGGCGGCGATCTTCGAGGCGGTGCACGGATCCGCCCCGGACATCGCCGGGAAGGGCATCGCC
>JBGPHP010000253.1:0-4195 GCA_041484445.1 Gemmatimonadota bacterium
AGGACGCGTTGGACGCGGGGGCGCTCGGACGCGACAAGCCCTGCGTGCCCACCCGTGGAACGGCGTACTTGTCGCTGCCGTGCGCCCCCGCGTCCCGGCGTCCGGCGCCCGCCCCACTCGGCCCACCGCGTCCAATGCGTGCTGGCGCCCACCCCACTCGGCGGCATGCTCTGCTGCCGTGTTCGAGGGCGCGGACTAGACCATGTACGATCGCGCCGTCCTGACCGTCCTGCTCGTCTGGCCGCTCCTCGCCGCGGCGGCGCTGTGGCTCGCCCCCGAGCGGCGCGCCAAGCACCTCGCCTTCGTGGCGGCGCTCATCGAGTTCGCGGTGTCCGTGCCGCTGTGGTGGCGCTTCGTGCCGGCCGCGGGGATGCAGTTCGAAGCCACGCGCCCCTGGGTGCCGGCCTGGGGCATCGGGTACCACGTGGGCGTCGACGGCATCTCGCTCTTCATGGTGCTGCTCACCACCTTCCTCGTGCCGCTGTCGGTGCTGGGGAGCTGGCACTACATCACGACGCGCGAGCGCGGCTTCTACGCCAACCTGCTCGTGCTCACGACCGGGATGATCGGCGTGTTCGTGGCGCTCGATCTGTTCCTGTTCTACGTGATGTGGGAGGTGATGCTGATCCCGATGTACTTCATCATCGGGATCTGGGGCGGCGAGCGCCGGCTGTACGCCGCGATCAAGTTCTTCATCTACACGATGACCGGCTCGCTGCTGATGCTGGTGGCGATCCTCGGGCTGTACTTCGCCGCTGCCAACCGCACCGGCCTCCATTCGTTCGACTACGCCTTCCTGCTGGCCAACGTCGGCCCGCTCGGCAAGGCCGCCTGGTGGTTCTTCGGCGCGTTCTTCCTGGCGTTCGCCATCAAGGTGCCGATGTTCCCGTTCCACACCTGGCTCCCCGACGCGCACGTCGAAGCGCCGACGGCGGGCTCGGTGATCCTGGCGGGCGTGCTGCTGAAGATGGGCACCTACGGGTTCCTGCGCTTCGCGCTGCCGTTCTTCCCGGCGGTGGCGCTGCACCCGGGCGTCCAGGCCGTGATCGTGACCCTGTCGCTCATCGGGATCATCTACGGCGGCCTGGTGGCGATGGTGCAGCCCGACGTGAAGAAGCTCGTCGCCTACAGCTCCGTGTCGCACCTGGGCTTCGTGATGCTGGGCATCTGGTCGCTGACGCTGCAGAGCGTCCAGGGCGCGCTGCTCGTCATGATCAACCACGGCCTCTCGACCGGCGCGTTGTTCTTTCTGGTGGGGATGATGTACGAGCGCCGGCACAGCCGCCTGATCGAGGCGTACGGCGGCATCGCGCGCGTGGTGCCGCTGCTCGCTACGGTGCTCACCATCGTGTCGCTCTCCTCCATCGGGCTGCCGGGCACCAACGGCTTCGTGGGCGAGTTCCTGATCCTGGTCGGCGCGTTCCGCACCTATCCCGTGGCGGCCACGCTCGCCACCACCGGCGTGATTATCGCCGCGATGTACCTCCTGTGGGCGTTGCAGCGGGTGATCTTCAACCGGCTCGACAAGGCCGAGAACGAGAAGCTGCCCGATCTGTCGCTGCGCGAGCTGGTCGTGCTGGTGCCGATCCTCGCCGGCATCTTCTGGATCGGCCTCTACCCCAAGCCGATCCTCGATCGCATGGAGCCAGCGGCCCAGCACCTGATCGACATCGTGAAGCCGGCCCAGCCGGCGGCGCTGCGATGAGCCTCGATCTCTCGACGACGCACGACCTCCTCCTGGCGCTGCTCCCGGAGCTCGTGCTCACCGCCTGGGCGCTGGTGCTGTTGCTGGTGGTAGCGTGGCGGCACAAGACCGTCGGCGACCTGCGGCTCGTGGGATGGCTGACCCTCGCGGCGCTCGCCAGCACCGCCGTGGCGGTGTGGTGGCTGTGGTGGAACGCCGCCCGCTCCCAGGGCATCACCCCGATGATCGCGGTGGACGACTTTCGCTACGTGGCCGACTGGCTGTTCCTGGGCGCTGCCGCGCTGACCGTGTTCTTCTCGTTCGACTACCTCGAGCGGGAGCAGCTGCGGGCTCCCGAGTACTACCTGCTGCTCGTCTTCGCCACGCTGGGCATGATGTTCATGGCCGGCGGCGAGGACCTGATCGTGATCTTCCTGGGTCTCGAGCTGATGTCGGTGTCGGTCTACGTACTCGCAGGGATAGATCGCCGCAGCGGCCGGGCTGCCGAGGCCGCGCTCAAGTACTTCCTGCTGGGCGCCTTCGCGTCGGCGTTTCTGTTGTACGGGATCGCGCTGGCGTACGGGGCTACCGGCACCACGAACCTCACGCTGATCGGAGCGCAGGTGACGTCGCTCGCCATCCAAGGGAGCCCGCTCATCCTGATCGGCCTCGGGCTGCTGCTCGTCGGCTTCGGCTTCAAGGTCGCCGCGGTGCCGTTCCACATGTGGGCGCCGGACGTGTACGACGGCGCGCCGACGCCGGTCACGGGATTCATGGCGACGGCGGTCAAAGCGGCCGCGTTCGCAGCGTTGGCCCGGGTGCTGATCGAGGCGTTCTCGGCGACCGCCGCGTGGCACGGCATCATCGTGGGGCTTGCCGTGCTCACGATGATCATCGGGAACCTCGTCGCACTGGCGCAGCGCTCGCTGAAGCGGATGCTCGCCTATTCGTCGGTCGCGCACGCGGGCTACCTGCTCGTTGCCGTGGCGGCGGGCCCCGATCAAGGAGCCGCGGCGGTGCTGTTCTACCTCGCGGCCTACGGACTCACCACGGTCGCGGCGTTCGCACTGCTCGCCGCCAAGGGGCGCGGCGGGGAGAGCGACGTGCAGATCGACGATCTCGCCGGCCTGTCGATCAGCCGGCCGTGGCTGGCATTCGCGCTGGCGGTCTGCATGCTGTCGCTGCTCGGCTTCCCGGGGACGGCCGGATTCATCGGGAAGTGGTACATCCTCGTCGCGGCCGTGGGAGCGGGGCAGGGCTGGCTCGCCGCCGTCCTCGTGCTGGCGAGCGTCGTGTCCGCGGGCTATTACCTCCCGGTGATCATGGCGATGTACATGCGGCCCGCGCCGTTCGCCCTGGCCCACGCCGGCGTCCGCTTGGGGCGCCTGGGCGCGGCGGCCCTCGCCGTGTGCGTGGCGGCGGTGCTGTACTTCGGGATCCGTCCCAACCGCCTGCTCGATCTCAGCAAGACGAGCGGTGCGATGCTGCGCCCCGCGGCCGCCCTGACCGCGCCGACGCCGGGGAACTGACGGGGGGACTCGTGGACGTCCCCGCCACGATTTTCCGCCAGTACGACATCCGCGGCACCACGGGCGACCAGCTCACCCCGGCACTGGCGCGCGCCGTGGGGGCGGCGTTCGTCACCCTCGCCCACGAGCGGCTGGGCCGCGCCCCGCGCATCGCCCTGGGCCTGGACAACCGCCCCTCGGGCCCCTCGCTGGCCGACGCCGTCGCCCAGGGAATCGTGGACGCGGGCGGCAGCGTGGTCGAAGTCGGCGTGCTGCCCACACCGGCGCTCTACTTCGCCACCCACGTGCTCGCCGTGGATGGCGGCCTGCAGGTCACGGGCTCCCACAACCCGCCCGAGTTCAACGGCTTCAAGATGGTGCTCGCGAACGAGGCGGTGTTCGGCGACGACATCCAGCGCATCTACCAACTGATCGCCGCCGACCGCCTGGACCGTGCGGCGGGCGGCCGGCGCTCGTCCGACAGCAGCGTGCTCGCTGCCTACCGCGCGGCGATCGTGCGGCGCAATACGCCGCTGCCGCGGCGCGTGAAGGTCGTCGTCGACTGCGGCAACGGGGTGACGAGCCTGGTCGCGATCGAGACGCTGCGCGACCTCGGGTGCGACGTGGTGCCGCTGTTCGCCGAGTCGGACGGTACGTTCCCGAACCATCACCCCGACCCGACGGTGGTCGAGAACCTGCGCGACCTGCAATCGGCCGTGACGCTGGAGGGCGCCGAGCTGGGAATCGCCTTCGACGGCGACGGCGACCGCATCGCCGCGGTGGACGAGCGGGGCACGCCGGTGTTCGGCGATATCCTCCTCGTGCTGTTCGGCCGCGACCTGGCGCAGCGCATGGGGACCGGCTACCCGGTCATCTTCGACGTGAAGTGCTCGGAGATCCTTCCCGTAGAGCTGACGCGCGCGGGGCTCGTTCCTACCATGTGGAAGACGGGCCATTCGCTGATCAAGCAGAAGATGAGGGAGATTCACGCCCCGCTGGCGGG
>JBGPHP010000254.1:0-4188 GCA_041484445.1 Gemmatimonadota bacterium
AGCTCGCCCCCGGTCACGTCGAGCAGCGCGACGGCGCGCTCGAGCACCGCCTGCAGCAGTTTGTCCGGCTCCAGCTGACCGGAGAGATCGGCCAGGGTGTCGAGCAGCGCCCGCTGCTCGGCCAACCGCTGGCGATCCGTCGCCAGCAGCCGGCTGCGCCCGATCGCGATCCCCGCCTGATTCGCCGCCGCCGCCAGGATCTCCAGGTCGCCCTGCTCGAACGCCCGCCCGCCGTCGCGCTGTACCACGACTTCTCCGATGGCGTTCTGATCGATGCGCAACGGGAGCCGCAGCTCCGCGCGCGAGGCGTCTCCCGGGCGAAAGTCTCCCGACGACGCCCGCAACGCCGGATCGAAACTGGTCGTGCCCGCCAGGTAGAGTCCTACGCCCTCGAAGCCGAACGCCTCGTGCCGCAGACTCTCCACCATCCGCCGGCACACGTCTTCCTCGTCCTGGGCCTCGGCGATGCGGTTGCTCAGGCCCAGCAGCGCGGAACGGAACCGCGCGGCGCGGCCCGCGCCGTCGGCGGGGGGCAGGGACGCGGTCACGACGGGCTCCCGTCCACGGTCGCCGGCAGGCGGATCGTGAAGGTCGATCCGCGTCCGGCTGCGCTGCGTACGGTCACGTCCCCGCCCATCATTTCGCAGAACCGCTTGGTGATGGCCAACCCGAGTCCCGTCCCGCCGTACTTGCTCGTGGTGGACGCTTCCGCCTGGGAGAACGCCTCGAACAGACGGTCCATCTGCTCCGGCGTCATCCCCACGCCCGTATCGGCGACGCTCAGGACCACCTCGTCGCCGGCCGGCCCCTCGTGCTCGCGGCTCAGCGTCAGCGTGATCGTGCCGTCCTGGGTGAACTTGCACGCATTCGACAACAAATTCAGCAGCATCTGCCGCACCTTGGTGAGATCGGCGTGCATCGTCCCGGGTTGCGGCGGCAGCTGCACCACCAGCCGGTTCGCGTTCTTTTCGACCAGCGGCCGCACCGTGGTCACGACCTCCTCGAACAGCGTCCTGAGATCGAAAGTCTCGAGGAACAGCTCCATCTTGCCGGCTTCGATCTTCGAGAGATCGAGAATGTCGTTGATCAGCGCCAGCAGGTGTCGGCCCGCGGTGCGGATCTTCGTGAGGTCGGCGGCGAGGGCGGGCTGCCCCATCTCCTCGACCTCCTCCTGCACCATCTCGCTGTAGCCGATGATGGCGTTGAGAGGCGTGCGCAGCTCGTGGCTCATGCTCGCCAGGAACTGGCTCTTGGCGCTGTTGGCGGCCTCCGCCTCGCGGCGGGCTTCGAGCAGCTCGCTGATATCGTGATACAGCCCCATCAGTCCGACGCGCTCGCCGTCGACGATCACCGGCACCCCCAGCATCTCCACATCCACCAGCGTGTCGTCCTTGCGGCGCCGGCGCCCGATGCCGTGAATCGGGTGGTCCAGCGCCTGACGGGAGTACTCGATCGCCTCCGAGCGCGTGGCCTCCGTCGAGATGAGCTCGTCCAGGTTGCGGCCGGCGGCCTCAGTCTGTGTGTACCCAAACAGCGTTTCGAACGCCGGGTTGCACGACACGATGTCGTGGTGCTTGTCCAGCGTGACGATCGCGACCGGATTGTTGAGCACCAGATCCTCGAAGTACTGCTTCTGGCGCTGCGCCGCAGCGTACAGTCTCGCGTTCTCGATCGCGATCGCCGCCTGCGGGGCGAACATGGTGAGCAGCCGCAGGTCCTCGGACCCGAAAATGCGGTTCTTGTCGGAGTGGACGGTGGCGATCGCCCCCACGAGCCGCCGCCCGATGAGCAGCGGCGCCGCCATCACGGAATGCACCGTGACGTCGGCGTACTGCCCCGAGCGGCCGAGCCATTCGTGGTAGGATGGGATGATGAGCGGCTCCCGGGTGCGCGCCACGTGGCCCATCGCTCCCTCTCCCAGGCCGAGCCGCGTCCCCGTCGAGTCCTTCCCGATGTGTTCGCTCGCCACCACGACCAGCTGCTTCACCTGCTCCTCGTAGATCGCCACCTCACCGCCGGTCACGCCGAGCAGGGTCACCGCTCGGCTCAGCACCGCCTGCAGCACCCGCGGCAGCTCGAGGTCGGCGGAGAGATCGGCCATGGTATCGAGCAACGCCTTGTGCTCGTCGACGCGGCGGCGCTCTTCGGCCAGCAGCCGGGCGCGGCCGATCGCGATGCTCGCCTGGTTGGCCGCGGCGGTGAGGATCTCGAAGTCCTCGGCGCTGAAGGCGTTCGGGTCGCTGCTCTCCACCACCAGCACGCCGATGGTCCGCCCGTCGATGCGCAACGGCACATCCACCTCCGACCCGCTGGCGAGGCTCGGCATGTACCCGGGCGCGTGCGTCACGTCCGGCGTGTAGTGCAGCTGGCCGTCCTGGAGGGCGCGCTCGCTCAACCCTTGTCCGCTATGCACGTGCCAATCGTGCGGCACGTCCGGCCAGCCGACCGACGCCTGCAGGACGCGGTCGCCGCTGGCCTCGTCGAGCAGGAAGGCGCCGAGGAAGTTGTACCCCAGCGCCTCGTCGTGCAGGCCGTTCACCATCGAGCAGTACACCGCCGATTCATCGGTCGCCGAGGCGATGGCGGTGGTGAGGCGCAGCAGGGCGGCCTGCCGCCGGGCCATGTCGTCGCGCCGCACGCGCGGATGCGACCGCCGGGCGGGTGCTCGGCGGGAGGAGGTCACGCGACGTGCTCCCGCACGGCCGCCGCCAGCGCCTCGAACCCCTGGCCCCCTTTGGCGACGACCCGCTGCACGCCCCCGTTCAGTCGACGACGCTCGGCGTCGGTCAGCTCTTTGGCCGTGATGACCACCACCGGCACGCTCCGCCACACATCGTGTCCGCGCAGCGCCTCCAGGAACTCGAAGCCGTTCATCTCCGGCATCATGAGATCGAGCAGAATCAGATCGGGGACGGACTCCGCCATCCGCTCGAGCCCCGCCCGCCCGTGCTCGGCCAGCGCCACCTCCCACCCTTCGCCCTGCATGGCGCGCCCGAGCGCGGTGCGCGTCAGGCCGTCGTCCTCCACCACGAGCACGCGGCGCGTGGCGCCGGGCCGGCCGTAGCGCCGCAGCACGCGCAGCAGCTGATCGCGCTCGATCGGCTTGGTCAGGTATTCCGCCGCCCCCAGCGCGATTCCCAGGTTGCGCTCGTCCACCATCGAGAGCATCACGACGGGGATGTCGGCGGTGGCGGGATCGCTCTTCAAGGCCGTCAGGACGCTCCACCCGTCGAGACCGGGCATCACGACATCGAGCGTGATCACGTCGGGACGGTGGTCGCGGGCGGCCTGCAGTCCGGCGCGGCCGTCCACCGCCACCTCCACCGCCAGCCCCTGTTTCTCGAGGAATCGCGACACGAGGTCCCGCGCCGCGGCGTCGTCGTCGATCACGAGAACGGTACCGCCCGCGCCGCGACGTGAACGATTGCCGTCGGCGGCGTCGCCCGCGGGCGCCGGCCCCGACAGCGGAAGACGCACCGTGAAGACCGATCCTTTCCCCGCCGCGCTTTCGACGGCGACGTCACCCCCCATCAGCTGGCAGAACCGCCGGCTGATCGCGAGGCCCAGGCCGGTGCCGCCATACTTCGCGGCTGTCGAGGCCTCCGCCTGAGTGAACGCCTCGAACAGCCGGCTCAGCTGATCGGGGGTCATCCCGATGCCGGTATCGCGCACCTGGAACACGACGTCTGCGCCGTCGCGCGCGACGTCCAGCACGATCTGTCCGTGGTCGGTGAACTTGCTGGCGTTCGACAGCAGGTTGAGCAGCACCTGCCGCAGCCGCGTCGCATCGGAGTGCATGGCGCCGAGGTCGGCGGCGCACTGGACGGTGAGCCGGTTGGCGTTCTTCTCGACGAGGGGACGCACGGTCGTGGCCACCTGGTCCACCAGCGGGGCGACCTCGAACGACTCCAGGAACAGCTCCATCTTGCCGGCCTCGATCTTCGACAGATCGAGCACGTCGTTGATCAACGCCAGCAGATGCTTCCCCGCTGAGTGGATCTTCTGGAGGTCCGGAACGGACGTGACGTCCCCGCGGTCGGCCGCGTCTTCCTGGAGCATCTCGCTGTAGCCGATGATCGCGTTGAGCGGGGTGCGCAGCTCGTGACTCATGCTGGCCAGGAACTGGCTTTTGGCGTTGTTGGCCTGCTCGGCATCGTGTCGCGCTCGCAGCAGCTCCGTGATGTCGTG
>JBGPHP010000255.1:0-4125 GCA_041484445.1 Gemmatimonadota bacterium
GACGCCGTGGTCGTCGATGAGGAACGGCATCTCGTTGCCGCCGTGCGCCGAGCCGCGGTACTTCAGGATGCGCAACCGACGAGTGGCGCTCTGCTCCTTCACCCGCTGATCGAGCAGGATCACGCAGTCGGAGACGTACTCCTCGAGGCCGTGGCGTGTGAGGTGCTCGGCCTGCCGCTCGCCCGTCACGATCGCCGTGACGCGCTTCGCCTTCAGCCAGCGAAACAGCCGGGCCAGCTCGGCACGCACTACGAACCGGTCGGACAGGCCGGAGAAGAGCAGCTCGATGGTGTCCAGGACCACCCGCTTCGCGCCGATCGAATCGATCGCGTGGCCCAACCGGATGAACAACCCCTCGAGGTCGTATTCACCGGTCTCCGTCAGCTCGGAGCGCTCGAGGCGCACGTAATCGAGCAGCAGTCGGCGCCGGGCGCTCAGCCGTTGCAGGTCGAAGCCGAGCGACCGGGCGTTCTCGACGAGGTCGTCGGTGGTCTCCTCGAACGACATGAAGACGCCGGGTTCGCCGTACTCGAGCGCCCCGCGCACCAGGAATTCCATGGCAAGGAGCGTCTTGCCGCAGCCCGCGCCGCCGCACACCAGGGTAGGTCGCCCGCGCGGCAGTCCACCGTTGGTGATTTCGTCCAGGCCCGCAATGCCGGTCGGGGCCTTGGCCAGCGGATGTCTGCCGTTTCCGGCTCGCTGCGGTGGTACGGGCTTGCGGCGGTGAACGGATGCGGTCATGGGCCTTCTTGGGATGGTGTGCCCTACCCGACGGGTGGTGCCGCAGTGAGGAGTCGGCAGTGACGATGCCAAAAGTCCACCCCGGCGCCGCGCGTGTCAAGAATCGCCCGCTCGGACCAAAGAGCCCCGCAACGGATGCCCGTTGCGGGGCGTCTTCTGCAGCTACCCCGGCGCAGTGAGGATCGATGCGTCTGCCCGGGACACCGCGCGGCGCTCCTGCGCTGTGAGGCGCCCAGGCGCGGGGGGGAAGTGTTAGGCGTGGATGCGGTGGCCGCTCAGTGCATGGTACACCACCAGGACGACGATCGCGCCGACGGCGGACACCAGGATGCTGTAGAGATTGATGCCGCTGACGCCCGAGTGGCCGAACTGATTGAAGAGCCAGCCGCCCACGACGGCGCCGATGACGCCGAGGAACAGGTCTCCCAGGAGCCCTTCGCCACGCTTGTTGACCATCTTGCTGCCGATGAAACCGCCGATGATGCCGACGACGATCCAGGCCAGAATAGGCATACGAGACTCCTTAGGTTTCGGGGTGATCGCGGCTGGTGGGATTGGCCCCGCCGCCGCGCATACCCCGCCTTACTTCACAACCAGCAGCACGATGATGACGACGACGAGGATCAGTGCCAGCGTCGAAAGCACGATGGTGTGGCTCCCGCCACCGCTCATGAGCGCCGCGCGGTGCGACGCGCTGCTATCGGAGAAACTGGGCTCGAAGCGCTGATACTCCGCCTGGACGCGCGGTCCAGGCAGCGCGCTGTTCGGGGTGCTCACCGGCGCCGTACTCACCCCCACCGCCGACGCCGGACCGGCGGCCTGTTGGGCCGCCAGGGGCGACAGCGCCATGGCGCATAAGGCGGTGACCAGAACCACGACCGTCCGTTTCATGCAAACTCCTCCGAGAGGGTGACCCCCGCACTGATTGAACCTGCGCGCGGGTGTGGCGGCCCAACATCCCTCGGGAGGATGAAAAGACGGCTAGTTCCTTCGGTGCAGGCGGCGCCTACTTCGCGGGCTGGATCTTGAGCAGCTTCACGACCACCACGTACACGACCAGGGCGATGATGAGGAAGTCGATCGTCGCCCCCATGATGTCGCCGATCTTGAGCGGGTCGTGGCCCTCACCCAACGAGATGCTGAACTCCCGCCAGGCGCCACCGGGCAGAATGAGCGAGATGACCGGCATCAGGAGATCGGCCACCAGCGCAGCAACGAGCTTCGCCACGGCACCGCCGATGACCACCCCGATCGCCAGGGAAAACGCGTTCGTTTCGAGCATGAACTTCTTGAATTGATCGAGCATGGTCGTTCCCCCAATCGAAGAAGTGCGGCGAGCTACAACCGGCTGCGCAGGAACTCGGGTGTCAGCCCCTGCAGCCAGCTGGCCAGCAGCGTGAAGCGGTCGGTCACGAGCAGCACCCCGAGCAGGATGAGCAGCACGCCCGAGACCCGCTCCACCCACACCAGGTAGGGGCGGAACTTCTGAAACCAGACGAGGAAGCGGTCCAGCGCGAGCGCCGTGAGCAGGAACGGCAGTGCGAGACCGAGCGTGTACACGCCGAGCAGCGCCGTCCCCTGCGCCAGGCTGGACCGCGTGGCGGCGAGTGTCAGAATGGCGCCCAGGATCGGGCCGATGCACGGCGTCCAGGCGGCGCCGAACGCGATCCCCGCCACCGACGATCCGAGGTACCCCGCCGGCTTGCGCGCGAGATGCACGCGCCGCTCCCGCATGAGAAACGCCGGCCGCAGGATCCCCAGCAGGTACAGCCCGAACAGAATGACGAGCACGCCGCCGCCCCGCGCGATCCACTGCTGCGACACGGTGAGCAGCGCGCCCAGCGCCGACGCCGAAGCGCCCAGCGCCACGAAGATCAGCGCGAACCCGGCGACGAACCAGAGGGCGTGCAACAGCGCCGTGCCGCGCCGCGCCTGCGCCTCCTCGGCCGTCATGCCGGTGAGAAAGCCCACGTAGCTCGGGATCAACGGCAAGACGCACGGCGAGAGGAAACTCAACAGCCCCGCGGCGAACGCCGCGAGGAGCGGAACGCCGTTACCGTCGGCTGCTGGCATCGCGGGCACGCTGCTCGTACGCCACGAGCTTGTAGATCAGCTTGGCGGCGAGGAAGTCGGGCGCGACGATGCCCGGCAGCGGGGCGAGCTCGACTACGTCGGCGCCGACCACGCGCCGCTCCGCGAACACGCGCTCGAGCAGCCGCAGCGTGGGATACCAGCTCCCGCCCCCGGGCTCGGGGGTGCCCGTCGCCGGCATGAGGCTCGGGTCGAAGAAATCGACGTCGATCGTGATGTAGACGTCGGGCCCCAGACTGCCGAGCGCGCGCTCGATCCACCGCTCCTCGGGGTCCAGCTCGTGCGCGAAGATGGTGGGGATTTCCCGCTCGCGGATCAGGCGCCGCTCCTCGGCCGTGATCGCGCGGATGCCCACGGGCACGAGATCCACCGCCTGGTGCACGCGGTACATCACGCAGGCGTGCGAAAACGGCGTCCCTTCGTACTCGGGGCGCAGATCGCCGTGCGCGTCGAGCTGCAGCACGCTCAGCCGCCGGCCGTCCCCGCTCAGCCGCGCGGCGTGGGCCTCGATCGGCGGCGCGGAGATCGAATGTTCGCCGCCCAGCATGATGACGAAGCGGTCGTCCGCGAGCAGCGCGTCGAACGCCTGGCGCAGCTCGCCCAGCGCCGCCTCGGGGCCGGCGCCTGTGAGGAGCAGCTCCGGCAGCGTGTGTACGCCGACGCGGTACGGCTCGCCGTCCAGCTCGTGGTCGTACAGCTCGATCGCCCGCGACGCCTCGAGAATGCGCCGCGGTCCGAAGCGGGTGCCGCCCATGTAGGAGACCGTCGCCTCGTAAGGCACCGGGAGGATCACCACCCCGGCCTGCTCCAGCGGTGGCGCCTCTCCCTCGGGCAGGCCGAGAAAGTTGACCGGCGCGCCCCAGGGCAGCTCGGCGAGACGTCTATCCACAGAACGCGACGGCCGCGACGACGGTGGTCCAGCGCCCGTCGTCACCGCATTCCGCCGTGGAGGTGACGTTCAGCGTGCGCACGATGTCACCCGAGAGCATCCACTGCTCGCGGCGCTGGTCCCACGCCTGGTCCGGATCGAACGGCACCCCCAGCACGGTCGCCAGCATCGACGCCGCGAGATCCTCGGCGTAGTCGCCCGACACACTCTCGTTCTGGCCGTAGCTGTGGTGCTCCGAGATGTAGCCGTGGTGCGAGGGATCGGACGGGACGGCGAGTCCGATCGAAGCGGCCACGAGGCGGCTCGGCTCGTTGGTGGCGGATTCGGCGAGCACGGTGAAGAGCACCTGGCCGGGGCGGAGGTTCCTCGACCCCTCCTCGCGGTCCACCAGCTGGCAGTGCGGC
>JBGPHP010000256.1:0-4122 GCA_041484445.1 Gemmatimonadota bacterium
CACGCGGCCAGCGTGCTCCACATCGCCATCTTCAGCTTGGCGCCGATGAGCTCGGCGCTGGTCAACGGTCGCGTCGCGCTGAACGGCGGATGCGGCTTGCTCCCCGTCCAGCCCGTGAAGGCGCTCATGAACGGCGGCGTGATCAGCACGAGAAACAATATTTCGAAGACGAATGCCGGCGCGTCCTTGGCGAGCCAAAGCAAGGCTAGCTCGAACGGCAGCAGGATCCCCACCAGCGCCGGCAGCGTCCAGCCATGCCGCCGCCACTCGAACCACGCCTGGGCGCGTTCGGGCGAGGCAAAATGGTCCCGCCGGCGCGGCAGTACGTCCGCGACCCGTCCCAGACGGGCGCGTGGTCTGAGCCAATCGGGTACGTTGCCGCGACGCGCTCGCGCCACGGCGAAGCGGGCGGCGACATACGCGACGGGGATCTGCGGCCCCAGGATGGCCAGCATCACGGGCTCGGACGCTTTGTATTGGAGCGCGACGAGAACGATGCTGTCCAGCACACCCAGCCACAGCACGGCGACGATCACCCGGAGCCCTCGCAAACCGTACGGCATCCACGTCAGCGCCTGCGTCCAGGCGAGCAGCGACACGGCGGCCAGCGCCGGCCAGATCACCGGGATGTCGAATCCCGACGGCCACACAGCGAGGAACCTCGTGGCCAGCCACAGGATCGCCATGGCCGCGGCGCCGTACAGCATCGGCCAGAGCGCCAGCTCGGTCGTCGAAACCGGGAGCGTGAACATGCGGGCGGGATACATCGATGGGCGCCCGGCCACATCACCGGACAGGCCGAAGCTGAACACCGTCAGGACATACAGGAACGTCGTCGTCAGCGGCCCCATCACAACGACCCCAAACCGCTCGGCGCTGTCCATGTTGAAGATCAGGCTCGGCCCGGGGATCAGCAGCTTGACCGCCACCAGGACAACCAGGTAAACGCCGAGGGCGATCAGTCCCCAGCGGTGCCGGTGGCGAAATTCCCAGGCAATTGCCGCAGCGGGGGAACGCATGACCTTAGGCGTCCGGGGTCGCCCCGACATGCGCGAGGAAAGCCGCATCGAGGGAGCCGTGCGCTGCCGTGATGGCGTTCAGTGGCGCGCTCAGCGCGATCTTGCCGTGGCTGATCATCGTGACGTGATCGGCGACCTGCTCCACTTCCTCCAGCAAGTGCGACGAAAAGAGCACCGTGCGGCCTTCATGAGCGATGGTGCGAATCACGGCGCCGAGGATGTCGCGGCGCACGATGGGGTCGAGGCCGGAGGAGGGTTCGTCCAGCACCAGGAGCTCGGGGCGGTAGGCCAGCGCGATGAGCAGACCCAACCGCGCCTTCTGTCCCTTGGAGAGATTCTTGATCAACGCCCTGGGGTCGAGCGCGAACGTCTGCCGCAGCTCTGCCGCGTACGCATCGTCCCAGGCGGGATAGAACGCGCGCGTGTAGCGCAGCAGCTCGTCGACCCGCATCCAGCCTGGGAGGTCGTTCTCTTCGGAGAGATAGCCGATGCGCGACAGCACGCCGACCGGATCGGCGACGGGATCGAGCCCGAAAACGCGCACCGTGCCGCGCTCCGCCCGCAGCAGTCCCAGAATGTGCTTGATGAGCGTCGTCTTGCCGGCGCCGTTGGCGCCGACGAGGCCGTAGACGGCGCCGCGGGGCAGGGACAGACTGACCGATTCCAGCGCCGTCGTGGCGCCGAAGCGGCGCGTCAGCTCCGAGACGGCGATGACGGAGTCGGTCACCGGCGAACCAACGATGCCGCGCTGCTGCACTTGATAGCCGGGCCGACAGCCCCGAGGTTTCGTGCCATGGCCGACGCTCCTCCACCATGTGCCGCCTGCCGCTGGCCCCTGGGCTCGGACGACCTGTTTTGCCCCCGGTGTGGCACACCGACGTCTCTCAACGTCGATCCTCAAGCCACCCTCGTCAACCCGGCGGGTCCACAGGACGCGACGGCCGACAAGGCGCCGGGATCAGCAGCACCGCTCGGCGCGGCGGCCTTCAACGATCGACTGCGCCAGGTGCTCGGCGGCGAGTACGAGCTCGTCTCCTTGCTCGGTCAGGGTGGGTTCGCCCGCGTATTCCGGGCCCGAGACAAGCGACTCGACCGGTCGGTCGCGATCAAGGTCATTCGGCCCGATCTGATGGAGCGGCAGGGGTTCGTGGAGCGATTCCGGAACGAGGGCATCGCGTTGGCCAAGCTCCGGCACCCCGGGATCGTGCCCATCTTCGATATTCGCGAGCGCGGCGGTCTGATCTACTACATCATGCCGTTCGTGCAGGGGACGACCCTCGAGGCGCGGATGAACCGGGCGCGACTGCCGCCGCTCGAGTCGCGGCGCATCCTGAGCGAGCTGGCCGACGCACTCGCGGCGGCGCATCGCGCCCAGATGGTCCACCTCGACATCAAACCGGCCAACGTGTTCCTGGAGGGAGACTTCCAGACGGTGCTGTTGATGGACTTCGGGATAGCCATGGCCCTCACCGGGCCGATCGAGGAGCCGTCGGGGGGACCGGTGGTGGGCACCCCCGAGTACATGTCGCCGGAGCAGGCACGCGGGCTGCCGGAGATCGATCACCGCTCGGACATCTACTCGCTGGGCGCCCTCGGATATCGCATGCTCATGGGGCGGCCCCCGTTCAGAGGGCAGACCGCGGCGGAGACGCTCGCGAAGCACATCAACGAGGCCCCGGTGCCGATGCGAGACATCAACCCGACGATCCCGAAGGAGCTTGCCGACGCGGTGATGCGATGCTTGAGCAAGGATCCGGCGGACCGGTTCCGGACCGCGCTGGAGCTGCGGGGCGCCCTCGAGTCGGTGACGTTTTTCGGCGCGCCCGGGGAACCCGGGGGCCGAGCGGCGGTGTCGGGCGTGCGGGGCACGCTCGTCGTCCTCATCGCCGGCCTCGCACTCCTCATCGGGCTGCTGGTCGGTCAGGCGCTCCTGGCCCCCGCGCGGTCACCGTAGGCCTCCGACGTAGCCTGAGGGCTGCCGCCACAATAGGCTTGGCCCATGCCGGCGTACGGGGCAGGTCGCAGGTGCGGACCACTCGGCCACGATCCATATGGAGCACGAGCAGCGGCTCGGGCGCACGACCGAGGCGCGGGTCATTGGCTTTGCTGTTGTCGTAGAGGCGCAGCTCGGTGAGCAGCGGGACGAGACGGATGAGGTTCGTGCGGCTGGTGTCGAACCGTTCGCGGATCTTCGCTTCGGGGATGTCGTGTCCACCAGCGGCGACTCTGGCCCGCACGCGTGCGATGTGCAATGCGGGATCGGTCAGCCCCACGTACCAGATCCGCACGGCGATCCCGGCCGAGGCGGCCTGCTCGAGCAGGTGCACGATGGTGGCTCCCCCGAGCGTCGTTTCAAAGGCAAAATCTAAGCGTTCATCGATCGCTCGTTCCAGCAGGCGTCGTCCCTCATGCCAGGCAGCGCTGTTGGCCGTCGTCAGATCGGTGCCGGGGTTACGTAGCAGAATCTGGCGCGCGGCTTCGTCCGGGTTGAAATAGTCGGCCTTTGCTGCTCGGAACATCGCCCCCGCGATGCTGCTCTTGCCGGCGCCGTTCGTTCCGGCGAGGACGTAGATGCAGGGAATCGCACCGGCATCAGCCACGCTTGCGCGCGGCGCGCACGGCGGCTTTGCCCAGTTGTGCGGGGGATGCATCGAACGCGGCCTTCATGGCGCGGCGGGCGTCGGGCGTCTGCATGCGTTCGAGCAGCGCATCGAATTCATCGGTCAGGGTGTCGAGCTGGCGCGTGGCGCCGTGGGCGAGGGCGTTGTACTCCTCGATGGAGAGCAGGACGGCTTTGGGAGCGTCGTGCTTCGTGATGACGATGACGTCTCCTCGCATCACCAGGTCGAGGACGTGGCCGAACTTGTTCTTGGCCTCAGTCGAACTGATCGAGGAGGTGTCGACCTGCTCACCGCGGCGGTTGCGCCGGGTGGCGAGGGGGAGGGGGCTGGCTTTCATGGAGTGGCTCCTGTTATCGACTATTTTAGCTAATATGGTCGAAACGGTCAACAACCGAGCGCGGTGTGCTGGTCAGGTGGCCGCGGTGTCTGCGCGAATGCCGTAGAGCCGTGCCCCTACCGCGAGGAACCACGCGGCGAAGAAC
>JBGPHP010000257.1:0-4117 GCA_041484445.1 Gemmatimonadota bacterium
AAGTCGGCGGGGGTGGGATGCCTGAACGCCCAGCGGCGGATGTAGCCGCGGAAAGCGGCGTCGAAGCGGGTCGTATCGGCGAGGATGTGGTGGCGCAGCAGGTAGAGCCCCGTGGCCGGCTTGTTGTACGCCGCCTGGCCGAGCAGCGGGGGCGGCACCCGGTCGGCGGGGAGGATCGACGGCACGTCGCGCCCGCTCGCCGCGAAGCGAGCCCATTGGTCCGCGGTCACCCGCACCGTGTCGTGATAGAACGCGCGCTCCGAGTAGATGTTGATGAAGGTGTTGAACCCCTCGTCCTGCCAGGCGTACAGCCGCTCGTTCGAGCCCACGATCATCGGGAACCACTGGTGTCCCAGCTCGTGCGTGGTGACGCCGAACAGGCCGCGGCCCCCGGCCCGCGCGCCGCAGAACACGATCATCGGATACTCCATCCCGCCCACCGGCCCCGCGATGTTGATCGCGGTGGGATAGGGATAGCGGAACCACTTCTCGGAGTAGTGTTTGATCGTGTGCCGCACGTACGCCGTGGAGTTCGCCCAATCGGGATTCGCCTCGGGCGGATAGTAGGATTGCATCAGGACACCCTCCCACCCACTCGCGTCCCAGACGAAGCCCGGAGACGCCGCCCAGGCGACGTCACGCACGTTCTTGGCGGTGAAATGCCAGGTCAGTGTGGGCGCGGTGCCGGCGGGACGCGTGGACGGCAGCCCGGCTTCCTCGCGCGCGACGATGGCCACGGTCGAATCGGCGGCGCGGGCGCGCGCCAGACGCGCTCGCTCAGTGGCGGTGAGCACCTCGAGTGAATTCACGAGCGTGCCGCTCGCCGCCACGATGAAATTGCGCGGTACGGTCAGCGTGAAATCGATGTCGCCGTACTCGAGGTAGAACTCGCCCTGACCCAGGTACTGCTCGGTGTTCCAGCCGCGCACATCGTCGTACACGGCGAGCCGCGGGTACCACTCGGCGATCTCGTACAGCCAGCCCGCGGGGAAATGCTGGCGGCCCATGCGGTCGGAGCCGTGCTCGGGGACCTGGAACGAGAAGGTGAGCTCCATCGTGACTGATCCGCCGGGCGGCAGCGGGCGATCGAGATCGGCCCGGAGCATGGTGCCGTTCGCGGTCGTCGCGAGCGGCGCGCGGCGCAGCGGCGTGTCGCCGTGTCCCGGCTCCGCCCCGCGTACCGCGCTCAGGTCGGTGATCGTGTAGCCGCCCTGGAACCCGCGCGCCGACCAGCGGGCGTCGGTCGGATTGATGAAGCTGCCGCGGCTGTCCTCACGGTAGATGTTCTGGTCGGTTTGAAACCACACGTAGCGCAGGCTGTCGGGCGCATGATTGGTGTAACGGATCGTCTCCTTCCCCGACACCGTGTGGGTCCCGGTATCGAGCGACGCGCGGATCGTATAGTCCACGCGCTGCTGCCAGTAGCGCGGCCCGGGGGTGCCGGCGCCGGTGCGATACTCGTTCGGCGTCGGCAGGGCGAGTCGCCGGAACGGCGACGTATCCCCGATCCCGACGGGGATCGGGGCGGGCGCGGCGGCCGGCGGCGCCGCGGTGACGGGCTGCTGCAGGACGGCGGCGAGGAGCAAAGAAACAGGCAACATGCGGGAGTGTCCTCTTGGTAGAAGTCCGACCTAGCGCACTTCGATCTCCACTACGTCGCTCGCCCCGCGGCCGTTGACCGCACGCACGGTGTGGCGACCCGGCAGCAGCCGCCAGCGTGCTTCGCGCCATTCATGGCCGTCCACGAACCAGCGCACCCGGGATGGATCGCTTCCTTCCGATGCGCGCAACGCGATCGTCGCGTAGCGCGGGTCGCCGCCTACGGGGAAGGTGTAGCGGTCCCCGTTCTGTGGAGAGAGAATCCGGAAGGCCTCTGCAGCCGCTGCGGCACCGATCGCGGGACCGGGGCCGGGGGCGTGCGGCGCGTCGGCGGCCCAGTCCGCGTATTCCGCCGGCAGCTCGACCCGGCCACCGCGATGCCAGTCACAGGAGCGGACGGGCTCGGTACCCGGAACGAACCATTCGGTCATGGGCGGACAGTCGGGTCCCGCGCGCAGCCCCGAGAGGCGGCAGATGCGGACCGCAACTGCACCAGCCTGCGCCGGTGTCGGGAGCACGCCCGGCGGATAGCGCTGCGCCACGAGCAGCGCCGCGCGGTGCAGCAGCGGACCCGCGCCGGTGATGCCGCCGACGCCCTGCATCGGGCGGCCGTTGAAGTTGCCCACCCACACCGCGACCGTGAATCCTGCGGTGGTGGCCACCGCCCAGTTGTCGGTGAAATGGCGACTCGTGCCGGTCTTGGCAGCAGCCGGAAAGGGCAGGTCGAGCGGCGTCTCGACGCCGAAGCTCGGCAGCCGCGCCACCGGATCGCTCAGGATGTCGAGCACCAGCGCCGCCGCCTGCCGCGACATGATCCGTCGTTCCGTGGGTCTTCCCGCCGTCGCTCCACCCTCCGGCGCTTCATCTCCCGCCCGTTCATCTCCCGCCGTTCTCCATCGGACAGGCTTCCACACGCCTCCGTTCGACAGCGCGCGGTACGCGTTCGCCAGCTCGAGCAACGTCACGTCGCCGTTGCCGAGCGACAGGCCGAGGCCGTAGTACTCCGGGCTGTGATCGAGCGAGGCGAAGCCGGCGTCGTGGAGCGTGGCGAGCAGACTGGACACGCCGATCCGCTCCGCCAGCTCGACCGCCGGGACGTTGTAGGAGCTGCCCAGGGCGTCGCGGGCGCGTACCGGCCCGTGGAACTGGCGATCGTAGTTGCGCGGCCGGTAGGGACCGAGCGTGGTCTGGTACGTCCGCGGCAGGTCGGGGAGTACGGTGGCCGGTGTGACGCCACGGTCGAACGCGAGCCCGTAGAGGAACGGCTTCAACGCCGACCCCGGCTGGCGCGGTGACACGACCATGTCGACCTGGCCGCTCGTGTCGGCGAAGAAGTCCGGCGACCCCACCCAGGCGAGAATGTCCCCGGACGGGTCGTCGAGTACCACCACCGCCGCATGCGCGACGCCCTTGTCTCGCAGCACGTCCACCGTGTGCCGCACCTCCGCCTCGAGCGCGGTCTGCAGCCCCAGGTCGAGGGTCGTGCGCCACTCGCCGCTCGGCGGTACGCCTTCGCTCCCGGTCCACTGCAGGATCCGCGTGGTGAAGTGTGGCGCCAGGAAGGGCGCCCCGGCATCGTGCTGCAATAGCGGCTCGACCGCCGCACGGGCCAGGTCTTCCGGTCGCGCATACCCGAGTCCTCCCATGCGAACGAGCGCCGCGGCGCGCCGAGTGCGGGCGCGCTCGGCGGCGACGAACGGATTGTCGCGCGACGGCGCGTGCGCCAGCGCCGCGAGCAGCGCCGCCTGACCGAGGCTCACGCTGCTCGGGTCGGCGCCGAAGTAGAGCTCGGCCGCCGCAGTGACGCCCGCCGTTCCCTGGCCGAGCGGCACGCGGTTCAGGTATTGCTCGAGGATCGTCTGCTTGTCGAGGTGGGCGTCGAGCCGCAGGGCCCAGAGGATCTGGCTCAACTTGCCCGGGAACGTACGCGGCGTTTCTCGCAGCAGCCGGGCGAGCTGCATCGTGATCGTCGAGCCGCCGGACACCACGGCGCGAGCCCGCAGATCGTCGCGCAGCGCGCGCGCCAGCGCGCGGAGATCCACCCCGTGGTGGTCGTAGAAGCGACGGTCTTCGACGGCGAGAAACGCCTGGAGGATCTTCGGATCGAGATTGGCGAGCGGCGTCCACCCGCCGCGACTCCCCTCGTCGGCCCGCGTCGCCCGCAACGGCAGCCCGTGACGGTCGAGCAGCACGAGCCGGCGGACGGGCCCGGGCGACGCCACCGCGTCCGGCAGGGGGAGGGCGATCCAGACCGCCGGCACGGCGATCACGCCCAACGTTACCGCGGCGGCGAGCCACAGCCGGGGGCGGCGGAGCTTCATTGGAGCCGCGCTTCGGCGAGCCGGTCCGCGGCCGCGGCCGGGGTGATCCGCCCGGCAGCGGCGCGCGCGAATACGTCGCTCATCGTCTGGAAGATCGCTTCCACCGCCGCGCCCGAGCGTTCGCGGCTCCAGCCGCAGATGTCGCGGGCGCCGTCGATGACGCCGCCGGCATTGGCGACGTAGTCGGGTGCGTAGAC
>JBGPHP010000258.1:0-4052 GCA_041484445.1 Gemmatimonadota bacterium
CACTCCTGACGTACTGGCTCGGACGCCGGCTCTTCGACCCGGACGCAGGGGTGATCGCCGGCCTGACCGTGGCCACCACCGTCGGCGTCTACTCCATGGCGCATTCCTCGATGCCCGACATGGCGCAGCTGGTCGCGGGCATGGGCGCGATGGCGGTGTACGTGGCCTCCCAGTTCGGAGACAAGCGGGCCTGGCTGGTGGCGTTCTACGCCATCATCGGCGTCGGGTCGGTGGCCAAGGGCGCCGCGGGTTTCGTCCCGCTCGCCATCGCTCTCGTCGACACGATCACGACGCACGGGACGACCGGATTGAAGCGGCTGGTGTCGATCCCGGGCTGGATCGTGCTCGCGGCGCTCGCCGTGCCCTGGTGGATCGCGGCCGTCGCGTCCGGAGGGCGCGCGCAATTCGTCCAGAGCGTCGTGGTGACCGACCAGCTGCTCTCGTACTTCTGGCGGCCGGTCTGGGGCGGGCAGACGCTCATGGAGCCATTCGTTCACGCCGTCACGGTCCTGCTGCCCTGGGGACTGTTGCTGCCATTCGCGGTCCGCCGAGCACGCCGCGAAACGGACCCGGCGACGTGTCGGCGGCTACGACTGCTGCGCTCATGGTTGGCGACGGCGTTCGTCCTCATTGCCGTGTCGGGCCGCCAGCGAGATCGGTACTATCTGTTGCTCTGTCCCGCCGCCGCGCTCCTGATCGGCTGGTGGTACTCGATGTTGGCGTGGCGGTGGCGCGCATGGGCGTTCGCGGGCGCGTGGATCGGCGTCGTGGCGGGCGGCGTCGTGCTCGTGACCGTGGACACCCCGCGCTTCAACGCAACAACCGATCTCCGCGATCTGCGGGCCGTGCTGGCGCGGGCACCGGCCCCCCTCTTCTCGGTTGACGTGCAGGATCTCGCCCTGTCCTTCAACCTGGACCACCCAGTCGTGAACGACAAGAACTATCAGAGATTCGAAGCGCGGGCGCGGCGAGGCCAGATGGGATACCTGATCATCTCCGACCGGGCGCTCAGTGCCCAGCCCGTCGATCCCTGCATGCGCCGCATTGCAACCGGCGTGGTGACGGACCAGCCGTTCACGGTACTCGATCCCGGGGGATGTGAGGGGGCGTCGTCACCTGCCCCGCGCAGGTTCGAGGTCCGCGATCCGTGATCGCGAACAGATGGCCAGCGGTGCCGGTACTCGACCGCTATATCGTCCGCGAACTTGTCTCGCCGTTCCTGTTCGCCAGCGCACTCTTCACGTTCTTTCTTGTCATCGATCGCGTCTACGAGCTGACGGAGCTGGTCGTCACGAAGGGTGTGCCGTTTCACCTCGTTGCGCAGCTCCTCGTCTTCATGCTGCCCTCGTTTCTGGCTCACACGCTGCCGATGGCGTTGCTCGTCGCGGTGCTCCTGGCCGGCGGACGCTTGGCCGGTGACCTGGAGATCATCGCGTGCAAGGCCGCGGGAATCAGCATCGTGCGGCTGTTCCGCCCAATTCTTGCCGCCGCACTGGTGGTGATGGCGGCAACGGCCGCGCTCACACTGCTGGTCAACCCCATGGCGAATCAGGAGTTCCAGCGGCAGCTTTTCAAGATTGTCCAGGCGCGGGTCGCCAGCGGGGTGGCCGAGCGCGTCTTCAACCCGACGTTCGGCGATGTCATCATCTACGTGGAGGAGGTGAGCGCCTCGCAGGTCGCACTCCGCGGCGTCCTCGTCTCCGACGAACGCGATCCAAAGATCTCGCGCATCATCACGGCTCGCGAGGGACGGCTTCTCACGGACGAGGCCACGCGGCGCATCACGCTGCGACTCATCAACGGTGCGGTCAGCGAGGCCGACGTGCTTCCGGCGGCGCCCGTGGTTCCGCCGATCAAGGATCCCAAGGGCGTGCCGACGCCGACCGGCGGCGCCGCGAGCGCGGGGCGCTACCGCCTGACCAACTTCAGGATCTACGACATGGGCTTGGCCATGGACTCGCTGCTCCGCTCGGCGCCCCCCGTGGACAAGCCCGAGAAGGACCTGTCGCTGGGCGCGCTCGGCCAGCGCATCGAGGAGCTGGGGGGCGACGCCTACGGCCGGGCGCCCTTCCTCGTCGAGTGGCACAAGCGGTTCGCGTTCCCCGTCGCGGCGCTCGTCTTCGCGCTGGTGGCGTTCCCTTTGGCGGTACGCTCCCACCGCGGCGGGCGCTCGATCGCGCTTGCGGGCAGCCTGACAATCCTGGTCGCCTACTACTTGCTCCTGACATCCCTGGAGGGCTCGGCGCTCGGCGGGCGTTTGCCGTCGTGGATGGCCATATGGACCCCCAACATCCTGTTCGCGGGGGTCGGCGTCGTGCTCCTGCTCGCAACCACGCGCGAGTGGCGAGCCCCGCGCGCACGAAGCGTGTGGCGGATGGTCGCCGCCCTCGGTCAAGCGGTGCCGCAACTCGGGCACCGGTCAGCCCGCGCAGCCGTCCCAGGGCGGGACTCGACGCATATCCTCGACCGTTACCTCGTGCGAGAGCAGTTGACATTCATGGGGATCGGGTTGGCAGTGGCCTCCACGCTCTTTGTTGTGATCGATCTGGTCCAGACGCTCGACCGCTTCATCCGGATGAAGCCGCCGCTCATCCTTGTGTTCGAGCATTTCGCCTATCATTTGCCGGCAGCCCTGCACAGTGGCCTGCCGGTGGTCATGCTTGTCGCGACGATCTTCTTGTTCCTGACGCTCACTCGCTATCACGAGCTGACGGCCATGAAAGCGGCCGGGATGAGCTTGTATCGGGTGGCGGCACCGGTGCTGCTGCTGGCGGTCAGTGTCGCCATCACGGCGGGGTTGTTCCAGGAGCTGCTCCTCCCGCGACTGAACGAGCTCGGTGACGAGGTGGACCGCGTGAAGATTCGCGGTCAGCTGCCGCGCCACCTTCAGTCGCGCCAGCGGCTGTGGCTGCGCACCAGCGACAGCCGTTTCTTTCGTGTCGAGCTGCTGAACCCCGCCGGCAACGAGATGTACGGTGTCACCGTGCTCGAGCTGGACCGGGAGACGTTCCGGCTCGTCGATCGGCTGGACGCCCAGCGGGCTCGCTGGTCGCCGGAGGGCTGGGAGCTGAGTGACGGCGCCATCCGCGAGTTCGGCCCGCACGGCGAGGTGCAGACGATTCCCTTTGTGCTGACGGCGGTCGAGCTTCAGGAGGGAATCGAAAGCTTCACGCAAATTCAGAAGCCGATCGAGGCGATGAGTTATCGCGAGCTGCGGGAGTACATCGCGCGGCTCGAAGCGACCGGCTTTCCGGTGAAGAAGTATATGGTTGAGCTCTACTCCAAGTTCTCCTTTCCGCTGGTGAATCTCGTCATGGTGCTGGTCGCGATCCCCTTCTCTCTGCAGTCACCGCGCGGCGGCCGACTGTTTGGCGTGGCCTTGGCCATCGCCATCATGGCGGGGTATCTCGTCGTCCACTACATGGCGCTGGCGTTCGCGCGCGCCGATCTCCTGTCGCCTCTGCTGGCCGCATGGACCGCCAACATCGTCTTCCTCGGCGTCGGCGCATCGCTATTCTTGCGCGCCCGGACCTGAACGTCGGCCAAAGCGGTAGCTGAGCCGGCGACTTCGGCCTTGACGACTCTGCTCGACAACGCGATGCTCGGCCCCGTGCGGATCACCGCCATCGAGCCGATCCTCGTCGAGGTGCCGTTCCGGGCGCCGGTCAGCGGCGTGCACGGCACCACGGCCGTCCAGCGCAGCCTGCTCGTTCGGGTGGCGACGGACGCCGGCGTCGAGGGGTGGGGCAACGTCGACCCCACACCCGGCTACTCCCCGGTGTCGGCCGACGACGTGTACGTGACCGTGGGCCGTCTCGCTCCGGTGCTGGCCGGCGCCGACGCCTTCAACGTTCACGCCGCGCTCGCCCGAATGGACCGGGCGGCGGGCGGGATGTCCGAGGCGAACGCGGCGGTCGAGATGGCGCTCCTCGACCTCAAGGCGCGCGCCCTCGGCATCCCCGTCCACTCGCTGCTCGGCGGAAGCCTGAAGGACGCGGTCACGTTGAACGCCTGGATCGGCACGGTCCCGCCCGCCCAGGCCGCGCGCGAGG
>JBGPHP010000259.1:0-4024 GCA_041484445.1 Gemmatimonadota bacterium
GGCTAACCGGCAAACGCCAGCTGGGCCAGATGTCGGCGTTCGACCTCGTGCTGCTGCTGATCATCGCCAATGCCGTCCAGAACGCGATGGTGGGCCCCGACACGAGCCTTGCCGGCGGTCTCGTCGCAGCGGGCGTCCTGCTCTTCTGGCACCAGGTGATCAACCGGCTGCGGCGCTCGAGCCGAGGATTCGACAAGCTCATCGCGGGTGAGGGGGTCATGCTGATCAAAGACGGCGCGATTCTCGAGGAGCACGTGCGCCGTGCCGGCGTGACCCCGGAAGAGCTGCTGCAGGCGCTGCGGGAGCACGGCGTCGCGACGGTCGCCGAGGTGCGCCTGGGAGTGCTGGAGCCCGACGGATCGGTCAGCGTGATCCGCTATGACGACCTCAAGCCCGGAACCCGTCCGCACCACCGGATCAAGATGATGCGGCGGTGATCGCTCACGGAGCCATCATCTCCGGTTCCCCTTCCGGTCCCTCGAACCCGCACTGAAACCGCAGCAGGCGCCGCAGATCCTGGCGATAGAGCGAGTCTTGTGGGTTCACCCTCGGCCAGTGCGTGCCGTCCGCCGGAACTACCAGGCCGCCGATCTTGGCCATCCCCCCGTGCGCAATCGTCCGACCCGTCGGGTTGTCGTAGACGGCGGTGATCCGGTATCGGTGTCCCGGATCGATGACCCAGCCGAAGCCGAGGCGGGGCAGATGCATCGGGATGCGCGTGACGCTCCCGCTGCGGTCGGTCTCGGGGTGCATGCGCCAGATCGTGTCCCCGGCGGTGAGGTCGACGAGCTCCGCCCATTGCGCGTAGCGGTGCAGGTGTCCGCCCAGGACGAGGATCCGGACGGGGGCGGCGGGGCTCCCCTCCCACACCCGCACGGTCCGGCCCGGCGGCAGGTCGAAATCCTTCGAGCCGATCGGAAACATGACGTCGACGTTGAACGGGGAAACCTCGAACAACGGCCGGGTGCGAGCGTAGGCGAGCACCAGCCTCACCCGGACCCCGCGGTAGTCGGTGTCTGTCGGGTTGTAGAACATCGTGTTGACGAGCAACGGCTCGCCACGGCGCAGCGCCATGCCGGCGAGCCAGGCGGGAAGTCGCAGCGCCCGGGTCTCGATGCCGACGCCCAGGAAGCGCTGCGTGACGGAGAGAAACAGCTCGCGGTTCGCCGGCCGGGCCGTGACGATGTGGTGCAGGAGCCAGCGCGGCAGGGTGTTCCCCAGCGAGTCCACGACCTCGACATGGAAGCCGTGGATCCAGCCCGTGAGCGGCACGACGGTGCGCTGGTAGGTCAGCTCGCGCTGGTGCGGAGCCATCGAGTGCGCCGGCACATCGACGGGACCGACCTCGATGACCAGCTCGTGCGTCGCCGCCCGCTCGCTGGTGCGGAGGTAACGCTGGGGCGCCAGACGACAGCCGGCCGGCAGCCCATCCTGAGACGCCGCCGGCACGCACGCCAAGAACGACATCGTGCCGGCAATCGCGAGAACGTTTGGCCGCATCAACACCTCACCCGGCTGGACCACAGCAGTCCCCACCTGGCGGGTGCCAAACGGCGCGTCGTCGTCCACGGGAGCCGGCGGTCGAACGCGCGTACGGGGTGTGACAGGAGCTGACTCACCCGCGTCTCCTCGACGAACAGGCCGCCGGGTGCCAGCACGCGGGCGATCTCGGCCAGGGCCCGAGCGGCCCATGCAATGTGGTAGCACGTGCCAAAATCGATCACCAGGTCGAAGGAGCAATCCAGGAATGGGAGCGCCCGTACGTCCGCGCGGCGGAGCTCGGCCGAGACCCCCGTCGCAATCAATCGGGCCCCTGCCAAGCCGAGCAGTTCGCGATCGATGTCGACCCCAACCAGGCGGATCGGCTCGAGGACTCGGGCCAGCGCCGGCAGCGCGATGCCACGCCCACAACCGACCTCGAGGATCCGGGCGCCTTTGGGCAGCGCGAGCGCCCGGATCATCGCAGGCACTTCGAGAAACTCCTGCATGAAGTTCCGGCGCCCCTCGTCCGGAAACGGGCGGTACTCGGGATCGGTGCTGGGCTCGAGGAACGGATGGAGGGCAGAATCGATCGGCCGGGTCATGGGAGCCTCACGGGCGTTGGGTCACGCCACGAGGATGCGGCCGGGTTTTCAAGCTGATATCAAGCGTACCGCCGCTATCGCAACGCCCGTCCGACGATCACCGGCGCGCGGTCATGAGTGTTCCCGGAGACACGGGCATCCGGCCAAGATCGGGCGGTCCGAGCCCCTCCGCCACTCCCCCCGGTGATTAGATTCCTGCCCGTGACCGATATCCTGATCACCAAGACGTCCTCCGAGCCCGGCGCCGCGTCACTCGCCGTGAGCGTGCCGCTGGACCAGGTGCGCGAGGCCGAATTCCGCGCCACGCGCGCCTACCAGGCACGCGCCCGGCTCCCCGGCTTCCGCAAGGGAAAAGCGCCGGAGGCGATCATCCGCAAGCAGTTCGCGGCGGATATCCGCGAGCAGGCGCTGCGCGACTTGATCCAGACCAGCTGGCGCCGGGCGCTCGAGCAGGAGCCGCTGAAGCCGATCGCCGACCCGCACATCCACGACCTGAAGTGGGAGGAGGGCGCGCCGGTCACGTTCACTTTCCACGTCGAGGTGAAGCCGGAGATCACGCTGTCGCGGCTCGGCGGGTTCACGCTGCAGCGGCAGGTGGCGCCGGTGACCGAGCTGCAGGTGCAGGAGCAGCTCGATACCCTCCGCGAGCAGAAGGCGCCATGGGCGCCCGTGCCGGGCGAGAAGCCGAAGCCCAAGGACCTGGTGCACGTCACCATTGCGCAACGCGAGGGGACGGAGACGAAGGACCCGCAGCCGCATCACTTCGTGCTGGGCGAAGGGCGCGCGATCCCCGAGGTCGAGGAGCGCGTCATGGCGATGGCGCCGGGCGACACGGTGGACGTGACGGTGCGCTTCCCCGACGATTTCCCGGAGGAAGCCAAGCGCGGCCAGACGCGCGACATCCGCCTGACGCTGCACGAGGTGAAGCGCCAGGAGCTGCCGCCGCTGGACGACGCGTTCGCGCGGGAGATCGGGGACTTCGAGTCGCTCGACGCGCTGCGCCAGGCGGTGCGCGAAGACCTGGAGCGCGACGCGGGCCGCGATGCGGACGCCAAGGTTCGCGCCGATCTCGTCTCGCAGATCGTCGCGGCCAACGGCATCACCGCGCCGCGGCCGCTGGTGGAGCGGGTGGTCCTGACCTACGCGCAGGCGTACGGGATCACGGAAGAGCGCCTGCCCGACTTCGCTACCGAATTCCAGCCGCTCGCGGTGCAGCAGGTGCAGCGCGATCTCGTGCTCGACTGGGTGGTGGAGCACCACGAGCTGCGGGCAAGCGCCGCGGAGCTCGAGGCGAAGATCGCCGAGCTCGCCGAGCGCCGGCAGATGGCGGCGGCCGAGCTGAAGGCGTCGCTCGAAAAGAACAAACGGCTGCGCGACCTCGAGCGCGGCCTGACCGAAGACAAGGCGTTTACGTTCCTGTTGTCCCAGTCCACCGTGGAGCCTTAAGTGACGATGAGCACGATCTACCCGCCTTACATCATCGAGCGCTCGAGCCGGGGCGAGCGCACCTACGACATCTTCAGCCGCCTGCTGATGGACCGCATCGTGTTCCTCGGCACGCCGATCAACGACGACGTCTCGAACGTCATCATCGCCCAGCTCCTGTTCCTCGACGCGGACAACCCCGAGAAGGACATCTACCTCTACGTGAATTCCCCCGGCGGGCTCGTCTCCTCCGGCATGGCGATCTACGACACGATGCAGTTCCTGCGCGCGCCGGTGAACACGATCTGCATGGGGATGGCCGCGTCGATGGGCTCGTTCCTCCTCACCGCCGGAACCAAGGGCAAGCGCTCGGCGTTACCCCACGCACGCATCATGATGCACCAGCCCTCGGGGGGCGCCCAGGGAACCGCGGCGGACATCGAGATCCAGGCCCGGGAGATCCTCTACCTGCGCGCCAAGCTGAACGAGCTGTACGCCAAGCACACCGGGAAGCC
>JBGPHP010000260.1:0-3956 GCA_041484445.1 Gemmatimonadota bacterium
AAGGACTGCCCGACCGGCCGACCGCCCGACCGCCGTCTCGCTGTTTCGCGGTTGTGTGATGGAAGGGCTGTTCTCGCACGTGCATGATGCCACCATTCGTACGCTGGCCGTGAATGGCTGCGAGACGCGCGACGTCCCCGGCCAGGTCTGCTGCGGCGCACTACACGCGCACGCTGGTTCGCACGCCGCCGCCCAGGCGTTCGCGCGCGCCAATGTGGCCGCGTTCGGCGCGGGAGAGGAGCCGATCGTGGTGAACAGCGCTGGGTGCGGAGCGCAGCTCAAAGCATACGGCACCCTGCTCGACGGCGAGCCCGGGGCGGCGCGGTTCGCGGCCCGCGTGCGCGACGTGACGGAGGTCCTGGCCGAGCGCGGCCCGAAACCGGGAGCGGCCCTGCGGCTGCGCGTCGCCTACGATGCGCCCTGCCACCTGCTCCACGCCCAGCGGGTGGCCGAGCCGCCGCTCACCGTGCTGCATGCCGTCCCCGGGATCGACGTCCGGCCCACCGCCGATTCCGCGCAGTGCTGTGGCTCGGCCGGTCTCTACGGCCTGCTCCAGCCGGAGCTGTCGCGCGCCGTACTCGTCCCGAAGCTCGCCCGACTGCTGGAAGACCCACCCGACGTGCTGGCCACGGGGAACCCGGGGTGCGTGATGCAACTCGGCGCCGGCCTGCGCGCGGCGCGTGCCCACATTCGCGTGGAACATCCCGTCGAGGTGCTGGACGCCTCGTACCGGGCGGCGGGGTTCTACCGATGATGACGGCCGGAGTCAGGACTCGAGATGGTGTCGATCTGGTGCTGTACCGAATGGACCCCGCGGAGCGCGCCGGCTCGGCTGCCACCACGGTGCTGCTGGTGCACGGCGCGTTCTCGAGCCACACCCTATGGATGCGGGGCGGCGCCCACAACACCGGGCTGGCCCGGTTTCTCTCGGACGCGGGGTTCGACGTGTGGCTCGCCGACTGGCGCGCGCACGGTGCGGCCACGCGTGAGCCACGACCGCACACCTGGCACTTCGACGACACCATCACCCAGGACGCGCCGACGCTGGTGGAGTATGTCCGGTACGCGACGGGGGCTCCGCCCGTGTGGGTGGGCCACTCGGTAGGCGGCGCGATCGGCCTGGCACTGCTCGCGCGCGATCCCACTGCGCTGGCCGCGATCGCGACCCTCGGCACACCGGGCCCCGTGATGGGACCGTTGCGCCGCTTGCTCGCGCTCGGGACCATCGCGCTGTGCCGGACACTGGGGCGCTTCCCCGCCCGCGCGCTGCGCATGGGATCGGAAGACGAACCTGCCCTGGTCCTCTCAGAGTGGATGGCGTGGAACGTGCGCGGGCGCTGGCTCGGCGCCGACCGCTTCGACTACCTCGCGGCCCTGGAGCATGGCCAGACGCCGGTGCTGGCCGTCGCGGGCGAGAGTGACCGGATGTTCGCTCCAGCCGCGGCATGCCGCGCGCTCGCCCGGTGGATCGGTGCAGCGGCGACGTTCGCCGTCGTGGGACCGCGCCTCGATCATCCCGGCCTGCTGCTGGATCCGCGGGCGGACGAGGAATGCTGGCCGCTCCTGTCGCGCTGGATCGCCGCCCTGCCCGCTACCGCCCCGCCGCCGACGCGGAGAGCGTCATGAGCGCCCCCGGGGCTCAGCCACCCGGTCCGCCGCCCCCCGCCCCGACCGTCCTCCGGCTGCCTGCGGGTCCCTGGGCCGCGCCGGTCGTCCAGGCGCTGCGGGCGGGGACGCTGGTGGCCCCCGCGGAGGTCGCCGTGATCGAGCTGGCCGGGGCCGGCGCCGTGACGTGCATGCAGGGGTTGCTGACCAACGACATCGAGAAGCCGGGCGACGGGGCGTTCGTCTATGGTGCGCTGCTGACACCGAAAGGAATGATGGTGGTGGACGGCTGGGTCGCGCGCATGGGGACGACGGTGCGCTTCACCGTTCCCACCGGCGGCGCCGGCCCCGAGCGGGCGCTGTCGCTCCTCACCCGGTCGGTTCCCCCGCGTCTCGCACGCACCACGGACCGCACCGCGGAGCAGGTGGTCCTGCGACTCGCCGGAGCGCACGCCACGGCCATCGCGGAGGCGGCGCGCGTCCCCGTCCCGCCCACGGCGGGCCACGCGACCCTCGCCACGGTGGACGGCGCAGCGTGCGAAATCGCCCGCGCCGGGGAGGGCGCGCCGTTCGCGCTCCAGATCACCCTCGCCCCAGCGGAGGCCGCACGCGTTGTGGCCCGCCTGACTCAGGCAGGCGCCGTCGCCGCGCACGCCTCGGCGCTCGAGCTGGCACGCGTCCTCGCGGGCTGGCCGGCACTCGCGTCCGAAGTGGATGAGCGCACACTGCCTCAGGAAATCCGCCTCGACACGATCGGCGGGGTGTCGTACACGAAGGGCTGCTATACCGGACAGGAGACCGTCAGCCGGCTGCACTTCCGCGGGCACACCAACCGCGGGCTGGTCGGGCTCGAGTTCGAAGGAGAACCCGGTCCCGCAGACCCGCTGCCGGTGTTCTGGGAGGACCGGGAAATCGGACGCGTGTCCACCGTGGCCTGGCTGCCCGACGGCGGGACGCTCACCTCGCCGTCGGGACGCTGGATCGGCCTTGGCATGCTGCGGGGAGAAGCGGGCCCGGGGACCCTCGTGCACGCGGGCGGCGTCGGGGCCCGGGTCATCGCGTTGCCATTCGCACTGCCGCGCTGGGATCCGGCGTGACGATCCTGGTGACCGGCGGCAGCGGCCTCGTCGGCAGTCACGTGATCGAGGCGCTGCGAGCCCGAGGGCGGCCGGTCCTGGCGCTGGCCCGCCCTGGCGCCGTTCCCCTGGTGCAGGCACTGGGTGCCGCAGCGATCGCCGGAGACGTCACCGATCCCGCGGCCTGGCAACGCGCCGGCGCCGGGGGGCTCGAGGCGATCGTGCACGCGGCCGCCATCGTGCAACGGCCGGACACGACCCTCCCCGCCTACGAGGCGGTGAACGTCGGCGGCACGCGGCTCGCTGTGGAGACCGCGCGCGCGACGCGGGCGCGTCTGCTGCACGTGTCGTCAGTCGCGGTGTACGGCGGCTCGTCCGACTACCGGCCGGTCGCGGAGCGACGGACCGAAGAGCAGCCGTTTCGGCCGATCGCGGAGCACGACTTCTACGCCCGCACCAAGCGGGCGGCGGAAGGCCTGGTCCGGGAGGCGACGGAGCGCGGGGAGATCGAGGGAATCGCCTTCCGTCCCAACGTCATCTACGGCGAGCGGGACCGCCTGTTCACCCCCCGCCTGGTGCGGGCCGTGCGCAATCGCCTGGTACCGCAGATCGGACCCGGCACGAACCATCTCTCGTGCGTCTATGCGGGCAATGTCGCCGACGCGATCGTGGCCGCTCTGGCGGTCCCGTTTTCGGGGTTCCGGGCCTACAACATCACGGCCGACGCGCCGCCGCCGCTCGAGGCGCGGCAGTTCCTGGAAGCGGTCGCCGCCGCGTGCGGCGTGCGCCCCCGCTTCCTCCCCCTCCCGATCCCGCTGGCGCGCTTCGCCATCGGGCTGTGGAGCGGGCCCAGGCTGGCCCGTGCGGCGTTGTCGTTCATCACGGGCGAGAACCCCTACCCCGTCGATCGCGCGGTGACCGAGCTGGGGTGGACACCCGCCCTGACGACGCGCGAGGCGCTCACGCGCACCGTGCGGTGGCTGGCCGCAAACGAAAAGCCCGGGTGATTCCCGGGCTTCGCTCGACAATGTGGACCGCCAGCGAGTGGCTTAGTGCTTCGTCGTGTCCATCATCTTGCTGCTGTCCGACATCATCTTGGAGCTGTCGGACATCATCATCTTGCTGCTGTCGGCGGCACCAGCGGCGGGCTGCTCGGCCTTCTTGCACGCGCCGACGACGGCAACCAGTGCCAGCGCGAAAACGAGACGCTTCATGCGATCTCCTTAGGGGTGGTAAGCGGTTGACGGGCCCAGACGGGCGCAAAGCTAGTGGCGA
>JBGPHP010000261.1:0-3954 GCA_041484445.1 Gemmatimonadota bacterium
ACCACCGACTACCCGGTGGAGCGCATGATGCGCGACGCGAAGATTTGCGAGATCGGCGAAGGCACGAGCGAGATCCAGCGCATCGTCATCGCGCGACAGCTGCTCGGAAACCTGATCGACTGATTCCCCCCCTTCACACCTCCGGGGGCACGTACGGCCCGGGCTCGGTCGTGGCGTCCTCGGGGTGCGAGATCTCCTTGTGCAGGTGCTCGAGCAACTGCAGCTGTCGCTGCTGCAGGTGCCACAGCTCGTGCCACTGGCGGTTGCGCAGGCCATCGAGCTTGTCGTGCAGGTCCCGGATTTCCATTTCGGCCATCAAGTTGATCTGGTAGTCCTGATTCGCCTGCATGCGGTCCTTCTGCGCCTGCCGGTTCTGGCTCATCATGATCACCGGAGCCTGCAGGGCGGCGATGGTGGACAGCACGAGGTTCAGCAGGATGAACGGGTAGGGGTCGAACGGGTGCCGCACCAGGAGCCAGCTGTTGATCCCCATCCACACGAACAGCACCGCACCGAAGATCCCGATGAACGTCCAGCTGCCGCCGAAATGCGCCACGTGATCGGCGACCCGTTCGCCCAGCGTCATGCTCGCTTCGTATTCCTTGTCCACCAGGCGCGTCACACGCCCCCGCCGCGCGATCTTCGTGACGACGGCCTTCTCCATCTCCGAGATCTTGTCGTACTCCGCCTCCAAATAGGACAGCAGCTTCTTGGCACGATACTGATCGTGGCAGGAGGTGCAGATGCCGCGGTTCCCAGGCCATTCGGGCCGGTCGCGCTTGATCAGGTCGAACAGCGGCAGCTCGAGCTTCTGGCCGGAAAAGAGGGTCCGGGCTTCGACCGGCTGCTGACACAGCGAGCAATTCACCTTGGCCATGGCGTCTCCGGCGGGTGGCTTAGGGGAGCGCGGGATGGAGGTCGAGCACGCGGACGAGAAACGCCCAGCGGTCCGTCGCTTCTTCGATCAGCTTGGTGGTCGGTTTGCCGGCGCCGTGCCCGGCCTTCGTCTCGATGCGGATCAGCACCGGCGGCGCCCCTCCCTGCGCGGCCTGCAGCGCCGCCGCGAATTTGAACGAGTGGCCCGGAACGACCCGATCGTCGTGATCGGCGGTGGTCACGAACGTCGCCGGATACGCCGTGCCGGGCCGCAGGCGGTGCAGGGGCGAATAGGCGTACAGGTAGGGGAATTGCTCGGCGTTGTCGGCGGAGCCGTACTCGGCGACCCACGCCCACCCGATCGTGAACCGGTGAAACCGCAGCATGTCGAAGACGCCCACGGCGGGCACCGCGGCGCCGAACAGCTCGGGACGCTGCGTCATGGCAGCCCCGACGAGGAGGCCGCCGTTCGAGCCGCCGCCAATCGCCAGCCGGGGCGGCGCGGTGTAGCGCTCGGCGATGAGCCACTCCGCCGCAGCCAGGAAGTCGTCGAACACGGTCTGTTTCTTCTCATGCATCCCGGCTTCATGCCAGGCTTCTCCGTATTCCCCGCCGCCTCGCAGATTGGCGACGGCGAAGATGCCGCCCATCTCCAGCCACACCAGCACGCTGGGTGAAAAAGCCGGCGTGAGGGTGATGTCGAAGCCGCCGTAGCCGTAGAGATAGGTCGGATTCGTGCCGTTCCGGACGAGGTCCCGGCGATGGGTGAGGTACATCGGGATCCGGGTGCCGTCTTTGCCCGCGTAGAACACCTGCTGGGTGACAAATCGGCCTGCGTCGAACGCCAGCGGCGGCGTCTTGAAGACCTCCGTCCGGCCGGTGATGAAATCGTGGCGGTAGATCGTGGTCGGATCGAGATACGTCGTGAACGCGAAGAAAAGCTCCGTATCCTGCGCCGATTCGACCGACAGCTCGCCCGCGGTGCCCAGGTTGGGGAGCGGGATGTCGCCGGTGAATGACCCGTCGCGGAGGAAGAGTCGCAGGCGCGAGTGGGCGTCCTCGAGGTACAGCGTGACGAAACGGTCGTGCACCAGCGTGACGCTCTCCAGGACGTCGGTCGCCTGGGGGATGACCTCCTGCCAGCGGGCGCGCTCGGGATGCCGCAGGTCGACCGTCACGAGGCGGCCGCGCGGGGCGTCGAGGTCGGTGCGAAAATGGAACTCCGTTTCGTGGTTCGCTACGAAACCGTAGCTCGCGTCGAAGTCGTCCAGCAGCTTCACCGGCACCGCTCCCAGGTCAGGGTGGGCCGGGTTGCGGAGATCCATGTAGTAGACGCGGTTGCGCCGGTCGGTCCCGAGCCACAACGAGAGGACGAGGTAGCGGCCGTCCTCGGTGACGCGTGCCGTGACACCCCAGTCGGGCTGGTCCGGCCGCTCGTACACCAGCTGATCGGCGTCCTGCGGCGTACCGAGGCGGTGGTAGTAGAGCCGGTGAAACCGGTTCACTGCCAGCAGGGGGTTGTCGTCGACGGGGGCGGGGGCGGGGTAGCGGCTGTAGAAGAAGCCCGCGTGATCGTGCGTCCAGGCCAGTCCCGAGAACTTCACCCAGCGCAGGAGATCGGGGAGATCCTGCCCGCTCGCCACGTCTCGGACGTGGATATCGTTCCAGTCCGACCCGCTTGCGGCGGTGGCGTAAGCCAGGTAGCGGGCATCCTCCGACAGGCCGAGCGTCGAGAGTGCGACCGTCCCGTCGGGCGACATGGCATTCGGGTCGAGCAATACGTCAGGCTCGGCGTCGATGGACGGCTGCCGGTACAGCACCGCCTGGTTCTGGAGTCCGTGGTTCTTGAAGAAGAAGTACTGTCCGCGCTTCTTGAATGGGGTCCCGTAGCGCGGGTAGTCCCACAGGGCGGTGAGGCGGCGGCGGATCGCCTCGCGCTCCGGAATCCCGGCCAGGAAACCGAACGTGACTGCGTTTTGCGCGTCGATCCACTCCCGGGTGTCCGGCGCATCCACGTCCTCGAGCCAGCGGTACGGATCTGCCACCCGGGTGCCGTGGTAGTCGTCGACCTGATCCCCGCACTTCGTGTCGGGATAGCGCAGGCGCTGCGCGGCTGCTGGGGCAGGGTGTGGCGCGGGAACGGTCGCTGGGACGTGCGTCATGCCGGATCGGTCGGAGTGTGAGGTTGCCGGACCGGCCGCTGGTGGCCGGGGCCCACTAAGTTAGAGCGCATTGACCTAAGTCACAAGCCGACTTACATTTACCGCATGCACCGGATGCAAGCACCACTCCCCTGGCTGAGCACGCCCTCGCGCGCTCCGCGTCAGGAATCCGGTCCGCCGGCCCGTCGAACGACGATGCTCATTGGCCCAAGCGACTGTTGGAACATCATGAGAATCCCGCGTGGCTGTTGGCCCCGCGGGATCGAGGGTGCATGCTTTGAAGCGCGAAATCTTGATCAGCGGAAGCCCGCGGGAGACCCGCGTGGCGATCCTGGAGGACGACCGCCTTGTTGAGTTGCTGGTCGATCGTCCCGACACCCGCCGCTCGGTCGGCGACATCTATCTGGGTCGCGTCGAGGCGGTGCTGCCGGGGATCCAGGCCGCCTTCGTCGACATAGGGGCGGAAAAAAGCGCCTTCCTGCACGCCTCGGACCTCGTGGAAGATGAGGACGAGGAGGATCCGGCTGAGCGCCCCGACGACGACGACGACGCCACCGACGGCAACGGCTCGGGTGGGGTCGGGGGAGGTGGAGGAGGCGGGGGTGGCGGACGGGGGCGTTCGCGCCGCCGCGTGCCCAACGTCGCCGACGAGCTGAAGCGCGGTGAAGGGAAGCTCGTCCAGGTCATCAAGGAGCCGATCAGCACGAAAGGCCCGCGCGTCACGGCGCAGGTTTCCCTCCCCGGCCGGTTCCTCGTGTATATGCCCTTCGCGTCGCGCGTGGGCGTCTCCCGCAAGATCGAGGGCCGCGAGCAGCGGGTACGGTTGCGCGAGCTGGTCTCGAAGCTCGTCCCCAAGGATCAGGGCGGCTGGATCTTCCGCACCGTCGCCGACGATCTTACCGAAGAGAAGTGCAAG
>JBGPHP010000262.1:0-3949 GCA_041484445.1 Gemmatimonadota bacterium
CTGAAGTCCACCACGTCGATCGCATGGATGCCAGCGCGCTGCAGCGAGACATGGTCGTCGATCAGGGTGCTTGCGAGCTGCTGGACGAACACGCTCCGGTACCCCAGGTCGGCCGCGGTGCGCCACACCAGATCCACGACCTCCGGCGCGAAGCCCTGGGAGTTCCCCTCGTATCCGATGTGCAGGTCCTTGTCGCCCACCATGTCGAACAAGACGGCATAGAGCGGCGGGTAGCCGGCGGGTTGATGGGCCGCGAACCAGCGCGAGCCGATGAGCACGGCGTTCGAGTCGGCGAAATCGCCGTAATCCTCACCGTCCACGAACAGCAGGTCCACACCGACGGCCGGCGCCCTGGCCTTGAGCGCGTCCGCAACGCCCAGGAGCACGGCTACGCCGGACGCCCCGTCGTTGGCACCGGGCACGGGCTGGCGTTGCGCGCCGAGATTGGCACTCTGGTCGGCGCGGGGGCGCGTGTCCCAGTGCGCGAGGTAGAGGATCCGCTCGGCCTCGGCCGGGCGAAAGCGCGCCAGGTAGTTGTGAAGGTGCAGCGTCTGCCCCCCCCCCGTCGCCGTGCGGTACGGGATGTCCTGCACGATCACCGTGTCGGCGCGCTCGCGCAGCCGCGCCAGGATCCAGTCCCCCGTCGAGTCGTGCGCCGCCGTACCGGGGATCCGCGGACCGAACCGAACCTGTTGCTCCAGGTACGTGAAGGCCCGGGCGCCGTCGAACTCGTGCACCGCGGGCTTCCCGCGCGCGCCGCACGCCGCAACGAGCAGGCCGGCCAGCGCCGCGCCGAGCCGGAACCGAGCGCGCCGGGTCATCGCACCTGCCCCACGCTGGTGTTCAGCTGCACGAAAGCGGTGAGCACGAGCTGCGATGTCTTCCGGCTGATCTGCCGCTCGTCGTTGAGCACGTACGCCATTTGGAACCCCGCGGTGAGCGTGGGCGGAAAACTCGTGTCCATCGTCAGCTGCGCTTCGGTCTGGCGGCTGTCCACAAAGGGCACGCAGGTGTCGCGGCCGATCGACTGCAAACAGGTCGCATTGGAGATCTGCGAGTAGCGCGCCGTCGTGCGAATGTCGGACTTCAGCCGCACCAGCGCCGCGGGCGGCCGCCAGGCGAACGCGAGACTGGCATTGCGCTGGCCGCGCGTGGTGCGGAACAGGTTTCCCGCCGTCCGCTGCTCGGTGCGTGTCTGGGAGCCGTCGACCGAAGTCACAATCCCATGGACCCACCAGGCGGACAGCCCGGGGTTCACGCCCTGCTCCTTGGACCGGCTGAGCGTCGCTCCCCGCCCTCCCTCGCCGCCCAGGACCTGTTGCTCCGCGCTGGTCCGGCGGACGCGGAGGCCGACCTGGGCGGTGAGCCCCAGCAGGATGCGACCCAGCGTACTGCGGGGAGGGGTGAGCGTCCAGGCCACGTTCCCCGACGGCCATTCGCGCGTCTTGCTGTGTACCGGGAGGAGGCTGCCACCGCGGATCAGCCAGGTCGTCCCGTCGGTCCGTTGAAATGTCGACGTAAGCCGGATCCCCAGGGGAAAGCTGAACGCCGCGGACGCGTTGTTGCTGACAGTATAGCTGGCACTGGCGGCGAGAAACCCTCCCTGGCTGAGGAATCCCACGAAGCCAGTCGAGGCCAGCTGGTAGCCCAGGGCAGGGGCCGTCGGGATGCGGGAGAAGGTGGACAGGCGGTCGCGGTGGGCCCCGACGTCGAGCGTGGTGACCCGTGCGAGGACGCGGGCCACGCCGGACGAGTCCCCGAACAAGCCGCGGGCGAAGCGGCCGAGGTCGACCTGCGTCCCCAGGTCGATAGTCTGGTGATTGCTGAACGCCGTCGGCAGGTGAAACGACCCGCCGTGGGCCGTGTCCTGCACCGGGACGCTGGCGTTGGGATCCCGCGCGAGGGCGAAGGTCGTGGTGACGGTCGCCCGGGGGCGCAGCCAGGGGGCCAGCGTCGGCGTCAGACCGAAGAACGTGGTGAGGGTGCGTTGGGATTCGAAGCCCACGTCGAGGCCGAGCAGGCCGCGGCGCTCCAGCTGCGCCACGCGGGCGATGCTCGAGGAGTCACCGTAGTCGCGGAGGTCGCGCTGCGACGTGAGGTTGGCCCGCAGCTGCAGTCCCGGCATCGGGCTGAAGTCCAGTGCCGCGCTGTTGCGCCACACCCGGGTTTGCGACCGCGCCGGCAACAGGGAGAAGTCGCTCGTATCGGCGATCGGAATGCGGAAGCTGGTGCGCGCGCCGTCGGTCCCCGCCAGCGAGGAGCGCAGCCGGATCGCCACCGGGCTGACGCGCCAGCGCGCTCGCTCGAGGTCGTCGGCGAAGCCGCTCTTCCCGATGAACGCGGGAAGTTTGCGCACCAGGTGAACCAGAAACCGCGGCGCAGCGGGGATCGTGGTGGCCCGGGGAGAGAGGCCGTAGTCGAGCGAAACCCCGTAGCCCGACGACGTCGCCTGCGTGAGGGACCCCCGGTCGCCGCCGGACACGTAGCTGGCGGCGAGCGCGACAGGATCGACCAACCAGCGCGCCAGGCCGTGCTGCGCATGGCCGACGCGGCGCAGGGAGAACGAGTAGCTCCGTGTGGTCGACAGCGGCGTGCGCAGGCCGGCCAGGGCGCCCGCCAGCAGGTCGGTACCGTTGAGGTACGACGGGGTCCCGGCGAGGTTGGCGTAGCGCACCGTAAACGGCGCCGATAGACCCCAGCGCGCGGGCAGGAAGCGCTCGAGATGCACCGTGGCGCCGAGGCTGAGGGCGTCGTTTGTCACATAGGTCGGGTCCTCGTCGAGCTGACGGAAGTTGCCGTCGCGGTGCGAGACGTCCAGCGTCAGGTCCGCGAGATCGGCCGCGGTGAGGGCGACGTCGAGCGCCGCAGCCACGCCTGCATTCTGCACGACGTCGCTGAGGCGGATGTCGTCCACCCACAGCTCGGCCTGGTCGATGAACGAGCGGTCGGCCACGCGCAGCATGCCCACGGCGATCTCCTGCACGGCGGCGAGGTTGGGAGGCGCGGTCGCCGGATCCCGGACGTGGGCGATGTAGGGTCCGTCGCACATCACGTAGGCACTGTCGAGGGGGACGATCGTCGAGTCGGGGCAGCCGGGGTAGACCTGCGGCGGCTGGCCGCCGAGCCACGCTTGCTCGATCCGCGCCCGCAGCGAAAGCCATCGGGCCAGTGAGATCGCCACCTCCGGCTCCCAGGAGCTGGTGCGGGCCGGCACGTGATAGAGGTAGAAGTTGTCGGCGTCCTTGCCGACCTTCGCGAAGAACTCCAGATCGTTGTCTTCCCACCCCGGCCCGCGGCCGCGCGCCCACACGCGCAGGGTGCGGTACTTCAGGAAGTCCTTGTCGCCCTCCGCATCGAACCGGGTGAACGCTTCGGCCCGCGCACCGCGCTGCAGTCCGGTCGCGAGCAGCCGCAGCGACTGCTCGTTGATCTGTGTCGTGCCGAGCTGCAGCCCGCCGTTGACGTTCGCCGACTGATCCACGACCCCGGGGGGCGGGGCGTAGCCCAGGTCGCGGTTCTCCGTGCTCACGACCGACGCGTTGACTTCCCCCAGCCCCGTCCCCTCGGCGCCCGCGAGACCGGCGATGGGAGTCTCGGCGCGCTTGAGCCACGTGCTGCCCACCAGCCGCACGCGGGACAGCGCGAAGTAGATCTGCGGATCCGGCTGCCCGGGCGCCGCCGTCTCCGGAGCGAGCACGGTGATCCGCACCGCCTGGACCTGCCGCAGATTGGGCGATCCCACCTGCAGCGTGTCGCTGCGGAACGGAATCCGGTACAACCGCCACCCGGAGGCCCCACCGCCTTCGCCGGGGGCGGCCGGGAGCATGCCGCCGTCGCGCACGTAGAAGCGGTCGTCGCCGATCGGGAACACGAAGCGGACGAAGTCCTCCTGGGTCCGCGCCCCCACCTGGACGTCGAGCTGCGCGTCCCCGTCCTGGTCTTCGGTGTC
>JBGPHP010000263.1:0-3921 GCA_041484445.1 Gemmatimonadota bacterium
GGCGCACACCTGCGGTGGCCGTCACGCGGTGACCGCCGGTTCGGGCGTCATTTCGATCGCATGGCACGGGCACTGCTCGAAGCAGATGGCGCAGCCCGTGCAGCGGTCGTAGTCGAACCGGTAGCGCAGGCCGATTCCCAGCTTGATGACCGCGTGCTCCGGACAGGCGGCGAGACACGCGTCGCACTCGAAGCAGTTGCCGCACGAGAGGCACCGCTTGGCCTCGAACACCGTCTCGCTCGCGGTCAAGCCCTGCACGACCTCCCCGAAGCCGTGCCGACGCGACGCGAGGGGCGCGCGAGCCTGCGCCCGCGCTGCGACATCCTGCGTGAACCAGAGATGCAGCTTGTCGAACGTCGCGTCGCCCCGCACCGGCGCCTTGTGGTACGATCCCCCGTTGAGCCACGCGTCGATGTGGCGCGCCGCCTTCTTGCCATGGCCCACCGCCACGGTGACCGACCGCTCCGCGGGAACCATGTCGCCGCCCGCAAAGAGGCCCGGCCGGCCCGTCATCATGCGCTGGTCCACCGGCACGGTGCCGTCCGGTTGAACCGCGAGCCCCAGGACGCCCGCGAGGAAGCGGGTGTCGGCGTCCTGCCCCACGGCCAGCACCACGGCGTCGGCTTCCAGCGTCTCGTACTCGCCGGTGCCGCGTGCTTTCCCGTCCGCCCCGATCGCCATGATCTCCACTTTCAGCGTGCTCCCCTCGACCGCGGCGATGCTGCGCAGCCAGTGGATCTTCACGCCTTCCTCGACGGCTTCGTCGGCCTCGAAGGGCAGGGCGGGCATGTGCGCGTAGTCGCGGCGGTACACGATGAGCGGCTCGTGTCCCAGCCGCAGAGCGGTGCGCGCCGCGTCCATGGCGGTGTTGCCGCCCCCATAGATCGCCACGCGGCGGCCCAGACGGGGCGCCGAGCCGCGGTCGACGTCGCGCAGGTAACTCAACGCGTCTAGCATCCGCACCGCGTCGGTGGCGGGAATGTCCACGCGCTTGGAGAGGTGCGCGCCCACGGCGACGAAGACCGCGTCGAACGCCCCCTCGGACCACTCCCGCTCGAGGTCCTCCACCCGATGGCCGAGCACGATCGTCACGCCCATGCGGCGGATGCGCTCCACTTCGGCGTCCAGCACATCGCGCGGGAGGCGATAGGCGGGAATGCCGAAGTGCATCATGCCGCCGGCCTGCGCTCCGGCATCGCGGATCTCCACCACGTGCCCCAGCCGCGCGAGATGGTACGCCGCCGAGAGCCCGCTCGGCCCCGCGCCCACGATCAGGACCCGCTTGCCGCTGGGCGTGCCGGCCGCGGGGGTCCACCCCTCGGCCAGGGCGCGGTCGCCCAGGTACCGCTCCACCGCATGAATGCCGACCGACTCGTCGAGCTGGGTTCGGTTGCAAGCCGTTTCGCACGGGTGGTAGCACACCCGCCCGTGCACCGCGGGCAGGGGATTGTCATCGAGGATTGTGAGCCACGCCTCGCGGTCCTTGCCCGCCTGCGCGAGGGCCAGCCAGCCCTGGATGTTCTCCCCCGCGGGGCAGGCGGCATTGCAGGGCGGCAGGAGATCCACGTACTCCGGCCGCTGGCTGCGGGTCGGGCCGGTGCCGCGCTTGTGCTCCAGGTCCGCCGGCCGGGTGAGGTCTTTCATCATCCGACAAACAACCACCGACGGGCCTCGACGTTCATGAAGCCCTTGTGAAGAGTTACTTAACGTGCCCCGCGACGCCTTGGCGATCGTGACCGTCCCAGTGTCGGGGGTCGCCCGGGCTAGCGCGATGAGGTGGCGGCTGCCGCCGAATCTGCCTGCTGCACCATGCGCGCGAAATCGTGGAGCTCCGCCAGGCCCAGGTCCGAGACGACCCAATAGGCATAGTCCGGCGTGGTCCAATGCAGCAGGTGATACCCCTGGCGGTCGCGGGTCTTGGGCGCGTCGCTCGGGCCGCGCGTCGCGGGCCACAGGAACACGTTGATCAGGTGCTGGCGCCGGCCGTACGCGAGCGCCGCGACCGCCCGCCCATCCACGTAGTCGAGTCGGCCTCCGAGCAAGGGGTACCCCTGCCCGGCGAAGTCGTAGACCGGGGGAGAATAGTCGAGCCTGCCGTTGAACCAGGGCTTCACCGTGTGCTGATCCGAAGAGAGCACATCCGTGAGGTGGCCGGGCATGAGCGAGCGGACGTGGCTCGCGAGCACGTCATCGGCGAGCGCCAACCCGGCCGCGCGCCGCAGCGCGAGGCTCCAGCTGCCGAACGCGACGAGCGCGAGCGACGCGGCCAGTGCCAGCGGACGCCACCAGCCCCCGAGACTGAAGCGATGCGAGGCGCGCTCCCGCGCCGCCGTCTTGAGCGCCACCCGCACGCGCCCGCGCAGGGTGTCCGGGGCCTGGAACGCGGGGACGCGAGCGGTGATCGCCGCGCGCAACTCGAGCCTTCCGTCCCGGAACCGCGCACACTCGGAACATTGGGTCAGGTGCGCCTCGAGCTCGCGCGCGTCGGCGGCGGCCAGCTCGCCGTCGAGGTACGCGTCCAGCTGTGCTTCGAAGCCCGAGTGAGTCATCTCAACTTCCTTCCTCGTTACGCAGCGCCTCGTGGAGGCGCGTGCGGGCGCGGGACAGGCGTGACATCACCGTGCCGACCGGCACGCCCGCGACCTCGCTGATCTCCTTGTACGACAGCCCTTCCAGCTCGCGCAGCACGATCACCTCACGGAATTCCGGCGCCAGGCGGTCGAGCGCGCGGCCGAGGGTTTCCTTCGCAGCCTTCTGGAGCAGCACTCCCTCCGGGTGCTCGTCCGCCACGGCGTCACTGTGCTGCGTCTCGTCGAACTCCGTGGCGAGCGCGTCAGCGCGGTGGCGCCGCTGCCACGAGTAGGCGGTGTTGCGCACGATCGCGAGCAGCCAGGCGCGCGCGCTGGCCCCCTCCTCCCCGCGGAAACCGTCGAAATACTTGAGCGCCCGCACGCAGGCGTCCTGCACGACGTCTTCGGCATCGTGCTCGTTCCTCGTCAGATAGCGCGCCAGCGTGTACGCGGCATCCAGGTGCGGCAACACGGCGGCTTCGAATCGCGCCAGCTCGCTTGACTCCAACCGGCCCTCACGATGTCGCGTCGGCCTTCAGGAGAAGACTCCGCCGGTGGCGGGTTTATTCCCGGCGGAATAACCCCGCGGTGCATGGAGTCTCCGGCATTGAACCACACTGCCGTCCCACTTTTCTCCGGAGGAAGATCACGTATGCGTTCCATGCACGCTATACCGTTCCGGAACGTCGCCGGGCTCGTGTTCGCGGCCCTGACGTTCGCCGGCACGCCCGAACACCGCACCCCGGGAGACGCGGCAGCGGTCAGCGCCAAGCTGTCCGAATGGAAAGTCGAGCTGTCGCAAGGCACCATCACGGCGGGCAGCGTGACATTCACCGTCACGAATGCCGGCAGCATCCCACACGCCTTCGCGGTCGAGGGACAGGGGATCGAGCAGGAGACCGACGTCATCCAGCCGGGCTCGAGCGCCACCCTCACGCTTACACTCAAGCCCGGGACCTACGACGTGTACTGCCCGGTGGGCCAAGACTCGCACAAGCACCTGGGCATGGAAACCCACCTTCGAGTCGTCAGCGCCCAGGGCGCGGGCGCCTCGGGCTACGGCACTGCGGCCGTGAGCGCATCGCCCAGTCATGAGATGAGCGAGCCGTCACCAAACATCCAGGCGATCCGGGTGACGGGTGGGGGGCCCGTCATCCAGATCCTCCCGGGGCCGTTTCCGTTTCCGGACAGCGCCGCCCCGATTCTCCAGCAGTTCGGCGCCGAGCGGGAAGGGCTCGAGTCGCAGGTGAAGAACGGTCCCTACTCGAACAACGTGACCCCGATCGGGGGCAGCTTCACGTTCACGGCCTGGGACAAGGGCGCGGTGCGCGACTCGGTGGACGGCAGCGCC
>JBGPHP010000264.1:0-3875 GCA_041484445.1 Gemmatimonadota bacterium
AGCCGATTCAGGGGAAGGACCTCACCGCCAAGCAGCTCGACGAGAAGATCGCCGAGGCGGTGCGACAGTCGAAGCCGCCGATCGACGGCCACGTGGTCCGCCAGCTGGTGTGGGACGTGGCCCGGGCCACCGCGCACGATCTCGATCACCAGGCGATCCGCGGCTACAAGACGCGGGCGCTGCACTTTCAGCTGGATCTGCGCCGGCCCGAGGTGCGCTACCAGGTCGGCATCGGCGCGCCGGCGCGCCGTCAGACGCTCGGCGAAACGCTGCGCGATTTCCTCTCGCGGCGTTTGCTCGATGCCGACATCCCGCGCGAGGAGCTCGTGGCGACGGGTATTGCCTATCTCGAGCGGGCCGGCCAGGACGCCGAGGCGGACGGGGCGGGGGCGGAGCCGGCCTGATGGAGCTCAAGCGGCTGCGTCTCGAGAACTTCCGGCAGTTCGCCGCGACCGAGATCGAGTTCGGCCCGGGGATCACCGGGATCGTCGGTCCCAACGGGTCGGGAAAAACGACGTTGCTCGAAGCCATCGCCTGGGCCATTTACGGCATTCAGGCGGTGCGGGGCGACAAGGAATCGATCCGGCGCCACGGCGCGCCCGGCCGTTCGCGCGTGGAAGTGACGCTCGAATTCCGCCTGGGCGCCCACGAATACGTGGTGACGCGCAGCCTGTACGGGGCCGAGCTGCGGCAGGACGGCCAGGTCGTGGCCAACTCGCTCAAGGCGGTCTCGGAGCGGCTCGGGCGCGTGCTCGGCATGTCGCACGACGAGTTCTTCAACACCTACTTCACGGGCCAGAAGGAGCTGGCCGTGATGGCCGCGTTGGGCCGGACCGAGCGGGCCGCGTTCCTGTCGCGCGTGCTCGGGTACGAGCGGCTGGAGATCGCGCAGCAGATGGTGCGCGAAGCGCGCAACGCGATCGGCGCGGAGCTGAAGGGGCAGGAAGCGGGGTTGCCCGACCGCGGCCAGCTCGACACCGACCGGGCCCAGGCCCAGACCCGCCTGAAGGACGCGCGGTCGGCGGCGAACGCGGCCCGCGCGGCGCAACGCGACGCCGAGCAGGGCGTGAAGCGCGAGGAGCCGCGCTGGAAGGAATGGGAAGCGCGCCGCGACCGGATCCGCTCGCTCGAGAGCGAGCGGGCGATGGGCGACCATGCCGTGGAAGGGGCGCGGCAGGAGTTCCACCGGCTCGACCGGGAGCTGGCCGAGGCGTTGTCGGCGCGGGGAGAGCTGGAGCGGCTCGCCGTGGAGCTGGTGCCGCTGGCGGAGCGCAAATCCGAGCTGGGGCGGCTCGAGCGGCTGCAGCGCGAAGAAGCGGCACGCCAGGCGGATCAGCGGGCGCTGGCCGAGCTGGCCCGCGCCGGCGAGGTGCGCGACCGGCGCATCGCGGAGCTGGGGGGCGCCGCCACAGCGCTGGACCAGGCGGAGGGGGAAGCGCGCGAACTCGCGGAGCGCTTGCTGGCGCAGGAGCGGGCCGTGGAGGAGCAGCGGGCCGAATGGGCGCGCGACCTGCAGGACGCGGAGACGAAGCGCCAGCAGCTGCGTGACCAGTGGCGGGACGTGAAGCAGCAACGCGACAGGATTGCGGAGCTCGGCCCCGACGGCGCGTGCCCGACCTGTCAACGCCCGCTGGGGCGCGAGTACGAGGCGGTGCTCGGGTTGCTGGACCGGCAGCTCGAGGACATCACCATCAACGGCCACTTCTTCAAGCAGCGGGTAGACCAGCTGGCCGAGCCGCCGGAGGCGGTACGCGCGGCGGAGCAGGCGCGGGACGCGACGCGGGCAGAGGCTGGACGGGCGAGCGAGCGGGCGGGGGCGCTCCGGGCGCAGGCGGAGGAGCGGGCGCTGGCGCTGGCGCGTCGGGAGGCCGACACGAAACGGGCGGCCGAGCTCGAGGCCCGCTTGGTGGCGCGGCCGACGGGCTACGACGCGAGCCGGCACGACGCCGTTCGGGCGGAGCTGGCGCGGCTCGAGCCGTTGGCACGCGAAGCGGCGGTGTTGGATGCGCGCGCCCGGCTGGCCGAGACGCTGGTGAAGGAAGCCGAGCGCGCGGAGCAGCTGCTGTCGCGCCGCGAGCAGCACGTGAAAGAGCTCGTCGCGGCGATCGCCGCGGAGGGATTCTCGGACGAAAAGTTCCGTGCCGCCAAGGACCGTTTCGACCGCGCCGTCGGCGTGCTGCGCGAGGCCGAGCTGGTGGCGGTGGAGGCGGTGGGCGCGCTGTCGCGCGCGGAGGATCAGGTGACCGAAGTCGTGCGGCGCCAGACCGAGCGTGCGGCGCGGGAGCGGGAGATCGAAACGCTCAAGGGGCGCCGCCGGTTGCACGACGAGCTCGATCGAGCCTACTCGGAGCTCCGGGCCGAGCTGAACGCGGCGATGCGCCCCGAGATCGCGGAGCTCGCCTCGGGATTCCTCGGCGACCTGACCGACGGCCGCTACGACGCCGTGGACCTCACCGAGGACTACACGCTGACGGTGCTGGAAGACGGGGTGCCGAAACCGGTGATCTCGGGCGGGGAAGAGGATCTGGCGAGCCTGGTGCTGCGGCTGGCGATCTCCCAGATGATCGCCGAGCGTGCCGGACAGCCGCTCTCGCTGCTCGTGCTGGACGAGGTGTTCGGCTCGCTGGACGAGTCGCGGCGCCAGCACGTGCTGGGGTTGTTGCGGCGGCTGGGCGACCGTTTCCCGCAGGTCATTCTCATCACTCATATCGACCAGATCCGGGAGGGTCTGGACCGCGTGATCCGGGTGGAGTACGATGGCGCGCGGGGGGTGAGTATGGCACGGGACGAAACGTCGACCCTGGGCGCGGGAGGGCTGGATGCGGGCGTGGCTGCCTGAGCGGCGCATAGACGGCCCGCAGCCGGCGAGCGGGGACGATATCGAGGCGCTGAACCGGCTGTTCGCCGAGGCGTTCACCGACCGCTATCGGCGCGACGGGCTGGTGGGCGTGCGGGTGCCGCCGCTCAATCCGCGGGTCTGGGCCTACGCGCTGCGCGACGCCGGGGCGGGGGCGATGCTGTGGCGCGACGAGGATGGACGCCTGGTGGCGTTCAACGTCGCCCATCGGTGCGGCGCCGAGGGCTGGATGGGACCGCTGGCGGTGCGGGTGGACCGCCAGGGCGGGGGGATCGGCAAGACGATCGTCCGCGCGGCGACTGAATGGCTGCTGGACCGGGGTGTCACCACGCTCGGTCTCGAGACCATGCCGCGCACGGTCGAGAACATCGGATTCTACGCGCATCTCGGGTTCGTCCCCGGCCATCTCACGCTCACCATGACGCGCGAGCTGGCCGTGCGGCGCCGCGGCGGCACCACGCCGGTGCTGTTGTCGCGTCTGCTCCCCGCCGCCCGGGCCGAAGTGCTGGGCGCCGCCCGGGCGCTCGCCGACGCGCTCGCGCCGGGCTACGACTTCACGCGCGAGATCGAGCTCACCGCTGAGCTCGGCCTGGGCGACACTGTGCTGGTCACGGGCGACGAGCGGCTCGACGCGTACGCGCTGTGGCATTCGGCGTCGCTCGCGGCCGAGCGGACCTCGGACGAGCTGCGCGTGCTGAAACTGGCGGCGCGCGACCCCACCGCATTCGATGCCGCGCTCGGCGCCGTCGAGGCCAGCGCCGCGCATGCCGGGCTGCGCCGCGTGGCGATCCGCTGTCAGAGCCGCTTCGACCCCGCCTTCCGCACATTGATTGCCCGCGGCTACCAGGTCCGCTGGACCGACCTGCGCATGCATCTGGACGGCTACGCCGAGCGTCCGGTCCCCGAGGGCGGGGGGGTGCTCTTCTCGAACTGGGAGATATGATCGCGGGTCTCGCGATCTTCGCCGCGACCTACATCCTGATCGCGGTCCAGCGTCTTCCATTCATCCACGTGAACC
>JBGPHP010000265.1:0-3848 GCA_041484445.1 Gemmatimonadota bacterium
CAACCTGGTGACGCAGGTGGTCGGCTTGGGTGTTCTCGATGGTGCTGTAGGCCAGCGGCGCGGTCAGGGTGAGGCTGAACCGCTCACTCGTGGCGTAGGTGAAGCTCAGATCGAGCGAATTGAGTCGTAGATTCAGCGGCTCGCCGAACGGTGCCGAGTCTTCTATCTCCCGGCTTCCGAGGAAGAACTTGTCGGTCGCGACGCGTCGGGCGGAGACGCCAACCTGCCATTCATGCGGCTGCAAGAAGGAGGCTTGCTGACCCCCCAGCGCGGCGGACGTGAAGCGCACGGGCATGCATCCCTGCCCCGAGGCGATCTCTGGCGCGGCGAACTGACCGAGCAGCATCCCCAGACCAACCATGGCGGGTCGAGACCATGCTACGTACGAGCTGCGCCACATGTGCGCCTCCTTCACCGGGGTGCGGTTATCGACCAGGGCTAATCAAGTAGCACAAAGTCAATTGAGGGTCAATCACGACCCTCCTCGATAGCGGCGATCACACCGCCGCTGCATTATTTAACGGCTTTTTGACTCACTTCCCGACACGAGCCCGCTTCTGCCAGCTGACGACCTCTCCCGCCTCACCGCGGCCCTCGCCGATCGCTTCGCCATCGAGCGCGAGCTGGGACACGGCGGCATGGCGACCGTCTACCTCGCCCGCGACCGCAAACTCGGCCGCCTAGTCGCGGTGAAGGTGTTGCGCCCCGAGCTCGCCGAGTCGCTTGGCACCGAGCGCTTCCTGCGCGAGATCCAGATCGCCGCCAAGCTGAGCCACCCGCACATCCTGCAACTCTACGATTCGGCGGAGATCGAGGGCCGGCTGTTCTACGTCATGCCTTACGTCGAAGGCGAATCGTTGCGCCAACGACTGGATCGCGAGCCTCGCCTGCCGGTGGCGGAGGCGGTGCGTCTCGCCGCGGAGGTCGCGGGCGCGCTCGATTACGCCCACCACCAGGGCATCGTGCACCGCGACATCAAACCCGAGAACATCCTGCTGCACACCGGTCAGGCGATCGTCGCCGACTTCGGCATCGCCCGCGCCGTGGACGCCGCCTCGACCGATAGCGCCGGCGGGACGACCCTGACGGCCACGGGGGTCGTCATCGGGACGCCGCTCTATATGAGCCCGGAGCAGGTGGTGGGCGACCCGGTCGATGGACGCACCGATATCTATGCGCTGGGTTGTGTCCTGTACGAAATGCTGGCCGGCGCGCCTCCCTACACCGGGAATACCGCGCAGGCGGTCCTGGCGCGACACACCGTCGATCCGGTGCCGTCGGTCCGGCAGCGCCGCGCCGAGGTGCCGGTCGAGCTCGAGCGGACGGTGGCCAAGGCGCTCGCCAAGGCGCCTGGAGACCGTTTCCCGCAGGCCGCCGATTTTCGGGACGCCCTGACGGGAGCCGCGCCCGCCCCCAAACCGACGATGCGCTGGCGCTTGGGGCGGCCGGCCGCGGCCGTCCTGGGGACGTTGGTGCTGGCGACCACACTGTGGACGGTATTCCATCGTCGGGCGGCGGCGGCGCCGACCGTGGCGGTCCTGCCCTTCGTCAACGAAAGCAGCAGTCAGAACGATCAGTACTTCGCTGTCGGCATCACCGACGAGCTGATCAGTGCCCTCGGACAAATCCCGGGAGTGCAGGTGGCCGGCCGGACCTCGGTGTTCGCGCTGCGGGATCCCGGGCTCGATAGCAGGGCAATCGGGGCGCGCCTGAATGCGGCGACGTTGCTGGAAGGAAGCGTGCAGCGCGCGGGATCCTCGCTGCGCGTCACCGCCCAGATCATCGACGCCGCGACGGGGCGGGTGCTGTGGTCGGACATCTATCGTCGGGACGTGAAGGACATTCTCGATGTCGAGGAAGAGATCAGCCGGGGGATCGTGGCCGCCCTCCGGCTGCAGCTCCACGGGGGCGGTCAGCCGCTGGTGCGACGCAGCACCGAGAACCCGGAGGCGCACGATCGATATCTGAAGGGGCGGTATTTCCTGAACCAGCGCGGGGCGAGCGTGCCGGCCCTGCAAAAGGCGATCGAGTACTTCAAGCAATCGCTGGCGCTCGATTCCAGCTACGCCCAAGCGTGGGCCGGACTGGCGCAGGCCTACGGGTTTCTGGCGGGTTTCAATAGCACGCCGCCCGGCGATGCGTTCGTGCAGGCCAAGGCCGCGGCCTCCCGGGCGGTCGCGTTGGACAGCGGACTCGCGTTGGGGCACACCTCACTGGGATTCATCGCGATCTTTCACGACTGGGATTGGGAAACCGCGGGGCGCGAGCTCGATCGCGCCCTGGCCATCGACTCGACCGAGCCGTACACGCACCTCTACCGGGCGTGGTTTCTCCGGTGTCGCGGGCAGTTCGAGGCATCTTTGCAGGAGATGCGCACGGCGCAGCGCCTGGATCCACTGAATCAGATCTTCAACGCTCGGGTCGGGACCACGCTGAACTCACTGCGCCGTCATAGGGAAGCGGAGGCCGAGCTGCGTCAGGCCATCGAGTTGGACTCCACCAACGGCGAAGCCTGGACCGAGCTGGGCATGTCGCTCACCTTTCAACGCCGGTATCGGGAAGCGCTCGCGGTCTTCCTGATCGACACCACGGATGCACGCCCCTTCCCCCGCACCGCGTTCTACGCCTACGCTCTGGGCATGGCGGGCCGGCGCGCTGATGCCCAGGCGATCGAGCAACGGCTCGAGCGGCACGCGCGGGATCGCTACATCACGCCCGAGACATTCGCGATCGTCGCCTTGGGGCTCTCGGACACCGCGACTGCGCTCGATTGGCTGGAACGGGGCTACCGCGAGCGGTCGTTCTTCCTGTGGACGATCGGAACAGACCCCCTGTTCGATCGGTTGCGCGGCACCCCGCGATTCGAGCGCATCATTCAAGGCATCGGCGTCGCCGAGCGACCGGCGCCGGCGTCACCATAGCCTCGTGTTCGAGCTGCGCATCGAGGGGCGGTCCGGCGCGGCCCGCGCCGGCGCCCTCACGCTGCCCCACGGCACGGTCGAGACCCCGTGCTTCATGCCCGTCGGCACGCAGGGAAGTGTGCGCGCCCTCTCTCCCCATGATCTCCGCGCCGTCGGCGCGCAGATCGTGCTCGCCAACACCTACCACCTCCACGTACGGCCGGGAGAAGACGTCGTCGCGGCGTTGGGCGGGCTGCATCGCTTCATGAGCTGGGACCGCCCGCTGCTGACCGACTCGGGCGGCTTCCAGGTCTTCTCGCTCGAGGGGTTCCGCCGGGTGGACGACGACGGAGTCGAGTTCCAGAGTCACATCGACGGCTCGCGGCGGCGCCTTACGCCCGAGCGCGCGGTGGAAATTCAATGGACGCTCGGCGCCGACATCGCGATGGCGTTCGATCACGTCGTCCCCGGCGGCGCGGATGAAGCGACGGCACGGGACGCGATGGAGCGGACGCTGCGGTGGCTGGAGCGGTGCGCCAAGCGGCATCGCGCATTGGCGGACGACCGCCAGACTCTCTGGCCCATCCTCCAGGGCGGCACGCACCGCGCGCTCCGCCAAGAGGCCCTGACGCGCATCCTCGACCTGTCGAACTGGACCGGCCTCGCCATCGGCGGGCTGTCGGTGGGAGAGCCGAAGCCCGTGATGTACCGGACATTGGAGGATCTCGCGCCCGCACTCCCCGCTTCACTCCCCCGTTATCTTATGGGCGTGGGATTTCCCGAGGACCTGGTGGCGGCGGTGGAGCGCGGCGTGGACCTGTTCGATTGCGTGGCACCGACGCGGATGGGGCGCAACGGCACGGCGTTCACGCCGGATGGGCCGCTCAACATCCGCAACGCGGGCTTCCGCACCGACCCCGGGCCGCTCGACGCGACCTGCGACTGCGA
>JBGPHP010000266.1:0-3848 GCA_041484445.1 Gemmatimonadota bacterium
CTCGTCCGGCCGCACCTGGTCGAAATGACCAAGCGGGAGGACAACCCGAACGCCGCCGAGTTCCGCCTGCAGCCGCTGGAGCGCGGCTACGGCTACACGCTCGGCAACTCGCTCCGCCGCATGCTCCTCTCGTCGCTCCGGGGCGCCGCCGTGTGGGCGTTCCGCCTGGACGGGGTCGTGCACGAGCACCAGACCATTCCCGGCGTCGTGGAAGACGTGCATCAGATCATCCAGCGGCTGAAGCAGCTGACGCTGGTGCTCGATGCCGACGTCGATGAGGCGGTGCTCCATATCCGCCACGACAAGGCCGGGCCGGTGTACGCCCGGGACATCGAGGCGCACGCGGCCGTGAGTGTGGTCAATCCCGACCAGCTGTTGTTCACGTTGCAGGACGACCGTGAAGTCGCGGGCGAGCTGTACGTGAACAAGGGCCGTGGGTACGTCGAAGCCGAGCAGCACCCGGTCGACCGGACGCTGCCGGTGGACGTGGTGCGCATCGATTCGATCTACAATCCGGTGCGCCGCGCGAACTTCACCGTCGCGGAAACGCGCGTCGGTCAGCGTACCGACTACGACCGGCTCACCCTGTCGGTGGAAACGAACGGCACGATCTCGCCCGAGGACGCGGTGGCCTACGCGGCCGCGCTGGCGCAGGAGCATTTCCGGTTCTTCGTCGACTTCGGCAAGGTCCCGATGGTGGCGGCGGAAGCACCGGGTGGGAGCGGCGGCACGGGCGACGGGCTCGCCGCATCGCTGGCGCGCTCGATCGACGACCTGGGCCTGTCGGTCCGGTCGGTGAATTCGCTCAAGAACTCCAATATCCGGACGCTGGGCGACCTCGTGCAGTACAGCGAGGGCGATCTCCTCAAGGTGAAGAACGTCGGCGAGAAAGCCCTCGGCGAGATCGCGGATCTGCTGCGGCGCGAAGGGCTCAACTTCGGCATGCGCTACGAAGAGGTCGAAGGCGCCGTGCGGGTGACCGATCCCGGCATGATCCCGATGGCGCGCGCCACCGACGGCGGGGAGGAGTAGTGCGGCATCGCGCCAAGAACCGGCAGCTGTCGCGCACCGCGAGCCACCGCAAGGCGCTGCTCGCGAATCTCGCGGCCAGCCTGTTCCGCCATGACCGCATCGAGACGACCGAGGCGAAAGCCAAGGAGCTGCGCCCCTACGCCGAGCGGCTCATCACCCTGGCCCGGCGCGGGGACCTGCATGCGCGCCGCCTGGTCGAGCGCCGGATCAAGGACCGCGAGGTCACCCACCGGCTCTTCGCCGAGCTGGGGAAGCGGTTCGCCGCCCGCCCCGGCGGCTACACGCGCATCGTCAAGCTCGGCCACCGGTCGGGCGACGGTGCGGACGTGGCCCGGATCGAACTGCTGAGTGAGTGAGCGGGTGGCGTCTCGCCAAACGCAACGGGGGACCCCGAAGGGTCCCCCGTTTTCTTCATCCCGCATTCGGTATCGCTCAGGCGGCTTTGGTCACCTTGTTGGACTTGATGCACCGCGTGCACACCCGGACCCGCCGCGTCTGGCCGTCCACGACCGCGCGCACGCGCTGCAGGTTGGGGTACCAGCGCCGGTTGGTCTTGTTGTTGGCGTGGCTCACGTTGTGGCCCGTCGCCGGGCCTTTGCCGCAGATTTCACACACTCGAGCCATGGGGTCGTCCGGTAAATGAGCCCTTCGTCACGCTCCCCGGGCCGCATCCGCGGGGGGGAAAAGCGCCGGAAACCTAAGCCGACGGAGAGGGCGGAGCAACCCCGCCGCCGTGCTCTGATCACGGGGATCACCGGACAGGACGGCTCCTATCTGGCCGAACTGCTGCTGGACAAGGGCTATGAGGTCGTCGGCATGGTGCGGCGCACCTCCCACGATTCCTACGAGCGCATCGGGCATCTGCTCAGCCGGCTCCATATCGTACCGGCCGACCTGCTCGACCAGCATTCCCTCACCGCCGTAGTGCGTGACGCGAAACCGCACGAGATCTACAACCTCGCGGCGCAGAGCTTCGTGCCGACCTCCTGGACCCAGCCCGTCCTCACCGGTGAGTTCACCGCGCTCGGGGTGACCCGGCTGCTCGAGGCGGTCCGACTCGCGCACCCCGAGGCGCGCTTCTACCAGGCCAGCTCCTCCGAAATGTTCGGCAAGGCGATGGAGACGCCGCAGCGCGAGTCCACGCCGTTCTATCCGCGCTCACCCTACGGCGTCGCCAAAGTCTATGGCCATTGGATCACCGTGAACTACCGGGAATCCTACGGACTGTACGCCGTGAGCGGGATCCTGTTCAATCACGAGTCCCCGCGCCGCGGACTCGAGTTCGTGACGCGCAAGGTGAGCCACGGCGTGGCGCGCATCGCCAAGGGGCTGGACCGCGAGCTGCGGCTCGGCAATCTCGAGGCGAGCCGCGACTGGGGCTACGCCGGCGACTACGTCGACGCCATGTGGCGCATGCTGCAGCAACCGACGCCAGACGACTACGTCATCGGAACGGGCGAGACGCACAGCGTGCGGGAGCTGGTCACGATCGCGTTCGCGCACGTGGGCCTCGACTGGACGAAGCACGTCGTCGTGGATCGCTCCCTGATGCGGCCCGCCGAGGTGGACGTGCTGCGCGCCGATCCGTCCAAGGCGCGGCGGCAGCTGGCGTGGCGGCCGACCGTGGGCTTCGCCGAGCTGGTGCGCAGGATGGTCGAGGCCGACGTGGAGCGACTCGCGTGAAGGTGCTCGTCACCGGGGCCGACGGCTTTGTCGGCTCGTGGCTCGTGCGCCGTCTGATGGCGGACGGCCACACCGTGACCGGCACCTACCGGCTCGAAGAGGATCACCGGATGAAACGGTTCGACGCCGCACTGCGAGACCGGATCACCTGGGTGCCGCTCGAGCTCGCCGACGAAGAATCGGTGCGGCGCGCAGTCGAGGGGGACTGGGACGTTGTGGCCCACCTCGCCGCCGTCAGCTGGGTGACGGTCGCCGAACGCGATCCGGGACGGGCGTGGAACGAAAACGCGGGCGGGACCGCCCGGCTCATGCGGGTCCTGGCCGACGCGAAGCGGGTGGGGGATGCGGACCCCGTCGTGCTCGTCATATCGAGCGTCGAGGTGTACGGCCCCGGCCCGAGAACGGACGCGCCGCGTCGCGAAACGGATCCCGCGGCGCCGGTGTCCGCGTACGCGGCGAGCAAGGTCGGGGCCGAGGTAGCGGCCCTCGGGGAATGGCGGCGGGCGGGGCTGCGCGTCATCGTCGCCCGGCCCTCGCCGCACACGGGCCGGGGCCAGAGCGAGCGGGCGCTGGTGCCGCGCTACGCGCGCCGGATCGTCACCGCGCGCCGGGTCCGCGCGCCCGCGATCGCCACCGGCCTGCTGGACGGTGTCCGCGATATCCTGCACGTGTCCGACGTCGTGGACGCCTACGTCCGCCTCCTGACCGCGGGGGTCCCGGGCGAGGTATACAACGTGTCTTCGGGAGAGGGGGTGGCCCTGAAGGACCTCGTCGTCCGGCTCTGCGCCCTGGCGGGGTGGCAGCCGATCCTGGAAGTGGACGCCGCCGACGTCCGCCCCGACGCGGTGCCGCACCTCGTCGGGGACGGCACCAAGCTGCGTACCACCACCGGGTGGGCGCCGCGCCGCGCCCTCGATGAAACCCTGCAGGACGTGCTCGATGCCCAAGCGGACTGACCTGCGGCGTATCCTGCTGCTCGGGTCCGGCCCGATCGTGATCGGTCAGGGCGCCGAGTTCGATTACTCCGGCACCCAGGCAGTGAAGGCGCTCAAGGAAGAAGGGTACGAGGTCATCCTGGTGAACTCGAACCCCGCCACGATCATGACCGACCCCGAGATCGCCGACCGCACCTA
>JBGPHP010000267.1:0-3802 GCA_041484445.1 Gemmatimonadota bacterium
CCTCCCGCGCCTCGGGTCGCACCGGCGTCGTCGCCGCGTGGTCGAGATAGGTGATGCGTGCCGGCATCGTCGCGGGAATCTAGAGCTAGAGGCTCGACACGCCAAGCGTCAGCACGTCGTCCACCGCCATCGTTTCGTGCGTGAAGTACGGCTCGCCGTACGCCGTGCGGATCAGCGAGCCGTAGTGCGCCGACTGCACGCGGATCAGCTCGTAGAGGTCCTGGCCGGTGGGGAAGATCTCGCCGGCTGCCTTCGCCCCTTCGAACTGGGAGCCGTAGCACCGGATCGCCGCCATCTTGGCCGCGAACGCGTCGGAGATGTCCACCACGAACGACGGCTTCACCGGGTCCTCGCGGTAGGCGAGCGCGTACAGGACCTTGAACGGCCGGTGCGGCTCGAGCCCCGGCTGCGGGGCGTAGCGGGTCAGCCCGGCGAGGTAGCAGGCGTCGCGCGCCAGCTCCGACGCGATGCGGTGGTCGGGGTGCCGGCCGATCGGATAGGGCAGGATCACGACGCGCGGCCGCAGCTCGCGCACCAGCTGCACCAGCCGCGCGCGCGACGGCTCGTAGTTCGCGATGTGCGCATCGGGGAGCCCCGCGTTCATGCGCACCGGCACACCGAGCGCCCGCGCCGCCGCTGCGGCTTCGGCGGCGCGCAGCTCGGCCGATCCGCGCGTGCCGGACTCGCCCTGCGTCAGATCGAGAATCCCGACCGTGTGGCCCGCCCGCACGGCCTTGGCCAGCGTGCCGCCGCACGTGAGCTCGGCGTCGTCGCGGTGCGCGGCGATGGCGAGCAGGTCGACGTTACTCATAGCGCAGCGCCTCCACCGGATCCAGTTTCGCCGCCCGCGTCGCCGGCATCACGCCGAAGATCAGACCGATGACGACCGATACGAGACAGGCGACCGCCGCGCTCCACACCGGCACCCCGGAGCCCGTGCCGAGCAGCGCCTTCAACCCTTCGCCCAGGCCCAGCCCCACCAGCACGCCGATCAGTCCGCCCATCAGCGTGAGGGTCGCGGCCTCTACCAGGAACTGCCACAGAATCTCGCGCCGCGTCGCCCCGAGCGCCTTGCGCACCCCGATCTCGCGCGTCCGGTTGGTCACCGACACCATCATGATCGCCATCACGCCGATACCGCCGACCATCAGCGCCACCGACGACAGGGCGAGCATCACGAGGAAGAACACGCTCGTGAGACTGTTGAACACGTTGAGGATCTGGTCCTGCGTGATGAGATCGAAGGTGTTCGGCACGCCGGCCCGCAGCCCTCGCAGGCGGCGCAGCTGCAGCGTGACCGCGTCCATCGCCTGCGTCACGGGTACGCCCTCCCGCGGCTTCACCACGATCCACAGGGCATTGGTCTCGTCGTAGCGGAACGAGCGGCGCGCCGTTTCGAACGGGAGGATCGCGGCGATCTCCTGCGACGGCGGCTGGAAGATGTTCTGCGGATTTTGATAGACGCCGATCACGCGCAGCGACTTCCCCGAGACGCGCACGTAGCGGCCGATCGGGTCCACGCGTCCGAACAGCTTGTCGGCCGGCTTCTCCTCGATCACCACTACGGGCGCGCCGGCGCGCTGCTCGGACGTCGTGAAGAACCGGCCCCGCAACAGCTGGCCGCCCTGGATCTCCATGTAGTGGTCGTCGGCGCCGAACTGGGTCATGATCTGGGTGCGCGCGCCCTGGTATTCCATGCGCTGGAACAGCTGCACCCAGGTACCGGCGTAGCGCAGGTCCGGCAGGCGGGCGAGCGCCTCCGCTTCCTCCGGCTTGATCACCGGACGGATGCGCACCTCCTTCGGCAGCGCGTCGGGGTTGAGCGGGGTCTGCGAGAAGAAGCGCACGACGTAGAACGTCGTGGGCCCGGCCACCTCGATCGTATTGATGATCTGGTCGCGGATGCCCTGGACGATCGACGCCATCGCCATCACCGTCGCGACGCCGATCACGACGCCGAGCATCGTGAGCGCCGAGCGCAGCTTGTTGGTGCGCAGCTGGTCGAAGGCGATGCCGAAGCCTTCGGCGAGGGAGTGGAGCTTCACGTCTCGGCCCGCAGCGCGACGACGGGATCGAGGCGCGCCGCGCGCGTCGCCGGATACACCCCGAACAGCACGCCCACCCCGGCGCCGAGGGAGATCGCGACCAGCACCGACCAGAGGGTGACGCGGGCGGGCAGCGGCGTGGCCGCGCTGATCAGCCCCGCCAGTCCGGCGCCCGCGCCCAGCCCGAGCAGGCCACCGAGCACCGACAGGGTGACCGCCTCGGCCAGGAATTGCCGCAGGATGTCGCGGCGGCGTGCGCCGAGCGACTTGCGCACGCCGATCTCCCGCGTGCGCTCGTTCACACTCATCAACATGATGTTCATGATCACGATCCCGCCCACGACGATCCCGATCGCCACCACGGCGGGAATCACCGTGAAGAGCACCCGCGTCAGGTTCTTCCAGAACGACACCAGGGCGTCGGCCGTATCCACCGTGAAGTCGTCTTCGTCGCCGGGCCGCAGCCGGTGCGCGATCCGCATCGCTTCTTCCGCCCGGGCCATGCCGCTCGCGACCGAGACCGGATCGAACATCTTCACCGAGATGACCGAGGTCTGGCGCCGTCCGTAGATCGCCTCGAACGTCGTGAGCGGCAGCATCACGAACCCGTCCCAGGAGTTGCCGAGCACCGTGCCCTTCTTCGCCACGACGCCCTTTACGGTGAACTGCTCGCCGCGCACCCGGATCCGCTGCCCCACGGCGAGCGCCACGTTGCCGTCGAACAGCTTGTCCGCGATGTCGTAGCCCAGCGCCGCCACGGATCGCCGCTCGCGCACGTCGATGTCGCTGAGCGCGTCGCCCGCCGCGTATGCGTAGTCCTGCACCGTCTGGAACGGGGCCGTGACGCCGAACACGAAGGCGTCGCCGACGGTCCGATTGCGCCACACCACGTCGGCCAGCGGCGTGGGCCACCCCGACTGCAGCGCGATCGCCCGCGCGTCCGGCAGCGCCCGCTGGACGTACGGCACGTCCTCCGGCGCGATGATCGGCCGGCGCTCGATGGCGCGCCACTCTTCGTCGTCGATCAACCCGATGGCGATCGGGGTGCGGCGCACCTGGAACGCGTTCACGCCCACGATGGCGCCGCCGATGCGGTCGCGCACGTAGGCGTTCATGCCCTGGATCACCGCCACCACGGCCACGAGAAAGGCGACCGAGACGATGATGCCCACCAGCGTGAAGAACGAGCGGAGCTTGTGGCTCCACGCCGCTTGGAGGGCCATGAGGATGGCTTCGGAGATCTGCATGGGATCGGAAAACTAACCACGAGAAAAGCGGGGAGTGGATGTGGTGAGTGGTACGTGACGATTCGTACTGAATGGTCGCCTCGCAACGTCAGGGACCACTCCCCACACCCCACTCCCCGCGTCTATTCGTATCGCAACGCTTCGACCGGATCCAACCGCGCCGCCCGGCTCGCCGGGTACAGCCCGAATCCGACCCCCGTGAACGCCGAGGCGGCGAGCGCCGCGACCACCGACCACAGCGGGACGTGCGCCGGAATCGGCGTGACGCGCGAGAGCAGGAAGGCGATCCCGCCGCCCACCACCATTCCCGCCGCGCCGCCGACGAGGGTGAGCGTCGACGCCTCGACCAGGAACTGCCACAGGATGGCGCTGCGGGTGGCGCCCAGCGCCTTCCGCACGCCGATCTCCCGCGTGCGCTCGGTCACCGAGATCATCATGATCGCCACCACCCCGACGCCCCCGACCATCAGGCCGATGGACGAGAGCACCAGCATCACGAGAAAGAACATC
>JBGPHP010000268.1:0-3788 GCA_041484445.1 Gemmatimonadota bacterium
ACATGGCCGAAGTGGCCGAGGTGCTGTCGCTGACGCCGGCGTACGTGAAGGGCGTCGTGACCTTCTACACGATGTACCACCAGCACCCGGTGGGTCGGCATTTCGTGCAGGTCTGCACCACGTCGCCCTGCAACCTGTGCGGAGCCGAGGATGTGGTCCGCGCCTTCCTGAAGTCGACGGGCGCCGGCGAGGCCGGGGCGACGAGTCCCGACGGCAGTTGGACCGTGATCGAGGTGGAATGCCTCGGCGCCTGCGGCTTCGCGACGCCGGTGCTGGTGGACGACGACTTCATCGAGAGCGTGACGCCGGAGAAGGTCACCGAGATTGTGAGGAAGTACCGATGACGGCGGATCGATAATGGGCTTCCCGCACAAGCCGCACCCGCGCGAGACCGTCGTCCTGTCGAAGTACTTTGGCGACGCCGAGGCGCGCTCGCTCAAGGGGTGGAGGAAGCGCGGCGGCTACGAAATGCTGGAGCAGGCGCTCGCCATGGACCCCAACGCCGTCACCGAAGCGGTGAAGGCGTCGGGGCTGCGGGGCCGGGGCGGCGCCGGATTCCCGACGGGACTGAAGTGGTCGTTCATGCCGAAGGAGCCGAATCCGAAGAAGCCGCACTACCTGTGCGTCAACGCCGACGAGTCGGAGCCCGGGACCTTCAAGGACCGCGAGATCATGCGCTGGACGCCGCACGGCCTGCTCGAGGGCTCGGTGATCGCGGCGCACGCCATCCGCGCCAAGACCGTCTACGTCTACATCCGCGGTGAGTTCACCGAGCCCTGGACGATCATGGAGCAGGCCCTGGCGGAGGCCAACGGCGCGAAGCTGTTCGGCGACATCAAAGTCTATCTGCACCGCGGCGCGGGAGCCTACATCTGCGGCGAAGAGACGGCGCTGATGAATTCGATCGAGGGCAAGCGCGGCAACCCGCGCATCAAGCCCCCGTTCCCGGCGGCGGCCGGCGTGTTCGGCATGCCGACGACGATCAACAACGTGGAGACGCTGGCCGCGGTGCCGCACATCCTCAAGAACGGCGCCGAGTGGTACAAGAAGCTCTGCCTCTCGAACCCCAAGAGCACCGGCACGAAGCTGCTCTCGATCTGCGGCCACATCGCGCAGCCGGGCAACTACGAAGTCACCATGGGCTTCCCGCTCAAGGACCTGCTGTACGAGTGCGCCGGCGGCATGCGGCCGGGCCGGACCCTCAAGGCGTGCATTCCGGGCGGCTCGTCGGTGCCGATGCTGAACCGCGAAGAGACCGAGAGCACGCTGCTCGACTACGAGGGCTGCGTCGAGCGCGGCACGATGCTCGGCTCGGGCGGCGTGATCGTGTTCGACGACACGGCCGACATGGTCTACCAGACGATGCGGCTGGCGCGCTTCTACGCCCACGAATCGTGCGCGCAGTGCACGCAGTGTCGCGAGGGCACGGCGTGGACCACCAAGATCCTGGAGCGCATTCTCTCGGGCCAGGGCAAGACCAGCGACCTGGACCTGCTGCTCGAGCTGGCCGACAACATGACCGGCAAGACGATCTGCGTGCTGTCGGATTCGTGCGCCGCCCCCGTGGTGAGCGCGATCAAGCGGTTCCGGAGCGAGTTCGAGGACTACATCGCGGGCCGGCGCAAGCCGGTCCTGGCGGCGTGAGGGCTGACGGCTGATGGCTGATGGCTTGATTACCCTGACCATCGACGACACACCAGTCAGCGTGCCCCCGGGCACGCTCCTGATCGAAGCCGCCAAGCAGGCCGGCGTCCTCGTGCCGCACTACTGCTACCACCCGGGACTCCCGGTGGCCGGCGTGTGCCGCATGTGCCTGGTGCTCGTCGAGAAGCAGCCCAAGTTAGCGATCGCCTGCGCCACGCAGGTCGCTGAGGGCATGGTCGTCCACACGCAGGCGACGGAAGCCAAGGTCGCGCGCCGGAGCGTGCTCGAATTCCTGTTGATCAATCATCCGCTCGACTGCCCCATCTGCGATCAGGCGGGGGAGTGCGAGCTGCAGGACTTCGTGTTCCAGGAAGGTCGCGCGGCCACGCGCTACACCGAGTACGCCAAGCGCTTCAATCCGGTGGAAGACTTCGGGCCCGACGTGTTGTACGTGCCTAACCGCTGCATCCTCTGCACGCGCTGCGTGCGGTTCATGGAGGACGTCGCCCAGGAGCCGGTGTTGAACGTCTCCGAGCGCGGCGACCGGGCGTTCATCGGCATCCACCCCGAGGCGCGCCTCGATCATCCGTGGGCCGGCAACGTGGTGGACCTCTGCCCGGTCGGCTCGCTCCTCTCCAAGGACTTCCTCCACAAGGCCCGCGCGTGGGAGCTGGACAAGGCGGCCTCGGTGTGCACCGGCTGCTCGCAGGGCTGCAACGTCACCCTCGACCTGCGTGACGACACGGTGGTCCGGGTGCGGCCGCGGTCCAATCTCGAGGTGAACCGCTACTTCATCTGCGATCACGGGCGCGCCAACTACCGCTGGATGAACCGTGGCGACCGCATCGAAGCGCCGCTGGTCCGGATGAACGGCGAGCTGGTGGCGACCGACTGGGATACCGCGCTGGACCGGGTGCGCGCGCTGGTGCGCGGCGCGGGCGGCCGCGCGGCGACGCTGGCCTCGCCCCGGGCATCGACCGAGGCGCTGTACCTGGCGCGACGGATGCTCTCCCGGTTCGAGTGGACCGGCGGCGTCCAGGTCGTGATGGGCGAGGAAGCGCCGCTCGCCGGCGTGCCGAACCTCGCACTGCGCGCCGAGCGCGCGCCCAACGGCACCGGCGCCACGCTGCTGGGCTACACGCACGACACCGCGGCCGCGCTCAAGGCCGCGGCCGCCGCGGCGCTCGTCCTCGTGCTGGACGAAGCGGACGTCGCGGTCGAGACCAAAGGCGCCCTGATCTACGCGGGGACGGTGTTGCCGGCTCAGGCGCGCGGCGCCGATGTCGTGTTGCCGCTCGCGAACACGGCCGAGGAGGACGGCACGTTCGTGAATCGCGACGGCCGGGTGCAGCGCTACGTCCAGGCCAAGCCCACGCCGGGGATGGCGCGTCCGGCCTGGTGGGTGCTCGGGGAACTGGTAGCCGAGCTCGAGGGCACGCCGCATCCGGGGTCGGCGGCGGACGTGTTCGACGCGCTCGCGACCTCGATGGAGTCGTTCGCCGGCCTGTCCTACGACCGGCTCGGGCTCCTGGGACGCACGGTGTCCACGGGCGCGGCGGTGACGGCATGACGTTCTTCCTCGTCTCGTCGATCATCAAGGTCGTGCTCGTCTTCACGGTGATCCTGGTCGGTGTGGCCCTGCTCACCTGGCTCGAGCGCCGGGTGTGCGCCTGGATGCAGGATCGCATGGGCCCCAACCGGGTGGGTCCCTTCGGATTGCTGCAGCCGGCGGCGGACGGCCTGAAGAACATCGTGAAAGAAGAGACCTATCCCGCCACCGCCGACTACTGGACGTTCATCCTCGCGCCGGCGGTCTCGTTCGTCCCGGCGCTGCTCACGTTCGCCGTGATCCCGTTCGGCACGCCGCTGCACACCCCGTGGGGCGACGTCTCGCTGGTGGTGGCGGACCTGCCGGTGGGATTCCTCTATATCCTGGCGATCAGCTCGCTGGGCGTGTACGGCATCGTGCTGGCCGGGTGGTCGTCCAACAACAAGTACGCGCTGCTGGGCGGGCTGCGCGCGTCGGCCCAGATGATCTCCTACGAGATCGCGATGGGGATGAGCACCGTGGCGGTGCTGCTCGTCGTGGGCAACGTGTCGCTCACCGAAGTCGTGGCGCGGCAGCAGGGGTCGTTCTTCCAGTG
>JBGPHP010000269.1:0-3775 GCA_041484445.1 Gemmatimonadota bacterium
CCTGGGGATCTCCTCGCCTCGCCTGGGTCCCGCCTCCCGCGAACCGGTACGTGATCGACCGATCAGCATCCGACCCGGTCCCCATCGGCCGCGTCGTCGCCACCGAGCAGAAACCCGCCACGCCGCACCAGTTCCACTTCTGGACGGCGACCGAGACGAGCGTCGGTATCGGGGCGATCGTCCGAGTCGAGGGGGGCGGGACGGGGGAGGCGGGACGAGTCGTCTTCGGCGTCGTGACCGATGGGTTCGCCTACTCCGATCTCGCCTCGCCGCTGCACGACGTGATCGGCGCGGAGGGCGACCCCGCGCGCGCCGCGGGCGCGCCGACGGCGCGGGCCGAGATCCGCCTGTGGACGGCCGCGGTGCTGCGCCAGATGCCCGAGGAGCCGCTGCAGCCGGTGCCGCTCGGGGACGTGCACATGGCGAGCGACGCCGACGTGGCGCTGGCGCTGCGCATGGATGCCTACCTGCACGGCGCGCGGCCCACGGCGATTCCCGTCGGACTCTACACCGCGGGCGGGCTGGAATCGCCGGTGTATCTCGACGCCGATTTCCTGGTTGGGCCGGAAGCGGCGCACCTCAACATCTCCGGCGTCTCCGGCCTCGCCACCAAGACGAGTGCGGTCGAGTTCCTGCTCGGCGCGCTGTTCCAGCACTTCCCTCCGCACCGCGGCAAGATCGCGGCGGTCTGCTTCAACGTGAAAGGTCCCGACCTGCTCTTTCTCGATCACGCCGGGACGCTGGAAGAGGAAGATCGCCGCCGCTACGCCCGGCTCAGCGTGGATCCGATGCCGTTCGAGCGGGTGCGCTACTACGCGCCGTTCAAGGCCGACGGCGTCAACCTCAACACGCTGCGCACCCACGGCGACTTGGTGGGGGCGGTCGAGCCGCTCGTGTGGGGGCTCACCGAAGTGCTGGACTTCGCGGAGGTGCTGCTCAACCGCGACGACATCGACGCCAAGGCCGACGCGTTCATCGATTTCCTGGCCGACCGGGTGGTGCGGCGTGATTTCGAGGACGGCTTCGGCGGGCAGCACCGGGTCGAGACGTTCGCCGACCTGGAGCGGCTGTTTCGCAGCATCTTCGACGGCCTCGAGAACGCCGGCCGGGGCGACATCTGGCGCACGCACCACATCGCGACGATCCGCAAAGTGCGCAACCGGCTCGGCAACGTATCGACGCGCTGCAAGGGGCTGGTCACCGATGACGGTCCGTCGAGTGACCTGCCGTTTGGCCGGTTCGAGGACCGCGCGGTGTACGTCATCGACGTGGCCAACGTGGATCCGCTCGGGCAGGATCTCGTCTTCGCCCGCGTCGTGTCCAAGCTGCGCGAGCATCTCGAGCGCCGCGACCTCGGCGTGGATGCGGTGGCCGTCTTCGTGGACGAGCTGAACAAGTACGCCCCGGCGGACGGCGCCGATACGTACGTGAAGAAGATGTTGCTCGACATCTCGGAGCGCGGCCGGTACCTGGGCCTGGTGCTGTTCGGCGCCGAGCAGTTTCGTTCGCAAGTGCACCGGCGGGTGGTGGGGAATGCCGCGACACAGGTCTTCGGCCGGATGGACGCCGACGAGCTGGCCACGCCGGGGTACCAGGTGCTGTCGCCCGCGACGAAGATCAAGCTCGCCACCCTGCCGGTGGGGGAGCTGATGCTGCGTCATCCGCATTTCACGCAGCCGATTTTCGTCCGCTTTCCGCGGCCCCCGGTGCTGCGCGGGCGGGACGGTGTGGAGCGCTATCCGCCGGCGCAGGACCTGCCGTTCGAAGACGCGGTCGCCCGCCAGCTCACCCGGCTGGATCCTGGCGTGCGTCCCAACCAGGTGAAGGATCTGATCGCCGGGCGGGAGGAGGCGGATGTGCGGCGGGCCCTGGGGGCGGTGCGGCGCGAGCGGCCGGCGGATCTCCTCGCGACGCTGCGCCGGCGGCTGGGCGGCCGGGTGGCGCCCGAAGCGGCGCGCGAGCGCGCGGCGGTTCCGCCGCTCAATCCGATCCCCGAAGAGCCTTACTGATCCAAAAGGAGACCCATGCGTGTTGTGTGTCTGCTGCTTGCCGTTGCGCTCGCCTGTAAAGGACGGGAGCAACCGCCGACCCTGGTGACGTCGAAGATCCCGCTGCGCTACCACCCGCCGGCGGGCGCCGTGTACCACTACGTGCTCGAGCAGACCTCACGCTTCGCGCCCGACACGGCTAGCGTCGCGGATTCCGCCACCCTCACCTCGATGACGCTCGCGTTCTCGCAGGCGGTGGGTGCCCGGGCCGCCGACGGCATCCCCGTCACGATGACGCTCGATTCATCCGGTGTGGCGAGCCCGATGCTGAGCCCGGCCGCCGCCGCCGCCGCGGCGGCTGAGCTGCGCGGGCTGCGGCTCACGGCCGTGTTCGACGACCAGCTGCGCCTGGTGCGCAACGACCTCTCGTCGCTCCAGCGCCTGCCCGTCCTCGTACGGGAGCAGGTGCAGCTCGGCGTCCGGGCGGCGGCCCTGCCGTTCCCCGAGCAGGCGGTCGGTCCCGGGGACGCTTGGACCAACGAGACCGAGCTTCCCTTCGCTCAGCTCGCCAGCGGCTCGCCGCTCACCGTTGCGAGTCGGATCACGGTGCGGTCGATCAGCGTGGCCCGCGGGGACACCACCGTGCTGCTGGGAGTCGCAACGGCCCTGCCGGAGCGCCCGCTGCAATTCAATTTCGGAGGCCAGACGGTGAGCGTCACCCTGCGGGGCGGCATCACGGGCGAGCAGGTGTTCTCGCTGACGCGCGGGGCGGTGGTCAGCGGAACGCTCGGGGGCACGATTCACCTGAACGTCACCGGAGGATTCTTCGGACCTCAGGGAATGGCCATGCGGGTGGAGCAGCACGCCGCGACACGGCTGGTCGAGACCCCTTGAGGCGATGAAGCTCGCCCATCTCGCCGACCTGCATCTCGGCTTCCGCCAGTTCGACCGCCAGACGCCTCGGGGCGCGAACCAGCGTGAGGCCGACGTCGCGCAGGCGTTCTCGCGGGCGGTGGACGATCTGCTGGAGCAACGCCCCGATCTGGTGGTGATCGCGGGCGACATCTTTCATTCGGTGCGCCCCACCAACCCGGCGATCCTGTTCCTCTTTCAGCAGCTGCAACGGATCCGGGTGGCTCTGCCGGACGCTCCCGTGATCCTCCTCGCCGGGACGCACGACACGCCGCGGACGAGCGAGACGGGGAGTATCCTGAAGCTGTACGAAGCGGCCGGTGCGGAGGTCGTGCTCGACACCCCCCGCCGGCTCGTGTTCCCCAAACTCGATTGCGCTGTCCTCGCCGTGCCGCATCAAGCGCTCATGAGTCCCGACCGGCCCGCGCTGCGGCCGGAGCGCGGCGGCCCCACGCTCAACATCCTGCTCACCCACTTTCAATACCAGGCGCTGGGTGAGGCGCGCGGCACCATGGAGTACGGTGGCGCCCTGCTCGGCCCGGAAGATCTGGCGCCGGCCCAATGGGATTATGTGGCGCTGGGCCACTTCCACGTCGCCCATGAGGTCTTTCCCAACGCCTGGTACGCGGGGGCGCTCGAGTATCTCCCGCCCAATCCGTGGGGGCAGCTGCAGGACGAGGCCGAACGGGGCCGGACGAGCAAGGGCTACCTGCTGGTGGACCTGCCGGGAGCGCGCGTGCATTTCCGGCCCATCGCGCCGGCGCGACGTCACATCGAGCTCGAGCCGATTCAGGGGAAGGACCTCACCGCCAAGCAGCTCGACGAGAAGATCGCCGAGGCGGTGCGACAGTCGAAGCCGTCGATCGGCGGCTTCG
>JBGPHP010000270.1:0-3768 GCA_041484445.1 Gemmatimonadota bacterium
CCAGGTAGTTGCAGCCCGAGAAGCTCTCGAAGTCCACGTTCTTCGCGGTCAGGAAGCCGAAGGCGTAGTGGGCGGCGAGGTCGTCGGGGTCGTCGAACACGAACTCGATCTCGACGTCCACGAACTCGCGGTAGCGGCCGGCGCCGTGCCCCCAGAGCTGCGCGCCGACGTAGTCCACGAGGCCGCGGTCGATCTCGTGGCCGCGGTCGTCCACCAGCGGGGTGCCGAGCGTCCGGAGATCGTCACGGACGGGCCGGGGAACGTCGATCACCGCCGCGTTGTGATTGAGCATGATTCCGGGCACGTTGCGGCGCGCGTCGCTGAGCACCGTCGAGCCAGGCGGCGCGCCGGGCTTCTTCGCCGCGCTCTCGTCGATGAGGTCGCGCTGGAGCTGCGACACGCAGATGATGGGGCGCGCCGGCCCGCCGAGGTCGACGAAGCGGGCGCCGGGAATCTCGGGGTCCACCTGCACAGGATAGACGCGGCCGGCCACGTCCGCGTCGGAAACGAGCACGCCCACCTGGTTCTCGGCAAAGCCGTAGATCCTGAACAACGTCGCCCGCGACGGCGTGCTGTCGCCGCGCCCGCGCGGATCGTACGGCCAGAGATGAGGATCGAAGCCGCCGGGGATGCCGTTACGGGCGCGGATGCCGGCGTCGGAAGACGTGATGACGCGATTGTCGCGGAAGTAGGTGATCTCACGGAAGTCCACCGCCAGGCACGCCTCGGTCGGGTGCGTCGCCGGCGTGATCTCGAGCGTGCCGGTTCCCGTCGCCGGCCGGTAGTTCGTGTTGCCGGCGAACGTGGCGACGACCGCGTAGACGCCCGGCTCGGTCGGCGCCACCGCCGAGCCGGCGTAGGTGAAGATCAGCGGCGGCGACATCACGATCTCCGGCGGGGTGCCGACGCCGAGCACGGTGCCGGTCAGGCCGTGGGGCGCGCCGTCGAAGGGCACCGAGGCGCCGGTCACGACCACCGTCGGCGTCGCCCGGGTGAGGACGATCGTCGTGCCGCTGTCGGTCGCCGCCAGGTAGTTGGCGTTGCCGGCGAACGACGCCGTGACCGCGTAGACGCCGGCCGTGTCGCGCGGCGCCGCCGTGCCGCCGTTGTAGGTGAGAGTCAGGGCCGGGCTCAGCACCGCGTTCTGCACCCCCCGCGCGCTCCCGGTGGCCGGGTGCGGGTTGCCGTCATAGGTGAAGCTGCCGCCGCCGGCGATGACGAAGGTCGGCGGTGCCTTCGTGATCGTGAGCGTCGCCGTCACCGGCGCGGCCGGCTTGTAGACGGCGTCGCCGGGATAGGTCGCGCGCACGGCATAGACGCCCGCGCTCACCGGCGCGGCGACCGCGGCGCCGCCGGCATCGGTGTAGCCGAAGACCGGCGCGGCGATCGTGACGCCGCCCTGGCCGACCACGACGCCGGTCGCCGGGTGCGGTGCGCCGTCGTAGACGAACGGTCCGGTGCCCGTGAGGACGATCGTCGGCGTCGGCGCCGTGTCGGGCACGATGGCGATCGCCGCGCTCGCCGACACCGCGCGGTAGACGGCGTCGCCCGCGAACGCGCCGATGGCGGTGTAGCTGCCGACGGCGACGGGCGGCCCCGCGAGCGTCGCGCCGGCGGTGTCGGTGTAGGTGAACGTGAGCGGGCCGAGGGGCTCGCCCTGGAGCCCCACGACCGAGCCGGTGGCCGCGTGCGGCTGGCCGTCGAAGACGAACGTGCCGCCGACGACGGTGATGACCGGTCGCGGCTGGAAGCTCGGCAGCGTCACGTACGCGGGCAGCGTCGGCGCGCCCCCGCACGCCGGTGGCAGGGCGGTGCCCGCCGGGACCAGCGCGCCGCTGTAGGCGGGGCCGGTGCAGATCCGCGTCTCGATCCCCGCGCCCCCGCCGGGGCTCGCGTCCAGCGCGCCGAGGCCCGGGTCGCCGCCGGTGCCGCCGGTGATGGCGCCGTTGAACGAGCGGACCGCGATCGAGCCCCCCGCGACGATGCCGGCCGCCCGCACCAGCGCGTCGCCCAGCACGACGTCGGACGCGGCCTCGACGACGACGGTGCCGCCCACCCCGCCGGCCGAGGCGGCGTCGGCCTGGAGCGCCCGGCCGGTGGTCACGACCTTACCCGCGACCGACTTCACCGTGATGATCCCCGCCGGGGCGTCGGGCGAGAACTGGCGCGCGGTCACGGCGAACGGCGCCGAGCGCTCCCCCACCCCGTGGCCGAGGATCGTGATGTCCCGGCGGGCGAACAGGTCGATCCAACTGCAGCACACGCCCGGGCGGGGATCGCCCGACTCGCCGCTGTCGGCCAGGTCCACCCCGGTCAGGAGGCCGGTGGCGTCCACCCGCAGCGCGCCGCCGCTCCAGACCTCGATGCAGGCGACGGCCGCCAGCGGCTTGTCGGGACGATCCGGAAGGTTGCAGCCGTTGGGCGGCCCCTCCGGCACGACGCCGCCGGCGGACTGCACGAAGCCGAGGACGACCGTGTCGAGGCCCGACTCCAGATGCACGCGGTCGGCTCCGTGGTCGAGGCCGCGGCTGCTGATGCGGCCGCTGAGCCCGACGGTGAGGCTCGCGCCCGCGACGATCGTGATCGGCCCGCCGCGCGGCCGCGGCGACACGCCGCCGGTCCCGGCGGCGCTGGCGGCCTCGAGCAGGCCCTCGATGGCGATGTCGCCCTGCGGCGCGGCCAGCACGATCTCGCCGGCGCGGCACTTGGCGTTGACGAGGATGTGCGCCCCCGCCTCCACGTGGATCGCGCCCTGGGTGGAGGTGAGGAACACGTGGCCGCCGAAGTGATCGGCGTCCGGCCCCTCGTCCACGCAGGCGGCCAAGTCGCCCCCGGCGGAGATCGCGCCTCCGGTGACCCCGTCCCCGCGCAGATCGATGTCGCCAACGGCGGTCAGCGCGAGCGTGGCGCCGCGCCCCTGGGGGTTGGGGCCCGCCAGCGCGGCGTCCCCGACGATCGAGCCGCCGCCCGGCAGCAGGGGTGGGTCGAGGACCACGCCGCCGGCGATCGTGAGCGACAGCGTCGGCCGCGGGGCGGGCGCCGGCGGCACCGGCACGACGATCTGTCCCGTGCCGAGGACGTGCAGCGTGGTGTCGAGGGTGAAGGCGCCGCTCGCCGTCACCGGCGCGGCGATCCGGCACTCCGCCGCCGCGACGACGCCGCCGAGTGCGACGCAGTCATCGGCCGCCGCAGCGCCGGCGCCGTACAGAGTCGCCAGCACAGCCAGGCACAGCAGAGCCGCGCCCTGCCCGCCAATCGGCACCTCACCCCGTCGCATGCCATCCTCCACACCCCAGGCGCATTCCCCTGAGGAATGAATGGCGGTTCACGACGAGTGCCAGGGCTCGGTCGCACGGTGATCGGCCATCGATCCGATGAGTTGCGGCGACCGGTGAGGAGACGACCAGGAGCAAATTCATCAGAGGGCTGGGTGATTCGGCTGGCGCGTGAGCGCCCCAGGGGCGCGAGCGCCCGAGGTGCTTCCGCCCCGGCGAGTTAGACGGCGGCGGGCCGGCGCAGCATGGACGCGGGGACGACGGCGACGCCGGCGACCTCGGCGGCGGCCAGCGCGTGCTCGCACGACGCCGTCGAGGGGCCGTAGAGGTCGCCGTCCTCGACCAGCGCCTGGCCCGGGCAGCGCGTGCAGAACGTCGCCGCCTCGCAGCTCGCGCACGTGTGCAGGTCGCGCACGCGGATCGCCCGCACCTCGCGCATGCGGGCGGAACCCGTCCAGATCTCGGAAAACGGCGTCTCGCGAACATTACCGCA
>JBGPHP010000271.1:0-3699 GCA_041484445.1 Gemmatimonadota bacterium
AACCCTGCTCTCATCTGGTTCCTGATCAGCAGTTTGACCTGAAATTTGATTACCTCAGGCGTAATAACCAGAGAATCAAATTGCGTGAACTCTACCGACGGCGGGGTCGGTACCACTGGCCCCGGGGCTGTGCAACCAACCAAAAGGAGAACCAATGTGCTTACAAGAAGAGAACGGTGCCGTGCGCTCATGAGATCCTCCTTGGTGAACTTCTCAAGTAATCGTATTTATCGGATCTCTGACGCAATAACTTAAGAGGAGAATAGGAATCCTACGGACGCTCCCGGTGGGCAAGGCTGCTACCAGGGCAATGTCCCCTTTGCGCCTAACGTGTAGCGAGATTTTCCCCCTGGGCTGCACGCTCTGCGGGGCTCAGATGCGCCTCATCGCCTTCATCACCGAGCCGGCTGCCGTGAAGACGATCCTGCGGCATCTGGGCGACCCCACCACACCCCCTAGAGTGGCTCCAAGCCGCGTCCGCGACTGCCCCGAGCGCTTCTCCAGCCCCCGCGGACCAAATCGACACCTCGCCTCGAACTCTCCCGGGAGACGTGATACGGTATCCGTTGGCTGCCCAGTCTGAGTCCTCTTCCCGTAAGGCTCGAAGCTGTACTGGGTGTTGATCGCGCCGGTGTTATCTGTCGCGGCGATCGTGCCGAGCGCATCGGTGATGAGTGTGGAAGTCGTTCCTCCCTGCGTTCGGGTATGACCGATGCATGACGCGAAGAATCCCCGCGAAACCACCTGTGCCCACCAAAACTCGTGCGATTGACTGCTCACCAGACGAGGGGTGATAGCGTGCATGATCTCGGTGATCGCTTGGTCGTGGATCGCGAGCTTGTGCTCCAGGCGCTGCTCCAGCTCCTTTAGCTTGAGCGCTGGCTCAAGGTTCGATACCAGCAGCTCGCGCAACTGCACGAAGGTTCGCACTACGTAGACGCTGAGTTCGACGGCCAGCGGAGTGTTGAGCATCGAGGCGGCCATCAACGTTCCGTGCTCTGTTGAGGCGTAGGGCAGCGTAGGCGAGAATCGCAACGCCTGAAGTGGCGCGCGCACGGGGTCCGCCGGCCTGGGATCAGCCGCCCCAGCTCACGCACGCCCGAGAGGCTTGATACGGTTAGATTTACAATCCGTCTCCGTATCCGTACGCAACCATACTACAGCGCTCCGCAGGCCGCTGCCGGCTCGGAGGACGGACTGCAGTGCACCGGACGAACGATGGCTTGCTCCTTGCGTGCGCTCTACTCCCTCGTCCGGCCCTCGGAGCCATCCAATGCTCGAAGCGATCCAAGTCAACCGCGCCTGCGCCTTCTGCGAGAAGCGCGAATCGCAGGTGGAGTACCTGATCGAAGGTCCATCCGCCTACATCTGCAACGAGTGCGTGGCCACGTCCGTCGGCTTGCTGGAGCAGAGGCGCGCTCCCACCGACGGCGGCGAGAACGGGAAGCGGGTGATCCAGGGCTTCGCACGCACGGGGCGCCGGTACGCCTATGAAGTCCTTCACGGGCATTTCGACCCGCTCACCCCCGATGCGCTGGTGACCGCGGCGCGCGTGTTTCCAGCGCGCATGCGCGCCGATCTGCAGCGCGCGCTCAACCGCCATTTGAGCGCGGACGGCACGCAGAGCTTTCATGGACTGCACTACCGCCACGCCTTCGAGACGGTCGTGTTTTCTGCGCTGTTGCAGAGCGCGAACGATCCCGTCGCTCTGGCACCCGCGCACTACGAAGAGATCGATGTAGGCGAAGACGAGCCTGTGCGCTGCTTGGAGAACGGGCTGTGGCTCCTCGAGCGCGACGGCATCCGGCTGGCCGTGTATCTCACGACGAGGCAGGAGTACGGCCAAAAGACGGGGATGCAGCTGGAGGTCGCCATCGCCGCCGGGGAGCAGGGCGAACGCATTACCCGCGAGATCTTCCTGCAGGCGGAGGCCGCGCTGCAGGAGGCGCGCTCCTACCGCGGCAAAGTGCTCTCACTCGAGCAGGACCAGCGCTTTTCCGGCCAGGCGGTCGGCGTGACCGTGCACCGCATCGACCCCGTCCCGCGCGAGCACATCGTCCTGCCGGCAGCAACGCTGGAGTTGCTCGAGCGCAACGTCGTGCACTTCGTGCGCAGCCGCGCGGCGCTCGCCCGGCTCGGGATGCCGGTCAAGAAAGGCCTGCTGTTCTATGGCCCACCCGGCACCGGCAAGACCTATACAGTGCGTTACCTCAGCTCCGCCCTGCCGGACCACACGACGCTGCTCATCACGGCGGAGCAGGTGGGCCTGCTCAAGGAGTACATCGCCCTCGCGAGGTTGCTGCAACCGTCCATCGTCGTGATCGAGGATGCGGATCTCATCGCACGCGCGCGCGAGCAGATGGGCAGCCCCTGCGAAGAGGTACTGCTCAATCGCCTGCTCAACGAGATGGACGGCCTGCGCGAGGACGCCGAGATCCTGTTCATCCTCACCACCAATCGCCCACAAGCGCTCGAGGAAGCGATCGCCAACCGTCCGGGGCGCATCGATCAGGCCATCGAGTTTCCGCTGCCCGACGCGAAGGGGCGGTGCCAGCTCGCGGCGCTCTACGCGCACGGACTGCCGGTCACGCCTGAACTGCTGGACGCGGTATCGACGAAGACAGGCGACGTGAGTCCGGCCTTCATCAAAGAGCTGATGCGCCGCACGGCACAGTTGTACGCCGAGTCAGGGACGACCGGCACCGTCGCGGTCGAGCTGGTCGACCGCGCGCTGCAGGAGATGGTGTTCCGCGGCGGGCGGCTGAACGTCAGGTTGCTGGGCGGCGACGTGAGTGCGGCGCCTGACTGACCGCGAGCGCGCCTGGCCTCCACTTCGCTTCGTCCTTGTCCGAACAGGTACGCTTCGCCGCTGCAGCATTTCTCTAGCGGTCAGTCCAACGGTAAGAGCCCTACCTGTGCTGGTATTTCTTCTTCCCGGCTTGGCGAATGCCGCAGATCCGATGCCCGGGCTCTACCGCACTGAGGTCCGGATTGCCCTGCCCAACGTGCAGGACGCGGCGCCGCTTAAGATCCTGGACCGGTGCGTGACCGCAGCCGATCCGGAGACGGGACGCGCCTTCTTCGTGCTGACCGAGAACCCGTTGAAGGGCTGCGAACTGGTCGACTACCGGCTTGTGGCCGAAACCGACACGTACCGCATGCTGTGCCCGGGAAGCCGTTCTGCCGGTAGAACTTGCTGACGCGCGCTGCGGCCCTCCCCAGATCCGCGAGGAAATGCCCGACGGCGGGTGACGACAGAAGTAGATCCACGGGCAGACACCGATTACGGTGGGGTTCCATTGTCCTGATCCGACGCGCGAACTTTCGACTCGACAAGGTGGACTCGAAAGCGAAGTCTGCGCCGTCGCCCGCGAGCCGCTGCAAGCGGTTGATCATCACACGGCCTGCCCGTGGCGCCGTGCCCTCGGGGTTGCAGCCCGAACTTCGGCGGCAGAACAATCTACGAGCTTTGCTTTGCCCAGGAATCCCGCATCGTCACCGCGCGGTTGAACACGGGCTTGCCGGGCCGGTGATCTGTCTGGTCCGCCACGAAATACCCGTGCCGCTCGAACTGAAACCGCTCCTCCGGTTTGGCCTGGGCCAGGGACGGCTCCACGTAGGCCGTGATGATCTTCTTGGCGTTCGGGTTGAGGTCCTGCTGGAAGTCGCGGCCGCCCGAGCCCGGGTACGGGACGGTGA
>JBGPHP010000272.1:0-3684 GCA_041484445.1 Gemmatimonadota bacterium
CGCAGCCGCGCGGCGCCGGTCACGCTCGCCGTCAGTCCCGTGAGTAGCGCCTCGTTGCCCCAGGCGTCGCGCGCCACGGCGCGCAGCGTCACCGGCGCGAGGCTCGTCAGCGCGAGCGAATCGAGCCCGTGGCCCGCGACCCCACTCCCAGGAACCTCCAGCACCAGCGACTGCGCCGGGCCCGGCGTGGCGTAGAAGTTCGCCGTCTTCGTCACCCGGCCCACGCTCGCCGCCACCACCGTGGGACCGACGCGGTCGCCCAGCGTCACCGTGACGCGCGCGATGCCCGACGAGTCGGTCGCCGTCTGCGCCGGGTTCACTTGTGCGTTCGTCCCCGAGAATCGCACCGCGTACCCCGTCACCGGCATGCCGGCCGTATCGCGCACCTCGAGCACCAGCGGCAGCCGCAGCGTGGTGTGCACGTCGCCGCGCTGCGGCGTGCCCGCGATGAACTGGCTACGGTCCTCGGCGATCGCCGCCGTCTCGTAGCGCGCCTCCACGGCGGCGACCTGGGCGCCGCGCGAGAACACGCCCAGCATCCCCGAGGCGCGCAAGGCGCCCGGCAGGATGGCGAACAGCACGCGGCCGCTGGCGTCGGTCGAGACGGTGTCGGTAGCCGCGAGCGGCGCCGTGACGCCGCGCAGCTGCAGCGGCACCCCGGGAACCGGAGTCCCCCCTTCGTCGCGTACCAGCACGCGCAGCAGCACCGCCACCCGGCTCCCCTCGCGCAGCACCACCGTACTCGGGATCACGTCCACCAAGAGCGGCGGCGCCGCCGTCGTAGTGAGCCGCACCGTCGCCCGCGGCAGCCGCTCGAGCCCCACCGCCTGGATCACGAGGGTGTGCACGCCCTGCTCGCTCCCCGCCAGCACCGGGAAGCGCGCCACGCCGCGCGCGTCGGTGGTCGCGCCGGGGTCCTGGGCTACGCCGCCGGGTATGGCGCTCGCCCCGTGCAGCACCAGCGACACGCCGCTCTGCGCCGCGGCGCCGCGCAGCACGCGCACCTCGATCGTCACCTCCGAGCCCGCCGTGGCGCTCACGCGCGCCGGTGCGGTCAGGCGCAGCACGGTCGCGGGGCGGGGCACGACGGACGCCGAGCGGCCCGCGCACGACGCGATGGCGGCGAGCAGCTCCGTGTCGGCCCCCGCGGCGAGCAGGTCGGTGCGGTCGCGCGCGCTCGGCGTGAAGCTGAGACAGCGCTGCCGCACCTGATACGCCACGTTGCCCGGCGGCCGGCCGGAAGTGAGCAGGCGGATGAGGTCGGTCTTACGGAGGCCCCGCGACGCCTGGGCGCGTGCGGGGACCGGGGCGGCGAGGGCGAGCAGCAGCGCCAGCCACGTTGCATTGCGGATTGTCGAATGCGGAATGCGGATTGGCATGGGTAGCTCCGGCTCTGGCCCGAGCTTATCGGTCTGGGCAGCATTGCGCAATCAGCGGAACTCTCGATCGGCGAGTTTGGGTCACTTTACGTGACCGCCCACCCTACTTCGGCACCAGCACCGTCCCCACGACCCGGTCCGCCACGCCCCGCTCGGGTGAGATCACCGCGTAGACGACGCCGCCGAGGGCGATGGCGCCGAGCGCGAGCCGCACGGCGATCGGCGTGCCGTCGGGGAGCCACTTGGCGAGGAGCAGCGGCGACCAGGCGACGAGCGAGCGCAGCCCGCAGCGCCACCGGGCCGCCGGCGTGCCGTCCGCGCGCGCGACGCCGATCCCGCAGAGGTGCAGCAGCAGCGGTCCGCGCAGCAGCAGCGCGAGCAGCACCGCCGGCAGCGCCAGGTCGCCGAACAGGTGAATCACGGTCGCCAGCGTGCTGCCCGGCCCCGAGCTCCACATCATGCCGCGCGCCATCGCCACGCTGGCGACGTGTCCGCCCAGCCAGGCGCGCGCGCTGTCGATCGCGCCGGGGCGCGGGGCCGGGTAGCGCGCCGCCGCTGAATCGAGCGCCGCCATTTCCGCGGGAGGAATCTGCGCCAGCGCCGGCGCGCCGAGCCGGGGCGCGCGTCGCGCCTCGGCCAATGCCGCGGCCAGGACGATCGCCGCGGCGTCGGACGTGCGCTGGATCGTGAGCGCGGAGCTGTCCCCCATGACCGGCGCGCCGCCGCGCATCGCTTTGAGATACGCGCTCCGGTCGGCGCTCAAGTCGATGAACCAGGGCGGGGCCTGCGACATGATCAGCGGCATCAGCAGCGCCGCGAGCAGCAGCAGCGCCGGATACACGCCGGTGGTGACGAGCGAGCCGAAGCGCCGCACCCGGGTGACCCGCGCGGCCCGGTGGGCGACGCCCTCGAGCGCCTGCGTCAGCTCCTGGGGCGACGTGAACGCGGCACCCGCACCGGCGAGACGCGCCATGAGTCGTCGCGCGTACAGCGGCAGCGGGGCAGCGGCGAGTCCCGCCGCCGCGACCCGTTGCACGAACGGCTGCCACTGCTCGGGCGTCACCGCCGCGGCGGGCGCCGCGGCATCCGCCGCGGGGAAATCGAGTAGCAATGCCCGGCCGGTGCCGTCGATCCACAGCTGCTCGAGCGACAGCGATCCCGCCCCTGCTTCGCGCGTGCAGCGCGCGTCCAGCTCGCGCACCAGCGACGCGAGCACGCCGCGCATCTCCTCCCAGCCCAACCGGCCGCGCTCCCCGACCCAACGGGTGAAGGCGATCCCCGTCGGTGCGCCGTAGGCGTCCCACCACTCACCCGGTTGCCCGCCGCGCTGCAGCCAGGGGAGACTCCCCGCCCCGCGCTCGCGCAGCCGCTCCGGCGCGGGGACGGCATCCACGTTCGCAAACGCGTGGATCCAGACCTCGCGGTGCAGCTCGTCGTCCCGGGCGAGCACGAACGCCTCCAGGCCGCGCCGCCACACGACCCCGATCGGACGATACGGCCCGAACGGCGCGCCGAGTGCGCTCGCGTCGGCGACCGCCGGCGATGCGCTCGGCACCGGAGCGCGGCGCTCTCCCGCGCGCACCGCCACGACGCGGGTGCCGCTCGCCAGCTCGTGCGGGCCGGCGAAGCCGTTCTTGCGGCGCATCGTGCAGACCACCAGGCCGATGCCCAGGAAGATCCCGATCCCCGAGAGCCACCCCGCCGCCCGATTGGTATCCACGACGCCGGCCTCCGCCAGCCCCGCCAGCGCGAGCAGCGGCCCGTGATACAGCAGCGCGAACACCAGGGTGCGCAGCGCGATCCGCCCCAGCCCCGGCGCCGGGCCGCGCGCGGCCACGACCCGCAATCCCAGCAGCCGCTTCCCGAGGCTGCCGCCCAGGAAGCGGTCGGTGAGCGTGAAGTAGAGCACCATCGGCAGCGGCGCCAGGAACGACGCGAGCACCCGGTGCGTCTCGATGAACGCGAGGCCCAGCATCGTCGGCACGCCGAGGGGCAGCACCAGGGCCAGATCGAGCGCGATCGCGCCGAAGCGGCGGACCATCTCTGCCGGTCCCAACCGGGCGCGCGACGAATACGGGATGAGGGCGTCGCGCAGCGCCTGGTAGCTCGGGAAGCGCTTCTCTTTCTGCTTCGCGAGCAGGCGCAGCACGATGCGCTCGAGTCGGTGCGGCACCGGCGCGCCGCTCCGGGTGAGCGGCGGCGGCGGCTGCGTCAGCACCCGGGCCAGCACCTGCGACGGATTGTCGCCCGAGAACGGCGGCCGCCCGGTGAGCAGCTCGTACAGCACCGCGCCCGCCGAGTAGAG
>JBGPHP010000273.1:0-3621 GCA_041484445.1 Gemmatimonadota bacterium
CTCGCTCTCGGAGTCGAGACTCGACGTCGCCTCGTCGAGGATCAGAATGCGGGGATCGGCCAGGATCGCGCGCGCGATCGCCACGCGCTGGCGCTGCCCTCCCGACAGCTTCACGCCGCGCTCCCCCACCACCGTGTCGTAGCCGTGCTCGAACTCGCGGATGAATTCGTCGCAGTGCGCGATCCGGGCCACGGCCTGCACCTCGTCCGGACTCGCATGCGGCCGCGCGAAGCGGATGTTCTCGCTGATGGTGCCGTCGAACAGGAAATTGTCCTGGAGCACGACGCCGAGCTGCGTGCGGTAATCGCCCAGCGGCACGCTCGCCAGGTCGCGCCCGTCCACCACCACCCGCCCGCTCGCGGGGCGGTTGAAGGCCATCACCAGGCCGATCAGGGTGCTCTTCCCCGAGCCCGATGAGCCGACCAGGGCCGTGGTGGAGCCGGCCGGGGCGCGGAAGCTGACGTGCTTCAGCACGTTCACCCCGGGTTTGTAGGCGAAGGTGACGTCCTCGAACACGACCTCGCCGCGGACGTCGCCCAGCGGCTGGCGCGCCTCGTCCCCCGCGTCTTCGGTGACCTGGGACCGCACCTCGCGGATGCGGTCCATCCCCGCGAACGCCTCGGTGATCTGCGTGCCGATGGAGGCGATCTGGATCACCGGCGCCGCCATCATGCCGGTGAACAGCAGGTACATCACCAGGTCGCCCAGCGTCATCGAGCCGGCCACCACCGCATGCCCCCCGACCAGGATCATGATGACGCCGATCATCCCGATCACCAGGGCGGAGAATCCCCCCACGGCGGAAATCCCCGTCATCGTGGCGGCGATGTTGCGGAACATCTTGTTCACGCCGCGCGTGAACACGAGCCGCTCAGCGCGCTCGGCGTGGTAGGCCTTCACGATGCGGATCCCACCCATCGTCTCGGCCAGGCGTCCCGTCACCTCCGCGTTGATCTTGGAGCGCTCCCGGAACAGCGGCCGCAGTTTCGTGAAGGCGTACGCCAGGCCGCCCCCGAACAGGCCGAGCACGATGATCGACAGCACCGTGAGGTGCCAGTTGAGGTAGAACAGGACCGCCAGGGCGATGAGGGCCGTGATCAACCCCCCCACCAGCTGCACCAGGCCGGTCCCCACGAGGTTCCGGATCCCTTCGGCATCGTTCATCACCCGGGAGATCAAGACGCCCGTCTTGGTGGAGTCGAAGTAGCTGGTCGGCAGCCGCAGCACGTATTGCTGCACGCTGCGCCGCATGTCGGTGATCGCCCGCTGGGCCGCCACGCCGAGCACCTGGGAGAGCGCGAATGAGGTCACCGCCTGGACCAGCGTGGCGGCCGCCACCGCCACCGCGATCCACACCAGCAGGTCCGTCCGATGCTGGCCGATCACCCGATCGACGACGATCTTCGAGGACGAGGGCAGGACGAGGCCCGTCAGCCGGTTCGCCACCAGCAGGATCAGGCCCAGGCCGAGCCGCCGGCGGTGGGCCCAGACGAGCACCCGGGCTTCGCGCCAGGCTTCGGAGCTGATACCGCGCTTTTTCGCTTCCGCCATACCCGGATGTTAGCTTGGGTGCGGACCACCCGTCCACCCGTTCCCGTGCGCGAGGCCTCGTGAAACGTTCCACGCTGATCGTGCTGATCGTGGTGATCGCCATTGCCGGCCTGTTCTTCTATATGACGACGGCACGTGCGTCCACCACCTGCCAGGTGTGCGTCACCTACGGCGGCCGCAGCAACTGCGCCACCGCCGTGGGGTCTGACGAAAAGGATGCCCGGGAGGGCGCCCAGACCACGGCCTGCGGGCCGATTGCCGCCGGTATGGACGCGTCCATCGCCTGCGGCCGGGTCGAGCCCACCTCGGTCCAGTGTCGCACGCGCTGACCTTCGCTACCCATAGGGCGCCCATGAGCGGCTTCCATCTGCCCCGCACGGCCATCCCGGCCCGGATCACGCTGACGCAGGGCCGGCCCCGTGGCGGCACGATCTTCCTCGCCGCGCGGGTGCCCCAGCATGACGGCCCGGAGACGCCGCTCGAGATGATGAACCGGCCCGAGCCGTTCTTCCCGTTCCGTCCCGCCGAGGACGAGGACATCCTGCTCGTGGCCAAGGGACAGACGATCGATCTCACCGTGGATCGTGGACCGATCGCCGACCCCGACCGGCTGGTCGCCGCCAAGGAGCTGCGACTGGAGCTCGTGCTCGCCAACGGATCGACCATCGCCGGGCGGGCGGCCGTCGAGCTGCCGGAGCACCACTCGCGGCCGCTCGACTACCTCAACGCGACTTCCGACCCGTTCTTCGCCCTGTCCGCCGACGAGAGCACTCACTACGTGAACCGCGCGCATGTGCTGTTCGCGCGCCCCCGGGACTGACCGATGCCCTCACGTCTCGATCCGTTCGTGGACGTCCTGCTGCGCGAGCAGGCGGACCAGCTCTACCTGCTGCCCGACGAGCCGGTCACGATCGTGAAGGACGGCAAGCCGCGGAAAGTGAGCAAGCAGCCGCTCACCGATGCGCACATCTACGCCCTGCTCGCGGAGATCGCCCCCTCGGACGCGGCCGACAAGATCGACCGGCAGGCGGAGACGGAGTTCGACTACGTGGCGGACCGCGGCCTGGTGCGTGTCCGCATCGTCCCGGAGACGGGGCGCCTGACGGCCGTCATCTCCCCGGCCGGGCGCCCCGCGCGTGCCACGCCGGAGCCGGCCGCGCCGGCCGCCGACCGGCGCCGCTCGGTCGGACCACCGCCCCGGGGAGGTACCACGCCGGCCAAGAGCGTGGGGCCTCCACCCCGCCCGCCGCGGCCTTCGGCCATCGCCGCCGCCCCCTTGATCGAGACCCCGGTCGCCACCCCGGAGCCGGGGGGCGATGCCCCATTTCTCCCCGGCGAGTTCGCCGAGGACCAGTACCGCGCCGCCGAGGCGCGTTTGGTGAAGCTGCTCCGGGAGCTGGTGGCGAGCGAGTCGTCGGACCTGCACATGCGGGTCGGCGAGCCGCCGGTGTTCCGCACGCACGGCGACATCAAGCGGCAGCAGGGCACGCCGCTCACGGCCGACCAGCTCGCGCTGATGCTGCTGTCGATCATGCCCGAGCGCAACCGCGGCGAGTGGAAGGAAACCGGCGATTCGGATTTCGCCTACGAAATCGCGGGCGTCGCCCGGTTCCGGGTGAACGCCGCCCGGGATCGCAGGGGCCCGGTGGCCGTGTTCCGCGTCATCCCGGCGAAGGTGGTGACGGTCGAGGAGCTCGGCATCGGCAAGGAGATGACCCAGCTCTGCTTCCTGAACAAGGGCCTGGTGCTGGTCTCGGGACCCACGGGCTCGGGCAAGTCGACCACGCTGTGCGCGCTCATCGACCTCATCAACCGCGAGCGCACCGACCATATCGTCACGATCGAGGACCCGATCGAGTTCGTGCACGAGAACAAGCGCTGCCTGATCACGCAGCGCCAGGTGCACCTCCACACCGAGAGCTTCCGGACGGCCCTGCGGGCGGCGCTGCGCGAGGATCCGAACATCGTGCTGGTGGGGGAGATGCGCGACCTGGAGACCGTAGCGATCGCGATCGAAACCGCCGAAACGGGGCACCTGGTGTTCGGCACGCTGCACACCACCACCGCCGC
>JBGPHP010000274.1:0-3604 GCA_041484445.1 Gemmatimonadota bacterium
ATGACGATCTCGCGGAGCTTCTGGAGATCGTCGCGCAGCTCGCGCGGGTAGCGGACGTTCACCTCGTAGCGCTCCCGGCCTTCGACGGTGACGGCGGCCGCCAGCCCACCGGCCGTCGCCATGATGGCGTCGTGCAGGTCCCCGGCGTTCAAGCCATAGCGCGCCGCCTGGGCGCGGTCGATCTTCACGTCAACGTAGTATCCGGAGACGTTGCGCTCGGCGAACACGTTGCGGGTTCCGGGGACCATCTGGAGGATGCGCTCCACGCGCTCGCCCAGCTGCTGCAAGGTGTCGAGGTTGGGCCCGTAGACCTTCACGCCGACCGGCGTGCGCACGCCGGTCGCCAGCATGTCGATCCGGTTCTTGATCGGCATCGTCCAGGCGTTGGTCACCCCCGGCATGCGCACCGCCTGATCCATCGCGGTCACCAGCCGGTCCGTCGTCATCCCCGGACGCCACAACTCTCGTGGCTTCAGCACCACCGTCGTCTCGTACATGTCGAGCGGCGCCGGGTCGGTGGCTGTGTTGGCGCGCCCGGCCTTCCCCAGGACCGTCGCGACCTCCGGGAAGGAGGCGAGGATGCTGTCCTGGCGGCGCATGATCGCGGTCGCCTGGGCGATGGACACGCCGGGAACCGTGGTCGGCATGAAGAGCAGCGACCCTTCGTCGAGCGGTGGCATGAACTCGCTGCCGAGCCGGCTCCAGGGAAGGATGGTCGCGGCCAGCACGACGGCTGCGCCGGCCACAACGCGCCAGGGATGTCGCAACACCCAGGCGATCACCGGGCGGTAGGCTCGCATCAGCCCGCGGTTCACCGGATTGGCCTCCTGCGGGCGGATCTTCCCCCGCACCAGATAGCCCATCAACACCGGGACGAGGGTGACGGACAGCAGCGCCGACCCGGCCATGGCGAACGTCTTGGTGAAGGCCAGCGGCTTGAACAGCCGCCCTTCTTGCTGCTCGAGCGAGAACACCGGCAGGAACGACACGGTGATGATGAGCAGCGAGAAGAACAGCGGCGGACCCACCTGCTTCGTGGCCTCCAGCACCACGTCCCATCGCGGGCGTCCCTCGGCGCGCTCCAGATGCTTGTGCATGTTCTCGATCATCACGATCGCCGCGTCCACCATCGCCCCGATCGCGATCGCGATCCCGCCCAGGCTCATGATGTTGGCGGTCACTCCGATCCCGCGCATCACGAGGAACGAAATCAGGATGCCGAGCGGCAGCGTGACGATGGCCACCAGGGCGGAGCGCAGGTGCAGCAGGAACAGCACGGAGATCGCCGCGACGATCAGCGATTCCTCGAGCAGGGTGCGGCGCAGGTTCCCGATCGCGCGGTGGATCAGCTCGGACCGATCGTACACGGGAACGAGGCGGACGCCCTTGGGCAGCGTCCGCTGGATCTCGGTGATCCGGGTCTTCACTGCTTCGATCGTCTTGAGGGCGTCCGAGCCGAACCGCATGATCACGATGCCAGCCACGACCTCACCGCGGCCGTTCAAGTCGGCAGCGCCGCGGCGGGGGGCCGGCCCGATCTGCACCGTGGCGACGTCGGAGACGCGAATTGGCGTTCCGTTCATCGTGGCACCCACGGCGACGCTCCCGATGTCGTCCACCGTCCGCAGGTATCCCAGCCCCCGGATCATGTACTCGCGACCGCCCATCTCGATCACCCGCGCGCCGACGTCGGCGTTGTGAGCGCCGATCGCCTGCACGACGCGCATGACCGGGATGTTGAACGCCCGCAGCCGCTCGGGATCCACCTCGACCTGATATTGCTTCACGAAGCCGCCGAGACTCGCCACCTCGGAGACGCCGGGCACCGAGGTGAGCTGGTAGCGGATATACCAGTCCTGCAGCGTGCGCAGCTGAGCCAAGTCGAGTGAATCGCTCTGGAGCACGTACTCGAACACCCAGCCCACCCCGGTGGCGTCGGGACCCAAGGTCGGCTCGACGCCCTGTGGCAGCCGTTGCCGGATGCCGTTCATGTACTCGAGCACCCGGGATCGCGCCCAGTAGAGGTCGGTGCCGTCCTCGAACAGCACGTACACGAGCGAGAGCCCGAAGAACGAGAACCCGCGCACTACGCGCGTGCCGGGCACCTTGAGCATCTCGGAGGCGATGGGGTAGGTGACCTGGTCCTCCACGATCTGCGGCGCCTGCTCGCTGAAGTCGGTCTGAATGACGACCTGAACGTCGGAGAGGTCGGGGAGCGCGTCCACCGGCGTGGTCCGGATGGCCCACAGCCCCGCGATCACGAGCGCCGCCGTTGCGAGCGACACGAGGAAGCGGTTCTGGAGCGACCACGCGATCAGCTTCGCGATCATGGCTTTTCTCCCATCCCGGGCATCCCGGCCATGCCGGCGCCGGACCCGAGCCGCGACTCCGCGTCCACCAGGAAGTTGGCTGACGACACGACGCGCTCGCCCTCGGTGACGCCGCGCAGGATCTGGATGCGGCCGTCGGCACGCGCGCCGAGGGTCACCTCGCGCGGCTCGAGCGCGCCGTCGGCCCCGGCCACGAATACCAGGTTCCGCTCGCCCGTCTGGACCACGGCTTCGGCGGGGAGGCTCAGCAGATCGCGTCCCACGGTGACATCGCCGAACACGGTGGCGTACATGCCGGGCTTGATGAGACCCTGTGGATTCGCGAGCGCGACCCGGACGCGGCCCGTGCGGCTCTGCGCGTCGACCACTGGCCAGACGAAGCTCACCCGACCCGCGAACGTCCGGCCGGGATAGGCGGCCAGCTCGACGCGGACCGGCGCCCCGACCCGGACCAGGGCGAGGTCCTGCTCGAACACGTCGCCCTCGACCCACACCGTCGAGAGATTCGCCAGCCGGTACAGCTTCATCCCGGGCATGACGCCTTGGCCGGCGACCACCATTTTTTCCATGACCACACCGTCGAACGGTGCGACGAGCGTCAATGTCTTGGTCACCTCGCCGGTGCGCTCGAGGCGATCGATCTGGTCCGTCGAGATGTCCCAGTACGCCAGCCGCCGCCGCGCCGCGGCCACCAGGTCCTGCGCGTTGCGCCACGCCTCGGGCGCGGTCGAATCGATCGTTTGCGCCAGGTGCAGGGCGGTGAGCAGCTCCTGCTGCGCCGACACGAGCATCGGGCTGTAGAGGGCGAGCAGCGGCTGGCCGCGGCGCACCTGGACGCCGGTCGCATCCACGAACAGCCGATCCACGAATCCGTCGATCTTCGGCGTAATGTCGGCCAGATTGGGCTCCGCCGGCACCACCTGTCCCACCGTCCGCACCGTCCGGGCGAGCGGGCCGCGCGCGACCACGGTGAATCGGACGCCGATGGCCCGGGCCTGCGCGGCGGAGAGGTGCACCGGCTGCCGCTCCCCGGCCGCCTTGGCGGTGTCGGCGGCTGCCCCGGACATGCCGGGCATTCCGGCCATGTCCTCCGGCGCCGGCTTGGCCCCCCCCCGGCACGCGGCGGCTGCGAGGACGACGGCGAGTCCGGCGGCGACGATGCGCTTCATAGCTCTCCTCCCGTCAAGGCGATGAGGTCGCCCACGGCCTGCTGATAGTCGGCGAGCAGGCGGATGGTCTCGATTTCGTACTGGTTCACGGTCATCTGGTTGTCC
>JBGPHP010000275.1:0-3603 GCA_041484445.1 Gemmatimonadota bacterium
CACCGTGCCGAAGCGCCGCGTCGTCGCGTAGATCTCCGGCTCGCCCTCGGCGGAGAGGCGGATCACTTTCGCGTAGCAGCCGCCCTCGAAGTTGAAGACGCCCGATTCGCTCCAGCCGTGCTCGTCGTCGCCGATCAGTCCGCGGTCGGGGTCGGCGGAGAGCGTGGTCTTCCCGGTGCCGGAGAGCCCGAAGAACAGCGCGACATCCCCCGCCTCGCCGATGTTCGCCGAGCAATGCATCGGCAGCACGCCCTGAGCCGGGAGCAGGTAATTGAGGACGGTGAAGATCGACTTCTTCATTTCCCCGGCGTACCGGGTGCCGCCGATAAGGACCGTGCGCCGGGCGAAGTGGACGACGATGAAGGTGCTGGTCCTCGTCCCGTGGACGGCGGGATCGGCCTGCATCTCGGGCGCGTGCAGCACGTGCCAGGCCGGCTTGAACGAGGCGAGGTCCGCGTCGGTGGGCCGGAGGAACATGTTGTAGACGAACAGGGTGTGCCACGCGTTGGGCGAGATGAACCGCACCGGCACCCGGTAGGCGGGGTCGGCGCCGGCGAACAGGTCGCGGGCGAACAGCTCCTGGCCGTTCAGGTGCCGCAGCACGTCCGCGTACAGCCGCTCGAATTGCTCGGGCTCGAGGGGCTGGTTCACCTTGCCCCACCACACCTGGTCCGCCGCCGACGGCTCGCGCACGACGAACTTATCGCCCGGGCTCCGGCCGGTGTGGGGCGCGGTCACGGCGCAGAACGGTCCCGCCTCCGCCAGGACACCTTCGCCGCGACGGACGGCGTGCTCGTACAGGGCCGCGGGGCCCAGGTTCCAGTACACAGCCCGCTCCGGGGCGAAGCCCAGGAGCGAGGCGCCGGAAGTTCGGGCGCCGCTCGCGGCGGAGGGCGTGGCGGTCATGAGGAATCCTTTAGTGCGTAGGCCGCACGTGGCGGCGATGTTCTAAAGCGTCCAGGGCGGCGAGCACCGCCAGATTCACGATGTCGTTCACTTCTGCACCCCGTTGCAAAACGTGTACCGGCTGCGCCATACCCACCAGGATCGGGCCGATGGCCTCGGCGCCGCCCAGGCGGTCGAGCAGCTTGTACGCGATGTTCGCCGCATCGAGGTTGGGAAATATCAGCACGTTCGCGGCGCTGCGCAGCCGGGCGAACGGGTACGTCTTCGTGAGGATCCGCTCCACCACCGCCGTGTCGGCCTGCATTTCCCCGTCCACCTGCAGCTCCGGCTGACGCTCGTGCAGCAGCTGGACGGCGTGACGCACCTTCTCGGCCGCAGCGTGCTTGACCGATCCGAAGTTCGAGAACGACAGCAACGCGACGCGCGGCTCGATGCCGAGGCGCCAGACGAATCGCGCTGTCGCCGAGGCGATCTCGGCGAGCGTCTCCGCATCCGGGTCGATGTTCACCGTGCAGTCGGCGAAGAACAACGTCTGTTGCTGGAACACGAGCATGTAGATGCCGCTGGTGTGCCGACGGCCGGGCTCGACCCCGATCACCTCGAGCGCCGGGCGCAGCGCTTCGCCGTAGTGCATGTCCGCTCCCGCGACGAACGCGTCGGCGTGTCCCTGGCGCAGCATCAAGAGTCCGTAATACATCGGATCCTTGGTGCGCGCGCGGGCTTCGCGCAGCGTGATGCCGCGGCGCTGACGGCGCCGCCACAGCTCCTGCGCCATCGTTTCGGTGTCCACGGCGTGCCGCGGGTCCACCAGCTCGATGTCCTCGAGGGTCACGCCCGCGTCATCCGCCAGGCGGCGCATGACGTCCACGTCGCCGAGCAGGATGGGGCGCGCGGCGCCGTCGTCGGCCAATACCCGCGCGGCCCGCAGTACCCGTGCGTCCTCGCCCTCGGGAAAGACGATGCGCTGTGGATCGTTCTGCACCCGCTGCGACAACCCGCGCATCACACCCCGCGCCCGGCCCAGCCGGGCATCGAGCTCGGTGCGATACTCCTCGACGTCGATCACCCGGCCGGCCACGCCGGAGCCGATCGCGGCCCAAGCCACCGCCGGCGCGACCCATAGGAGGACCCGTGGGTCGAACGGCTTCGGAATCAGATATTCCGGACCGAACCGCAGCCGCTCGATGCCATAGGCACGCATCACCGACTCCGGCACTTCTTCCTTCGCCAGAGCGGCCAGCGCCCGGGACGCAGCCATCTCCATCTCGGCGTTGATCTTCTTGGCACGCACGTCGAGGGCGCCGCGAAAAATGAACGGGAAGCCGAGGACGTTGTTCACCTGGTTGGGGAAATCCGAGCGGCCGGTGGCGACGATCGCGTCGGGACGGGCTCGGCGCACTTCATCGGGCATGATCTCGGGCGTCGGATTGGCCAGGGCAAACACGATGGGGCGCTCGGCCATGTCGCGAATCATGTCGCCGGTGACGATGCCGCCGGCGGAGAGGCCGACGAACACGTCGGCGCCGCGGAACAGCTCGGGCAGCGTTCGCGCGCTCTGCGGGCGCGCAAAGCGGCGCTGATACGGATTCAGGTCGGTCCGGCCCTCGTGGAGCGGTCCGTACTCGTCACACAACGTGATGTGATCGCGCGGGACGCCGAGGCGCACGTAATGCTCCGCCGTGGCCAGGGCCGCCGCCCCGGCGCCGGTGAACACCACCTGGATTCGGGCGACGTCCTTCTCCACCAGCTCCAGCGCGTTGGTGAGCGCGGCCCCCGTGATGATCGCCGTGCCGTGCTGATCGTCGTGGAACACGGGGATCGAGAGCGTCTCCCGCAGCCGCTCCTCCACGTAGAAGCAGTCCGGGGACCGAACGTCCTCCAGGTTGATCCCCCCGACTGTCGGCTCGAGCAGCTGGCAGAAGCGGATCAGGTCATCGGGGTCGGTCGAGCCGACCTCCAAGTCGAACACGTCGATGTCGGCGAACGCCTTGAAGAGAATCCCTTTGCCTTCCATCACCGGCTTGGAGGCGAGTGCCCCGATGTTGCCCAAACCGAGCACCGCGGTGCCGTTGGAGACCACGGCCACGAGGTTGCCCCGCGTGGTGTAGAGGTAGGCGTCCTCGGGCCGTTTCGCGATTTCGAGGCAGGGCTCCGCCACCCCCGGGGTGTAGGCGAGCGACAGGTCGCGCTGGTTCTTGAAGGGCTTGGTCGGCGAGACCTGGATCTTCCCAGGGCGGCCCTGCGAGTGATAGTCGAGAGCCTCCTGGCGGCGGCTGGACATCGAGTGCCAGAAGTCCTTTCCGGGGAAGGGGTTATGCTATGGGGGCGAAGCGGTGGTGTCAAGCCGACAGCGACAGGCCTGGTGCCTGGTGCGTGGTATTTGACGATGGGGGTCAGAGTTACACTGTCGCGCCCGGTATTGCACCTTCCCGGACAATCAGTGTACCATAGCGACCGATGAACCGGCCTTCAACCTTCCATCGCTCAGCGCTCGTCGCCCTCGCCCTGCTCCAGCTTGGCGCGTCGGGTGGCGCGGCGTGGGCCGATGCGCGGTTGGATGCCGGCGGCCCGCGCGGGCCGGTTCACCTCGAGTCGCGCTCGAGCGGGAGTTGTCTGCCGGTCCACCCGGCCGACTGCATCCTGCACCGCTTCCTCTCCACGCTGGGGCGGGTAAGTCGACCGGTAGCGATTCCCGTC
>JBGPHP010000276.1:0-3592 GCA_041484445.1 Gemmatimonadota bacterium
CGCACCGACAAGGATGCGGCCACGCTGGGCGAGCGGTTCGCGGGAATCGAAGGCGGCGAGATCGAGGAGCGAACTGACGGCAAGCTGATGCGGGAGTTCATCGACCGCATCTTCCAGAAGTACCTGACCCCCCGCGAACGCAAGATCCTCTATCTCTACTACGGACTCGAAGAAGGCAGTGAGGCGATGACGCTCGAGAAGATCGGGGCGCTGATGGGCGTCACGCGCGAGCGCATCCGCCAGATCCGCGAGCGGGCGTTCGAGAAGCTGCGCGAATCGCCCGACGGCAAGGCGCTCAAGGGATTCTGGAGAGCAGCCTAGAGACAAGCGGTTGAACGACGTTGGGGGGCCGGGAAGAGCATTCCCGGCCCCTGTTCGTTTTGACCATGTACTATTCACCTCCATGACGGCCGCCGCGCTGGATCGAACCGAGCCGCTGGCCCGGGAGCTCACCCGGGTCGTCGGCGCGAGCCACGTCCGCGCTTCCGCGAGCGAGCGGCTGACTTACGCCACGGATGGTCTCCCGACCCACCGGCGCATCCCCGGCCTCGTCGTGCTGCCGGGTACCCGCGCGGAGGTCATCGCGGTCGTCCGGACGTTCGCCCGCCACGGCGTGTCCTTCGTGCCCCGCGGCGCCGGCACCGGTCTCTCGGGCGGCGCGCTCGCCGCACCCGACGCCGTGTTGCTGGTGCTCACCCGCCTGAACCGCATCTTGGAGATCGATCCCAAGAACCGCCGCGCCGTCGTCGAGCCGGGGGTCGTCAACGTGCGCCTCTCGGCGGCCGCGGCGCCGCATGGGCTGCACTACGCCCCCGATCCGTCGAGCCAGACGGCCTGCACCATCGGCGGCAACGTGGCGGAAAACGCGGGCGGGCCGCACTGCCTGAAATACGGCATGACGACCCAGCACATCCTGGCGCTCGAGGTCGTCCTCGCCGACGGCTCCGTGGTCGAGCTCGGCAGTCGCGGGGGCGAGCCGTGGGGGCCCGATCTCGTGGGTCTGTTTGTGGGCTCCGAGGGCAACTTCGGCGTCGCCACCCGGATTACCGTCCGCCTCACGCCCACGCCCCGCGCCGTGCGGACGCTGCTCGCCGACTTCTCGACGCTGCGCGCGGCGGGCGAGGCGGTCTCCGCCATCATCGCGAGCGGGGTGGTTCCCGCCGCCCTCGAGATGATGGACCGCTCCTGCATCAACGCCGTAGAGGATTCGGTGTATGCGGCGGGGTACCCGCGCGACGCGGCGGCCGTGCTGCTGGCCGAGCTCGACGGGGCCGTGCCCGCGGCCGTGGACGCCGACGCGCGCGCGGTCGCGGTCCTCCTCACCGAACGCGGCGCGCGCACCGTCCGCACGGCGGCGGATCCCGCCGAGCGCGAGCGGCTGTGGCAGGGCCGCAAGAAGGCGTTCGGGGCAATGGGACGATTGTCGCGCGACCTGGTGGTGCAGGATGCGGTGGTGCCCCGTTCCACGCTCCCCGACGTGCTCGAGACAATCAGCGCCATCGCCGCGCGCTACCGGCTCGTGGTGAGCAACGTCTTCCACGCCGGCGACGGTAACCTGCACCCCAATATCTCGTTCGACGCCACCGATGCGGGCTTGAAGGAGCGCGTCGAGATCGCCTCGGGCGAAATCATGGCCGCCTGCATCGCGGCGGGCGGCACGATTACCGGCGAGCACGGCGTGGGGCTCGACAAACTGCGCTACATGCCGCTCGTGTTCGACGGCGACGCACTCGCCGCGATGCACGCAGTCCGGCGCGTCTTCGACCCCGATGAGCGCGTCAATCCCGGGAAAGTCGTGCCGGTGCACGCCTGCCGGGAATGGACGGGGGCTTCCCGGAGCCGGTAGCTTCCCACCATGAACGGCGTTCTCGAAAAGGTGCGCGCCCTGCTCGGCGCCGACGCGGTGCTCGATCCGGGAGCCGCCGGAATCGCCCCGCGCATCGCCCCGCCCTCGATCGAGGCTGCTGCCCTGCTGCTCGGCACCGCCACCGCCGAACGATGGAAGGTGCGCGTCGAGGGCGCCGGGACCTGGCAAACGGCCGATGCACCCGCGGACCTGGCGCTCACCACGCGCCGGCTCGACCAGGTAGAAGCCGTCGAGCCACAGGACCTGGTCGCCACTGCCCAGGCCGGAGTGGGTTGGGACCGGCTGCGCCAGCAGCTCGCCGAGCGCAGCGTGTGGGTCGCGCTCGACCCGCCCGGGCTCGCCGGTCGCACCATCGGATCGATCCTCGCCTGCGCCACGGCGGGACCGATGCGCCAGGGGTTCGGGGCGGTCCGCGACCACCTGCTCGGCCTCACGGCGATCACCGGCGACGGTCGCGTCGTCTCGAGCGGCGGACGCGTGGTGAAGAACGTCGCCGGCTACGACCTGACCCGACTCCAGGCCGGCGCGTTCGCCGCGTTCGGCGTGATCGTCCGCGTGCATCTGCGCCTGCGGGCCTTGCCCCGCGCCGACCAGACCCTGGTACTCGAGGGTCCACGCGAAGCGCTGAGCACCGCCGCCGACGAGCTGCGCGACAGCGGGCTCGCGCCTGCGGCGCTCGAGCTCCTGTCCCCCGCGCTGGCGCGCCGGGCCGGGTGGGTTCTCGCCGTGCGCTGCGCCGGATCGGTCGCCCAGGTGGAAGCCGAAGAGGCCACGTTGCGGGCGGCGGCCGGCGGCCGTTTCGGCCGCCTCGGCGTGGAGGAGAGCCATGCGTTCTGGCAACGCGCCGCGGAAGGGCTCGCCGTGCGCCCCGTGACGCTGCGGCTGGGAGGGCTTCCCGACTCCACCGAAGACCTGCTCGACCTGCTGCAGCACCAGCTCGGCGACGAGTGGATCTCGGCCGCCCCGGCGCTCGGCGCCGTGCGCTGGAGCGGCGCAGCGACCGCCGACCATCTGCGCCGGCTGCGGCGCACCCTCGCCACCCTCGAAGTCCCGCTGACGCTCGAGCGCGCGCCGTGGGAGCTGCGCCGTGCGGTCGGGATGTTCGGCGCCTACCGCGAAGGAATCGGTCCCCTCGTGGCCGGACTGCGGCGCACCTTCGATCCCGAAGGGACGCTCGTGGTCCCGGTCGCCGCCGACGAATGAGCGCCGGGGGGCGCGGCGGCTTCGCGGCCCGGGACACCTGCGTCCGCGGCGGGTTCTGTCTGCAGGCCTGCCCCACCTTTCTCGCGACCGGGGACGAGGCCGACGGACCGCGCGGCCGCATCACCCTGATGCGCGCGCTCGAGCAGGGCGAGCTGACCCCCGAGGACCCGGGTCTCCTCTATCACCTCGATCGCTGCCTCGGGTGCCGCGGCTGCGAGCCGGTCTGCCCCTCCGGCGTCGGCTACGGCGCCGGCCTGGAAGCGACGCGACAACGGTTGAGCGAACGACGCACGACTTCGGTGCTCGCCCGGATGGCGCTCGTCGCCATGACTTCGCCCGCCGTCTCCGGCGTCGTCTACGCCGTGGCGCGGGCGCTGCGCACGAGCGGAGTGCCGGGAGCGCTCGCCGGATGGGGACGGATGCGGTTCGCGATGGGAATGCTGGCAGCGACGAAGGAGGACGGGCGGACGGCGGCGGACGGGCGGTCGGGCGGTCGGGCGGACGGTGTGACAAGGACTGCCC
>JBGPHP010000277.1:0-3538 GCA_041484445.1 Gemmatimonadota bacterium
GCTGCCCGTCGGGGCTGTAGGTCGGAGACAAGTTGTCCGAAAAGCCCCCCCTGGTCAAGCGCTGGAGACAGCAATTGTCGCGCATGTTCACCGTATACACGTCGGTGCCCTCTTCGGTCGCACGGCTGAAGGCGAGCGTCTTGCCGTCGGGGGAAAAGGCCGGCGTGAAGTCGAGCGATTTCCCGGTCGTGACGACGCTCACGCGGCGCCCGGTCGCCACGTCCTGCACGAACAGGGTCCCGTGCCCCTCGGTGAACTCCATGTAGGCGAACCGGCGCCCATCGCGGGCCCAGGCCGGAGACATCGCCTGATGATCGGTGGATGAGACCAGCTTCATGTCCGCGCCATCCTGGTCGATGCGGTACGCCTTGCCGTCTCGCACGAACAGGATCCGGGTGGCGGCGAAGCCCGGGGCCCCGAGCGTCGCCTGGAGCACCTGGTCCGCGAGCCGATGCACCGCCAGGCGGTACCCCGGGTCGCTCGAGGCCGGCAGCACCTGACGGAACGTGCGGCGAATGCCGCTCGCCGTGACGTCGTGAACGACCACCACCGTGGTATCGCCGACGCGACGCGCCTCGACCGCGAAGTCCGCGCCGAGGGCTCGATACAGAGGATAGTTGAGCCCCGGCGCCGGACCGCGTGCGGTGCGGGGAGGGTCGCCGGCACCCAGTCGGGTCGAGTCGCCGCCGGGCAGCGTGATGACTTCGAAGCGATCGCTGTAGTCGAGGTCACGGCTGACGATGGTGCGCACCGAGTCGAGGCCGGCCTGGCTGCCGGGCAGAACGACGAGCCCCGGGCGCACGCCCGGCCGATAGACGATGCCGATCCGCACACCGCGATCGATCGCGGAGGTATCCTGGGCGGCGAGCCGGAACGACGGATGGGCGGCGAGCGCCATCAGGGCGAGCGTCGTCACCCGATGCGCGGTCATTAGCGCTGCCCCGAGAAGTAGAAGCGCACGAACAGCACGTCGGGCACCCAGCCGTCCGGCAACGTGCCGAACGCCTTGAACCGCCCCGCCTCCTCGATCGCTCCCTGCGCCTCGAGATCGAAGGCGAAATTGCCGGACCGTTTCACGAACTGCAGATCGGTGACGTTGCCGTCCCGGTGCACCATGAAGCCGACCTCGGCCTCGAGCGGCGTGTTGTCGAGCGGCCGCTGCCAGCGACGCAGCACCTGGGACACGATGTTCTGCAGATACTCGGGGAACGGGAATTCGACCCCTTCGGTGCTGACGGTGGCGACGTCGCTCCCGGTGCTGGGGGCCTCACCCGGCAGGCGGGTGACGGGATTGGTGCGAGGGGCGGCTTCGCGCTTCTTCGTATCGGCGACCGGTGGCGGGGCAGCGGATGACACCGTGTTCTTCGGCACGGGCTTCGCGGTCGGTGCCGGCGGCTCCTTGGGGGCCGCCTCGCGCTCGACCGCGGGGGGCGCGGGCCGCTGGTTGGGCGTGAGGTCGGGGGCCGCGACCAGATGCACCCGGTAGGTCGGCGGCGCCGACCGGGCGCCGGTGGCTGAGGCGAGAAAGAGCGTGAGGGCGACACCGTGGACCGCGATCGTCCCGATCAGGCCGAGGGGAACGTTCGTGATGACGCGCTCGGGGCGAATCACGGTCCCGTGCTCTCCGGCTCGGCGACCAAGCCGACATCGGTCACGCCGGCCGCCCGGATCACCGCGAGCACCTGCACGACCGACGCGTAGGGGACGCGCCCGTCGGCGCGCAGATAGACACCCGTCGGGTGGCGACTGCGCACGAAGGCCGGAAATGTGGCCCGGAAGTCTTCGTAGGACAGGGATGACTGGTCGAGAAACACCCGTCCGGTGCGATCCACGGTCACGACGAGCCCGGACTTCGGCTCGATGGGCCGCACCTCGGCGCGCGGCAAACGGACGTCGACGCCACCCTGCATGATCGGTGCGGTGATCATGAAAATGATGAGGAGGACGAAGGCGACGTCGACGAGACTGGTCACGTTGATGTCAGCGTTGAGCGGCAGCTCGCCGTGCCCCCGCAGTCCACCGCCCCCACCCACGAGACCCGCCATCCGCTAAAGCCTCCCCTCACGCGCCAGGGTGCCGATGATTTCCTGGGCGAACCCCTCCAGCTCCCCGGCGAACAACCCCAGGCGGCTCACGTACAGGTTGTACGACATGACCGCCGGAACGGCGACCGCCAGACCCGCAACCGTCGTGACGAGCGCCTCGGCCACGCCGGGCGCCACCGCGGCGATGTTGCCCGATCCGCCGACCGCGATCCCGATGAACGCGTCCATCACTCCCAGCACCGTGCCCAGCAGACCGAGCAGCGGACTCACCGATCCGAACGTCGCGAGCCACGGGATGAAGCGCGCGGCCGCATCTCGCTCCGCAGCGACTTCTTTGGCGAGCACCATGCGCAGCGCCTCGAGCTGCATCATCGTCAGCGTCGGCGCCGAGGTGGGCCCCGCGGGCTCGCGCAGCACGCCGGGTTTGAGGTGCGAGAAGAACTGCACGGCTTCGCGCAGCAGGCGGTTGTAGGGGGAGGGCGGCAAGCGCATCGCCGTGTGGTAGGCCTCTTCGAGGCGATTGGCCTTCTCGATCTCTTTCATGAAACGATCGGCCTGTCGCCGCACGTGCCGGAACTGCCACCACTTCAGGATGATCAGGTACCAGGACACGACCGAGAACACCACGAGGATCGCGAGCACGATCTTCGTCTCGCGACTCGACGTGAGCACCAGATCCCACGGTGAGGTGGGAATCGCCCGTCCGACTTGCAGCACCACGCTACCCCTCCGCGATCCAGCGCACCGTGCGCGCGAGCCCCTCCGGCAACGCCACCCGGGGACGCCAGCCGAGCTCCCGCTCGGCCTTCGAGACTTCCAAGGCGCTCCGCAGGATCTCTCCGGCCCGCCCCGGCGCCCGCCGCACCTCGCCGGTCCGGCCGACGGCCTGCGAGATCAGCTCGGCGAGTCGATTGACCGTCGTCTGCACCCCGGTGCCAACGTTGTAGGCCCGGGCGTCGAGTGACGCGAGCGGCAACAGGGGACGCTCGGCAGCGAGCAGATTGGCCGCGGCCACGTCTTCGACGTACACCAGATCCCGCGTCTGTTCCCCATCCCCGTAGATCGTGATCGGCTCACCAGCGAGCAGCCGCTTCCCGAAGATGGCAACCACCCCGGCCTCGCCGTGCGGATTCTGCCGCGGGCCGTACACGTTGCTGTAGCGCAGGGCCACCGCCTCCAGCCCGAACAGCTGCGAAAACGTCGCGAGATAGTACTCCGAGGTCAGCTTGGCGGTCCCATAGGGCGACGCCGGCAACTTGGCGGCCGTCTCGGGGGTGGGCGTCGGGGCGCCATCGCCGTAGACCGTGCCGCCGGAGGAGGCAAAGACGACGCGGCGCACCCCGCCGGCGCGCGCGCCCTCCAGGAGGTTCAGCAGGCCGACGACGTTCACCTGGGCGTCGAAGACCGGGTCCTCCACGGACCGCCGCACGTCCATCTGCGCCGCATGGTGATTGAGGACCGTGAACCCGCCGCCGGCGAGGAGCGCCCGCGCC
>JBGPHP010000278.1:0-3511 GCA_041484445.1 Gemmatimonadota bacterium
GTCGCGGTAGTCCCGCCGGACCAGGAATGCTTCCCATCCCACTTCGTTCGCGTGCAGTCCCCAGTCCTCGACTGGAGTGACCAGATCGAAACCGCGGAACGCCAGCGACACCGGCCGGCGATCGCCGAGCCGCAGCTCGACGCGGGCGTTGTAGCCCAGGTCGCAGCATTCGCCGCTGATGGAGCGGGCCGTGCGGAACACCCCCATCGCGCTGCCCGACAGCGTCACCCCGCGTCGCAACGAGAGGTCCACCGTCGGCCCGGCGATGATCGGCAGTCCCTCGACCCGGTTGTAGGTGCCGCCCGTCGCGAGCACGAGGCTCGAGCGGGAGGCGCCGTGCCCGAAGATGTAGCGAGCCGCGAGACTGAAGCGACGGGCGAGATCGGGGGCGTGGATCAGCGTGTCGCCCACCAGGCGGTAGGGCAACGGTTCGGCGTAGAGGCGGACCGATCCGGCGACCGCTCCGCTCGGACCGAGCAGCGCGCCGCCGATGATGATGAGGTCGCCCGTGATGCGGGCGCTCGAATCGAGCGTCACGGTGCCGTTCAGGATGAGCACCGTGCCCTCCACCCGCCCGCCGATGAACGCCGGCCCGTTGCGGATGGCCACGTTGCCCGTCCACGTGTTGCCGGCCGGGAGGCGGACGCGGCCCACCAGGTGCGTCGTAGTAGGCGCGTTGTAGAACTGCAGGATTTCCACGATGACCGCGTGGGGCAGCTCGGGCGGCGTGAGGTGCAGGCCCGCGCTCTCGGGGTGGATGACGATCGCGGTGTCCTGGGCCGCGAGCGGCCGCACGAGTGCCAGCGCCGCGCCGAGTAGCGGGATGATGCGCATGGAGGAGCTCATTCCGAGAGGTGTCGCGGCGGCTCGAGTCCGAGCCGCCGCATCCGCCGGTAGAGGTTGGCGCGGTCGGTGGAGAGCCGGCGAGCGGCGTCGGCGACGTTGCCGGTGGCGGCGGAGAGGGCGGCGGCGATCAGCTGGCGCTCGTAGCGGTCGAGCGCGTCGGCCAGCGGAACATCGGGGCCGGGCGTCGCCCCCGCGCCCCGGGGCACCACTGCGTCGGGGGGGAGCACGCGCATCACTTCCTCGGCGGTGATCGCGTCGGTTCCCGCGAGGATCGCGAGCCGCTCCACCAGGTTGCCGAGCTCCCGCACGTTGCCCGGCCAGCGGTAGGCGATGAGCAGCTGCAGCGCCCCCGCGTCGATGGTGAGCGGGCGGCCCAGCCGGGCCGCCTGGCGGGCGAGGAAGTGGCGCGCCAGGGGGGTCACGTCTTCGGTGCGCTCGCGCAGCGGTGAAATGTGCACCGGCAGCACGTTGAGTCGGAACAGCAGGTCGTCGCGAAAACGCCCCTCGCGCGTCGCGCGCGCCAGGTCTTTGTTCGTCGCGGCGAGGACGCGCACGTTGACCGTGACCGGCCGCTCCCCACCCACTCGCTCGATGACGCCGGTTTCGAGCACGCGCAGCAGCTTGGCTTGGGCTTCCGACCCGAGGTCGCCCACCTCGTCGAGGAACAGGGTGCCGCCGTCCGCCAGCTCGAACCGTCCCAGCCGCCGCTCCCCTGCTCCGGTGAAGGCGCCCTTTTCGTGGCCAAACAGCTCCGATTCGACGAGATCGCGCGGGATCGCCGCGCTGTTCACCGTGACGAACGGCTTGCCGGCGCGGCCGCTTTGGCGATGAATCGCGGAGGCGACGAGCTCCTTGCCCGTGCCCGATTCGCCCGTGATCAGCACCCGGGCATCGGTGGGGGCGATGCGGGCGATCAGCGCGCGCAGCTCGTCCATCGCCGGGCTCACGCCCACCAGCGGATCGGCATGGCCCAGGGCCTCGTGCAGCCGGCGGTTCTCGGCGCGGGCGCGCGACAGCTCGAGCGCGCTCCGCACGGCCACCAGCAGGCCCTCGGGCGTGAGCGGCTTCTCCAGGAACTGGAATGCGCCGGCTTTGGTCGCGCGCACCGCGTCGGCGAGGGAGGCCTTGCCGCTCATCATGACGACCGGGACGTCGGGGAGCGCCAGCTTCAGCTGCTCCAGCGTCGCGAGCCCGTCGGGGCCGCCCGGCATCATCAGGTCGAGCAGAATCGCATCGGGGGGCGTATCGCGCACCGCCGCCAGCGCCGCGGCGCCGTTGGCCGCATCGGCGGTCTCGTACCCTTCCTCTTGCAGCAGGGCCCCGACCATGCGGCGGATGTTGGGCTCGTCGTCTACCAGCAGCACGCGCGGGCTCATGCGGGGAACACCAGCGTGAAGGTGGCCCCACCGCCGGGCGTTTCCCCCGCGGCGATCGTGCCGTGGTGAGCATCCACGGTCTGCCGCACCAACGCCAGGCCCAATCCCGTCCCGTCCGGCTTCGTCGTCATGTACGGCTCGAACACCCGTCCGCCCAGCTCGGCGGGGATGCCGGGACCGTGGTCCGCGACCGTGATGACGACGCCACGGCCCTCGCCGCTCACCCGGACGTCGATGGCGCCGTGTCCCCCCATCGCCTCCGCCGCATTGCGGAGCAGATTGCTGAAGGCGCGCCGCAGCGGCTCGTAGTGTCCCTGAATGGCGCGGCGGCCGCCGTTGGCGGCGACGTTGACGGTGACGCCCTCCGGCACGGCGGTCCGTCCCAGCTCCTGCAGCAGCTCCACCAGGTCGACCTCGCTGGTGGGGCCCTCGGGGAGCCGGCCGAAGTCCGCGAACTCCCGGGCGAGCCGCTCGAGACGGTCGGTTTCGGCGGCGAGGACCTCCAGTGCCATCGTCGTGCGGCCCGGGGACTGCCCGTCGGTTCGCTCCAGCTGGTCCACGGCGATACGCATCGAGGTCAGCGGGTTCTTGATCTCGTGGGCCACGCGCCGTGCCACTTCGCGGAACGCGCGCAGCCGCTCGGCTTCCAGCTCGCGGCCCCGCGCGGTGTCGATCGCTCCCGCCATGTCCCGCAACGCGAGCCGCAACGACGCGAACTCCGGCGCGCCGCGGGTCGGTGGGCCGGCGGGGAGCGGCTCGTGCTGCCGGATCAACCGCGTCCAGCCGACCAGCTCGTCGATCGGCCGCGACAGCTGGCGTGAGAGGTGGCCGCCGAGGTACACCGCCGCCACCAGCACCAGACCCCCCAGCGCGATCACCACCGTGGCCAGGCCCGCCGTGTAATAGCGGAGATAGCTGTCCGCGCGCCGCGCGAAGCTCACACCGCGCGACACGGCGTCCAGATGGGCCCGCATCGCGTCCCGCGCGGCGGGACTCAGCCCCACCGTATCGACCTCCTCGAGCATCCTGCGGGCCGAGGCGGCGACTTCCTCGAGCGACGCCCGCGCGCCGGCCGTCGGACCGAACGTGCGTACCGTCAGCACCCAGGAAACGACCGCCAGCCCCGTGGGCACCGCGGCCATGAGCACGAGGACGAAAAAAATCCGCCGACGGAAGGGAAGGGCCATATCTTGCAGCAATCTAGGAGGTTGAGGCGGGTGCGACAAACTGACACGTGGCGGGAGCGAACTCATGAAGAGCCACACCCACTATCTCTGGTTCAACACAAA
>JBGPHP010000279.1:0-3495 GCA_041484445.1 Gemmatimonadota bacterium
GGCAACCAGTGCCAGCGCGAAAACGAGACGCTTCATGCGATCTCCTTAGGGGTGGTAAGCGGTTGACGGGCCCAGACGGGCGCAAAGCTAGTGGCGAGGGCGCTGGCGTCAAGGCCGCCGCCATTCTAACCTCCACGCGACACCACCATGAGCGACCGCCGCACGTTTCTCGGCTGGCTCGCCGCCGGCTCGGCGGCCATCGGACGGCTGCGACACCATCGCGCCACCGCCGGTCGGGCCAGCGACCCGACCATCGAGGCCCGACCGAGCGCGCTGTACCAGCAGCCCGACGGACGTAAGAACCTCGTCCGGATCACCGCGTCCGGTGTGGCCGCGCCCGCCGCTCGGGCCAGGGTCACCGACCGCCGCGGGGCCCTGGTCGGGACCGCCGGGCTCTTGCCGTCGAGCGACGGCACGACGCTCGCCGGTGAGGTGTGGGTGCCGCTGTCAGAAGCCGCGGACTTCCAGATCGAGCTCCAGGTGGCCAAGCGCTCGGTCGGCCGGCGGCGGGTGCGTCTCGCGCCGCCACGCCGCTGGACGCTGTACTGGCTGTCCACCAACCACACCGATGTCGGCTACACCGATCTGCAGGAGCGCTGTCTCGAGATTCACCGCAAGAACCTCGACGCCGCCCTGGCACGGCTCCCCGCGCACCCCGACTACCGCTGGTCCGCCGAATGTGCGCTGCAGGTGCTCTCCTACCTCGAGAACCGGTCCCCGGCGGACGGGGACGCGCTGGTGCAGGCGATCCGCAGTGGGAAGATCGGTTTCCACGCGCTGTTCGCCAATCTGCTGACGGGCCTGCTGGATCACGAGACGGCAGCCCGCATGGCCTGGCCCGCCGGTGTGCTCGCGCGCGAGCGCGGCCTCTCGTACGTGACGGCCCAGATCACCGACGTCCCAGGGCAGTCGCTCACCTTCCCGATGATCCTGGCGGCGAGCGGCGTCCGGTATCTCGCGAGCGGTCCGAACCCCGAGCGCGCGCTGCCGCTCTTGCCCAAGTCCGAAGCGGCGGCCCACGGCCTCACGGGCGACTGGACCGCGTATCCCCAGCTCTACTGGTGGGAGGGACCCGACGGCAGCCGGGTGCTGCATTGGCGGAGCTACCACTACGGCGATGCCCTGCGCTTCGGCTTCGACCGCGGCGCGGACGAAATGGGCCGCCGGCTCTCGGATTGGCTGCTCGGCAACGCGGCGTTCCAATCTCCCGCCTGGCCCTACGACCTCGCCCTGTTGTACGGCGCGCAATGGGACAACGCCCTGATGGACGAGACGCTGATCGCCAACATGGAGGAGTTCAACCGCCGCTACGCGTTTCCGCGTCTCGTGCCGGGCCGGGCGGAGGACTTCTTCCGGGAGATCGAGCGGCGCTACCCGGTGCAGATCCCGGTGCGGCGGGGCGACACCGGGTTGTACTGGGAGGACGGGGCCGCTTCCACCGGGGCCGAGCTGGCGCGGTTCCGGGCGGCCCAGCTCGCGGCGCGGGCGGCGGAAATCGCCGCCCTGTGGGACACGCGGGTGGAGCCGCCCGATGGGCCGCGGGCCGACCGGATTCGCGCGCGCGCCGATGAGCGCCGCCAGATGTGGCGCGACCTGCTGCTGTTCGGCGAGCACACCTGGGGCGCGGCCGAAAGCGTGAGCGCACCCGGGGCGCGCCAGACGGTCGAGCAATGGGCGTACAAGCGACGCTTCGTCGAGGGAGCGGCAGCGGCGGCGGCGAGCCAGCTCGGTGCGGCGCTCCTGCGGATCGGCCGCGCCACAAACGCGGGTCCGGGCCGGATCGCGTTCAACGCCGCCAACTGGCCGCGTACCGACGTGGTACGGGTGGCCGGGGCGGCGGGAACGACGCTCGGCTACGGCGGCCAGCCGTTCCCGGCCGTCGACCTCGAGGACGGCGACGCCCTCGTCCTGCTGCGCGACGTCCCCCCGCTGGGCTACCTCGCCCTGACGACCGCGCCCCGCGCCCCCAGCCCCCCGGCGGACGAAGGCGACGCGTTGGACGCGTCGGCTGGCGGATTCCGGGTGCGGCTCGATCCGCAGACCGGCGCCATCGCCTCGCTGGCCGGGCCGGACGGGACCGAGCGGGTGAAGCCGTCCCCCTGGTCGGGATTGAATCAACTGTTGCATGTGAGCGGTGGGGACCGGAGCGCCCTGTGGACCGCCGGAGACCGGGACACGTTACGCGCCGTTCCGGCGCTCGACGTCGCGGCCGCCACCCGGGTGTCGTCCCGGCGGTTGCGCCTGCCGGGGATCGGCGTGCAGCTCGTCTGCGCGCGCACGCTGCGCGGCTGCTCCGCCGTGACCTCGCGCGTCACCCTGTACGACGATCTCCCCTGGGTGGACATCGAAAACCGGATCGAGAAGATCGCGACGCTCGACAAGGAAGCCGTCTACGTCGCCTTCCCCTTCGCGTTCTCGCAACCCACGGTCGAGATGGAGGTGCCGCTCGGCCGCATGACGGTGGAGCGCGACCAGCAGCCCGGCAGCGGTCGCGACTGGTACTGCCAGACGCACTGGGTCTGGCTGCATGAAGGCAGCGACGGCGTGCTGTGGAGCGCGCCCGATGCACCGCTCGTGACGCTGAACGACCTGTTCCGCGGCGCCTGGCGCCGCACCATCGCCCCGGACGGCACGCTGTTCTCCTACGCGATGAACAACTACTGGCACACGAACTACGCCGCGCAACAGGACGGCGCCGTCGTGCTGCGCTACCGGCTGTCGCTGCTCGCCCCGGGCGATGCGGCCGAGCCGGTGCGCCGCGGGTGGGCGGCGTGCGACCCGCTGTATGTGAGCCCGCCCTATGTCAACACCGCGCCGGGCCCGCTCATCGCCCGCGATGCGGCGTTCTCCATTCCCGACCGCGGTGTCCTCGTCGCCGGCGCGAAGCCGGCCGACGACGAGGATGGAGCGATCCTCAAGCTCCTCGACGTGCGCGGCACGGCGCGCACCGTCGGCGTGTGGCCCGCCGCGTTCGCATTCCAACAGGCGCGCCGCGTGAACCTGGTGGAGATGAACGGCGCGGCGCTCACCATGAGCGCGGATCGCAGCGCGAGCGTGGAGGTAAAGGCGTGGGGCGTGGCGGCCGCGCGGCTCTTTACACCGCAAGAGACGGCGGGTTAACGTCCGGCCATGAGCATCGCCAAACCCGCCACGCTGGGCGAGCTGAAACAGACGGAATGGGCCGCGCCCGCCCGCCTCCGGCGCACCGTCAAGGACGAGCTGCGCGAGAACCTGATCTGCCTCCTCGAGAACGGCGCCCCGCTGTTCCCGGGCATCGTGGGCTACGAAGAAACCGTCGTGCCCCAGCTCGTGAACGCGATCCTGTCGCGTCACAACTTCATCCTGCTGGGGCTGCGCGGTCAGGCGAAGAGCCGCATCGTGCGGCAGCTCGTTTCACTGCTGGACGAGGAGATCCCGTTCCTCGCCGGCAGCGAAGTGAACGACCACCCGTTCGCGCCGATCTCGAAGTACGGCCGGGAGCTGGTGGCCGAGCAC
>JBGPHP010000280.1:0-3451 GCA_041484445.1 Gemmatimonadota bacterium
CAACCGGTTCTACCAGCCGGACTTCGATCTCGACAAGCTCGAGGTCATTGCGGATCTGGAGCTCAGCACGCCGCTCGAGATTCGCCTGCCGCTCCTGTGGATCGCCGTATTGCGCAGCCGGCTCCAGGCGTCACTCGCCGCCACGAGCGGAGTCCACAGCTCCGCGGAGGTTGTCAAATACCTGCTGGCGGGCGCGGATGCGGTGATGACGACGTCCGCCCTGTTGCGGAACGGGGCCGCGCACCTCCGGCTGCTGGTCGATGGATTGGCCGGTTGGATGGAGGATCAGGGCTACGCGTCCGTGGCGCAGATGCGCGGGGCGATGAGCCAGCACAACGTCGCCGATCCCGAGGCGTTCGAGCGCGCGAACTACGTGCGCATCCTGCAGAGCTGGCGCTAGGGCCACACCAAGTCGCTGGTCAACTCGCGGCTCCCTACCCGTAGACGGGCATCCCCCGCTCGCGCGGGAGGCCAGCCGAGTCGCGGCTCTCAGCCGCGAGTCGCGTGATCGCCCGGTATACCGCGTCGCGCAACGCGGATTGCATCATTGCGGGCCTTGACCGCAATCGCACGCACGACCTCTGGCTGGTCGAAATGAACCATATGGCCGGCATGTGGCACAAGAACTAGCGTGCTCTCCGGGGCTGCAATGGCTGCCGGCAATTGTTGAACGATTGCGGCAGGGGTCAGCGCGTCTTGCTCACCAAACACGTAATGCACCGGGATCGCTGGACGTGGTGGATTGGCGAACAGGTTGAGTGATACCAACGGCGGCAACAGCCTATTCTGGATCAGATTCATGTTGCGCAAGGCTTTGGCCGTACCGACAGGACCATACGTTCGGATCATGCCAAACAGCGTTTCTCTCAACAGGGCGTTGAATCTCTTGCCGTGTTCGATCGCGCCCAGGTCGGACAAAAACCTGGCGCGCAACTGGAATGGCGCTGCAGCGGTATAGGGCGGCCCTCCGAGTTTCTCCAGCCTTCTTCTCAGTCGACCATTGGTGTCACGAGCGCCCTGCTCCTGGAGCAATGCGTGGACGGCGGCATCGCTGCGGGCGGTGTCCGAATCAGGGGAAATGGCGAGTACCGCTGTGGCACACTCGGGTTCATGCTCCACGGCTTGCAGCGCGAACGTGGCACCCAACGAAATGCCGAGGACAATGACGCGTTGTCTGGTCTCATCGTGGAGCCACCGCAGGACGGTACGCAGATCGTCCACCTGCTGTTGCAACGAGACACCGCTCGCATCGTGCCGCAACGCGGCACCGCAGCCGCGTTGATCCCAGTACGTCACCAGGAAATCGCTCTCCAGGTGCAAGCGCCGCTGAAACTTTGACACTTCGTGCAGCAGGGGGAATCCCGGCCCGGCCTGCACGATGAGGATGGGCGGTAGCCCGGTGTGTTCGGCGCACATGCGGATTCGCTGGGCAGAACCCTTAATTTCCAGCTTGACCGTTTTGTCGATCACGAGCGGTGTCCTGGCAGTCTTGGGGGGGATGTGGGCCTATCATAGAGCAACGGGTGCGAGTGCGGTCATGGCTCAGTAAACGCCTGGGCGAGTAGCGTCTTCCTGAATCGCTATGATACCTACAGCTCCTGCAGGCGTGTACTCTTCTTCTCTTTGGGTGATGTCCGAGTTGGGTGATGTCCGAGCGAAGGAACTCACAGAGGCACGGCGAGAAACTCACAGCAGAACTCACCGCACGCGACCCCGCGCGACCGTGGGATTATGGGGGGCATGGGCCCACCCTACGGTTCCTGGCCGCGCGAGCGAGAGTCGAGGCCGTGTCGCCGCCTTAAGTGCGTTCGCAGTTCGGTCGCCACGGCCTCCCGGTCCCGCCGAATCCGGGCTACGAAATCGGGTGGCGCCGCAGTGTGGCGGTCATGACGGGCGCTCCACGAGACGAGTTCGAGCATGGCGGGCAGGAGATCGAGTCCCTTCTCGGTCAACGCGTATGTCGCGCCGCGCCCCGTCCCCCGTCGCCGGATCAGGCCCAGGGCTTGCAGGCGCTTGAGCCGGTCCGCCAGGACGTTTGTCGCGATCCCCTCCTCAGCGCCGAGAAAGTCGGTGTAGGTCCGTCGATCGGTGAACATCAGGTCGCGGATGACGAGCAGGCTCCAGGCGTCCCCGAAGGCCTGCAGAGCGAAGTTGATCGGGCAATCCGACCGGCGACTGGTGCGCTTCACGGGTGTTCCTCTCGGATATCGCGTCACTTGCAGAAAGCAAGTCATGCTCTAACTTACTTGCCTTATGAAAGCCCCGGAGAGGCCCCCATGGAAGCCCGCAAGCCTGCCACCATCGGTCTGACCGTCCTCGCCTACGTGGTAGTCACGTTCGGCGTCCAGGGCGCGTCCCATTTCGCCGTCTTCGCCGCCCACTACGCGGCCATTCCCATCATGCGCGCGGAGCCGGTCATCGCGATGGGCCTCGGGTCGATGCTGATCCAGGGTGTCCTCTTCGCCCTGCTCTTCCCCGCGTTCCAGCGCGGTAGCGACTCCGTGTGGGACGGCGTCAAGTTCTCTTGGGCGCTCGGCGGCTTTCTCGCGTCGTACATCGTCCTGGGGGAGGCGGGCAAGTACGCCATTCCGTCGATAGCGTCGTGGATCGCGGTGGAGGGGAGCGTCGCGTTCGTGCAGTACACGCTGTTCGGCGTGCTGCTCGGCCTGATCCATCGGCGCAGAGCCGAGGCGAGCGGGACACATGGCCTTCAATGAGAAGCTGGCCACGCGGGCGCTCAGCGCCCACACGCGGCCTTGTAGGCACCCTCGAAGATCATGACCCAGGCCTGGCGGTAGCCGCCCTGGACCATCTTGGCGACGTCGCCGAGCGCTTCCCAGTTGCTCTGCGTGAGCTCGACGCGGGTCCGGTCCTTGCCCAGTGCGGTGAAGCGAACCTCGACCGTGCTGAACCCCGGGTTCTTCTCGCTCGGGTGCGGGACGTGGAAGTCCATGTTGAGGTGGCTGTAGGGATCGTAGGTCTTGATCGTGCCCCACAGCTGTTCGTGGCCGTCAGAGCCGACCTCGACGATCTGGCCGCCCTCCCGCGCGTCGACGCGCAGCGCCTTCACCGTGTGGCCGCGCATCACGGAGGTTGCGAACTTGTCCGTGGGCCACCAGCTGCCCATGTCCATGAACACGGTGAACGCCTTCTCCTGGTTGCAGGGGACCTCGATGGTCTTTACGAGGGGTTCCATCATTTCGCTCTCCTTTTGGGGTCGTCCTTGATGCGTCGCGCGATCTCCGCGCCGTACGCGTCCAGGACGTCGGACCAGAACCGCTCCAGGTACCGCCGCAGTTCGTCCAGACCGTCGCGCCGCACCGAGTACACGCGGCGGTTACCGCGCGGCTCGACGCGCACCAGGCGCGCGTCCGCGAGCACCTTCAGGTGCTGCGACACGGCGGGCCGGCTCACCGGCTGATCGGCCGCCAGCTCGCCCACGGTCAGCGGC
>JBGPHP010000281.1:0-3439 GCA_041484445.1 Gemmatimonadota bacterium
CTCAAGGGGTATGGACTGCTCACCGATCGCCCGCTGATGATCGCGCTGAATCGCAGCGAGCAGGAAGCCGCCCAGCCGATGCCGCCCGCCCTGGTCGAGCGGCTGTCCCAGCTGCACGCGGCGGGACTCGTGCTCTCGGCCAGCGTGGAAGCCGAAATCGCGGCGATGGACCCGGGCGATCGTGCCGCGTTCCTGGAGGACCTGGGACTCAAGGAATCGGCCCTGACCCGGTTCATCCGCACCGCCTATGGCCTGCTCGACCTCATCTCGTTCTTTACGGTGGGCGAGGATGAAGTGCGGGCCTGGCCGATCCGGCGCGGCACGACGGCCCGGCAGGCCGCCGGTCGCATCCACTCGGACCTGGAGCGCGGCTTCATCCGCGCCGAGGTGATTCCGTACAAGGTCTTCCTGGAGCTGGGGACCGAGCATGCGGTGAAGGAAGCCGGCCGGTTGCAGGTGGAAGGCAAGGACTACGTGGTCGGCGACGGCGACATCATGCACATCCGATTCATCGTGTGAGGATCCGTTCGTGAAAACAGTTCCCACGATCACCCGGCGCGGCTTTCTGCTCCGGACCGGAGTTGGTGGCGCCATGCTCGCCGTCCCGCCCGAGCTGCGGTTCGCGCTTCCCTCCCCTGCGGACGCGCGCCGTCACCCGGGAGCGGCGACCACCGGCCCCCTGCCCGACCGTCTCTTCTCCGGCCTCCAGTGGCGCATGCTCGGGCCGTTCCGCGGCGGGCGCGTCGACGCCGTGAGCGGGGTGCCCGGCCGGCCGAACGAGTTCTACTTCGGCCACGTCAACGGCGGCGTGTGGAAGACGATCGACGGGGGCCGCGTGTGGGAGCCGATCTTCGACGCGCAGCCCGTGGCCTCGATCGGCGCGCTCGCCGTGGCACCCTCGGCGCCGGACGTGATCTACGTGGGGAGCGGAGAATCCACCCTGCGGGATTCCACCGGGTACGGCGACGGCATGTACAAATCGACCGATGCCGGGAAGACATGGACCCACATCGGCCTCGCCGACTCGCAGCACATCGGCAAGATCGCCGTGCATCCCACGAACCCCGACATCGTATTCGTCGCGTGCATCGGTCACTACTACGGCCCGAGTACCGAGCGTGGTGTGTTTCGCTCGACCGACGGCGGCAAGAGCTGGCAGAAAGTGCTTTACAAGAACGAGAACGTCGGGGCGATCGAGGTCGTGATCGACCCGACTAATCCGCGGGTGCTCTACGCCGGCCTGTGGAACACCCGGCGCCCACCCTGGTTCGTCTACGCGCCCACCAACGGCCCGGGCGGCGGCATCTACAAGTCCACGGACGGGGGCGACACCTGGCAGCAGCTCACCCAGGGGCTGCCGCCCGAGGGGATTGGGCGCACCGGTATCGCGGTGGCCCCGGGCCAGCCGCAGCGCGTGTACGCCTGCGTCGATTGCCTGCTGCCCGAGCCGGGCACGCCGCCTCCGCCCCCTCCGACTCCAGGTGGGCCGCCGCAGCGCGACACGACGCCGCGCCAGGGCGGTTTCTTCCGCTCGGACGACGGCGGGGCCACGTGGGCGCGCACGTCGTCGGACTCGGCATTGTGGGGCCGCGGCTGGTACTTCGAGCACGTCGTCGTGAACCCGCACGAGCCTGATCTCGTCTACGTCTCCAACGTCTCCATCTCCCGCTCGAAGGACGGCGGCAAGACGTGGGTGCCGCTGCGCGGCTCCCCGGGCGGCGACGATTACCATCAGGCGTGGATCGCGCCCGACGATCCGGCCACGATGGTCGTGGGAAGCGATCAGGGCTGCGTCATCACGCGCAATGCGACGGCCGAAGATCCGAGAGAGGTCACGTGGAGCTCGTGGCTCAACCAACCCACGGCGCAGCTGTACCACCTTTCGGTGGACTACCGCTTCCCCTACTGGGTGACCGGCGCGCAGCAGGACAGCGGCGCCGTGGCGGTGCGCTCGCGCGGCAAGTTCGGTGAGATCTCGATGCACGACTGGGAGCCGATCGGTGCGGGCGGCGAGAACGGCTACACGGCCGGCGATCCGCTGCATCCGGGGATCGTGTTCGGCGGTACCGGCGACCGCTGGGACCTGGAGCAGAACCGCGTCATCCCGGGCACCGCCGACCCCAAGCCCGCCAACCAGGAGACCGTGCGGCGCGACTGGACGCAGCCGCTCGTGATCTCCAAGGCCGATGCGCACGCGCTGTATTACGCCGATCAATTCCTGTTCAAGTCCACCGACGGCGCACGCTCGTGGAAACAGATCAGCCCGGACCTCACCCGGCCCGACCCGGGGGTGCCGCCGAACCTCGACGCCGCGGCCGCGGCCGACACCGGCGACAACGGCCGGCGCGGCGTGATCTACACGATCGCCCCGTCGCCGATCCTCGTGCCGTTGGTGTGGATCGGCACCGATGACGGCGTCATCCAGCTCACGATGAACGACGGCAAGACCTGGCAGAACGTGACGCCGCCCGCCATCGGTCCCTGGAGCCGCGTGTCGATGCTGGAGGCCTCGCACTTCGATTTCCGCGCGGCGTACGCGGCCGTCGACCGCCACCAGCTGGAGGACTTCGAACCCTACATCTTCCGTACGCGGGACCAGGGCAAGACCTGGCAGCGGATCAGCACCGGCCTGCCGTCGGGGGTGTACGTCCACACGGTGAAGGAGGACCCCGCACGCCAGGGACTGCTATTCGCCGGCACCGAGCGCGGCGTGTTCGTGTCGTTCGACGACGGCGATCACTGGCAGCCGCTGCAGCACGACCTGCCTGCCACCTCGATGCGCGATCTCGAGATCTACGGCAATGACCTCATCGTGGCGACGCACGGCCGCGGGTTCTGGGTGTTGGACGACATCAGCCCGCTGCGCCAGCTCGACGACACGGTGGCGGCGGCCGACGCCTTTCTCTTCAAACCGGCAGACGCCATCGACGTCGATCAGGGCGACGACAACGGCACACCGTACCAGAAGGACGAACCCCGATCGGAGAATCCGGCGGACGGCGCCTCCATCGACTACTGCCTGAAGACCGACGCCTCAGGGCCGGTGACGCTCGAGATTCTCGACACCAAGGGCGGGAGTCTGCATACCTTTTCGACCGAAGCCGCAGGCGCCCGTCCCGCGCGCCCCGGCATTCCCAACACGACCGCGCTGTGGCGGCCGGAGCCGAAGCCCTTCTCAGCGGCGGCGGGGATGCATCGCGTGACCTGGCGTCCGAACACCGGCCGTTCGCCCGGATTCGGGGGCTTCGGCGCTCGCGACCCGCAGGACCCGGTCGTGACCCTGCCGGCCGAGTTCACAGCGAAGCTCACGGTGAACGGGAAGAGCTACACGCAGACCTTCATGGTGAAGCCCGATCCGAGAGGCCTCGAGGAGTAACTATGTGCCGCAACATCCGCACGCTCTACCATTACGACCCGCCGACCACCGATGACGAAATCC
>JBGPHP010000282.1:0-3435 GCA_041484445.1 Gemmatimonadota bacterium
AGATCGACACCGCGTGGCACGGCGAGTTCAACTCGATCGCGCTCTCCCCCGACGGCCACCGGCTCGCCGCCGGCGTCGGCTCCGGCGCGGCGCTGAACATCTGGATCAAGCAGCTGGATCGCGGGCCATCGACGCGGCTGACCTTCGGCGGGCAGGATCGCCGGCCCTTCTGGGCTCCCGACGGCCGGTCGGTAGCCTACATCCGTGACAGCAACAACACGAGCGCCGTGTACGCCCGGCCCGCCGATGGCAGCGGGCAAGACCGGCTGCTGGTCCGCCTGGACCGCCTGATTCAGGAAGGCGAATGGTCCCACGATGGCCGTTGGATCATCGTGCGCACCGACAACGGCCAGGCCGGCGCGGGCGACATCGTGGCCGTGCGTACCAGCGGGGACACCACCCCGGTGCCGGTGGCGGCGAGCCTCTTCACCGAGCTGCACCCGGCCCTGTCACCCGATGTCCGATGGCTGGCATACACGTCGAACGAATCGGGAATCAACGAGGTGTACGTGCGACCGTTCCCGGACGCCCAGGGAGGACGGTGGCAGGTCTCCAACGGCGGCGGCAGCGAGCCGCGCTGGTCCCACGACGGGCGCGAGCTGTTCTTCCTCGACGGCGATCTCCGCCTGAACGCGGCCCGGGTTCAGACCGTGCCGACATTCGCCACCACCGGACGCACGTCGTTGTTCGATGCGTCCAACCTCGTCGTGGCCGGCTTCCACCAGTCCTACGAAGTGACGCCCGACGGCCGCGGCTTCATCTTCGTCAGTCCCCGTCGGGACGGGGCGCAGGGCGCTTCGCAGCTGGTGTGGGTGGACCACTGGTTCAACGACGTGGCGGCCCGGCTCGCCCGCTGACCGGCCTCAACCACTTCTACCCCACGGTCGCGATACACTCGATCTCCACCCGCGCGCCGAGCGCCAGGCCGCTCCCCGCCACCGTCGAGCGCGCCGGCGGATCCTTCGGAAAATAGGTGGCGTACACCGCGTTCATCGCCTGGTAGTCGCGGATGTCTGTCAGGAACACGGTGCACTTCACCGCGCGCTCGAGCGCGCTGCCCGCCCCCACCAGCACGCGCTTGATGTTCTCCAGCGCCTGGCGCGTCTGCCCCGTGATCCCCGTGTCGGCGAGGGTGCGAGTGCCGGGCTGGTTGCCGATCACTCCGGAGAGAAACAGCAGATTCCCGACGCGGACTGCCGTCGAGAAGGGCAACCCCGCGACTTCATCCGGGGTGTGAATGACCTGTCGGTCCTGAGCCGCGAGGGCGGCAGGAACGGCAAGGACGGCGAGCAACGTGACGAGCCGCATGGATCCTCTCCTCATGATGGACGACGTTGCGCCAGCACCGGCCATGTCAGCGCCAACGCCACCACGCCGGCGGCGCTGACGGTGAACGCCGGCACGGCGCCGGTCGACTGGTACAGTACGCCAAGCAGCAGCCCCCCGGCGAGAGCCGCGATCCCGGTGGCGGCGTGGTAGATGCCGAACCCCGTTCCCTGCTTCCCGCCCGCGAGCCGCGACACGATGGCGCGCTCGGGGCTCTCGGTGAGTCCCGCCACCACCCCCAGCACCAGAAACAGCGCCCACGCGGCGACCGCGCCGCCGGCCCGCGCGAACCCGAAGGCGACCGCCGCGTAGCTCACCCAACCAAGCCACATCGTACGATTGGGACCGAAGTGGTCCGAGAGGGTCCCGCCCAGGAAGCTCGTGGTGGACCGTACCACGTGGAGCGCCGCCCAGAGCAGCAACACAGACGACACCGAAACGCCCAGCTGCTGACTGCGCAGTAAGAGCAGGGTCTCGGGCATGCGGAGGAGATAGAAGGCGGCGATGGCCAAGAGAGGGCGGGAGACTCTCCCGCCGCCTGCCGCCTCCTCCCGCACTTTCCCGCCTTCCTCAGCCCCCTGCCGCCTCCTCCCGTCGGCGACCGCCCAGATCGCCAGCACCAACACCACCACACCCGGGATCCAGCTCGCCTCGATCACCCCGCGCACGTCGAGCGTCCGGCGCGACAGGAGCCACCACGCCACCAGCGGGCCGAGCACCGCTCCCGCGTGGTCCAGTCCGCGCTGGAACCCGAAGGCGCGCCCGCGCATCTCCGGCGGCGTGACGTCGGCGATCAGGGCGTCGCGCGGCGGCGTGCGGATCCCCTTGCCGACGCGGTCGGTCACCCGCAGCCCGATCACCTGCCACGCCGCGCTCGTCAACGCGATCACCGGGCGCACCAGCACCGCGACGGCGTAGCCGAAGATGATGAGGCTGCCGCGCCGCCGCGGCGCGTCGGCCAGACGGCCGGCGCCGTACTTGACGAAGGACGCCGCGAATTCCGCCGCCCCGTCGAGCGCGCCGAGCGACAGCGCGCCTCCGCCCAGCACCCCGGTCACGAAGGCGGGGAGCAGCGGGTAGATCATCTCGCTCGCGAAATCGTTGAACAGCGAAACGAGGCCGAACAGCCAGACCGGCCGGGGGAGCTTACTCACCCAACCCCAGCCCCCAGCGCATCAGCGTGACGGGGAGGCCTCCGTAGGTCAGGACCGCATCGTGGAATCCGCGCAGCGTGAACGCGGTTCCCCGCGCGGCGCGGAAGTCGTCGCGCAGCCGCAGCAGCTCGCGCCGCCCCACGCCGTAACACACCTGATAGGCCGGGGTGGCGCAGTAGCGGCTCACCTCCGCCTCGGCGAGGGACCGTTCCATATGGACCTCGTCCACCATCAGGGCGACCGCCTCGTCGTAGGTCATGCCGCGCGTGTGCAGCCCGACGTCCAGCACGATGCGCATCGCGCGCCACAACAAGTGCACTCGCTGGAAGAACCGCTCCTCCTCACTGACGTAGAACCCCTCGTCCGCCATCAGCTCTTCGCAGTACAACGCCCACCCCTCGAGCGTGAGCGGTGTGTACACGTTCTTCCGCGTCTCCGAGGCGTTCGCCTGCGCCAGCACCAGCTGCAGATGGTGGCCCGGGTATCCCTCGTGCAGCGACGTCGCCGCGATCTCGTGCCGGGAGTGGTCGCGCAGCACCCGCTCGCGCGCGGACTCGGGCAGCGCGGGGTCGGGCACGGTGACGTAGAACAGGCCGCGCGGCTCCGCGCTATAAGGCCCCGGGCTGTCGTACGCCGCGAACGGAATCAGGGGGCGCATGAATTCGGGCGTCGCGATCACGTCCAGCGGCACGGCCGGAATCGGGGCCAGCCCGCGCGTCGCCACGAACAGACGGGCCCGTTCCATCTCCGTGGCGTAGGCCTCGACCAGCCCCGCGGCGCTCGGATGGTCGCCGCGCAGCCGGTCCACCAGCGTCGGCCAGTCGGCGCTCCCCGACAGGCGCTCCGCCCGGGCGGCGAGATCGGCGACCACCTCGTCCTTGAGGCGCAGGCCGTAGCGCCACAGCTCGGGCGCGGTATCGCGCAGCGCGTGCTGATAGTGCAGCAGGAAGTTGAA
>JBGPHP010000283.1:0-3428 GCA_041484445.1 Gemmatimonadota bacterium
CGACCTTCGTGTGCAGGTGCCAGGGCACCTGCTGGCTCGGCGAGATCTGCAGCTCGGTGATGCGGAAGCCCGGGCGCTCGGCGTGGCGGGCGCGACGCTCGACCTCGTAGAGATGGCTCGAGTCTCGGACGGCCTCCATGCGTGGTCCTCCCTCAGCCCTTCAGGGCGCCGGCCGACAGCCCGCGGATGAGATGGCGCTGCAGATAGGTGAACAGGATCGCGACCGGCACGGTCGAGATGATGACGCCGGCCGAGAGCTGGCCCCACTGGATCTCGTACTGCCCCACCATGAACAGCAGCCCGGCCGACAGCGTGCGCATCTCGGTCCGCGTCGTGAACGTGATGGCGAACAGCAGCTCGCTCCAGGAGGTGACGAACGCGAAGATGGCCGTCGCCGCCACCCCCGGCGCCGCCAGCGGCAGCACCACCCGGCACAGCGCGCCGAAGCGCCCGCAGCCGTCGATGAGCGCGCTCTCCTCGAGGTCGCGGGGAATGGCATCGAAGTAGCCGACCAGCATCCACACCGTGAACGGCACCGTGAACGAGAAGTTCGAGTAGATCAGGGCCTGGTAGGTGTCGATGAGGCCGAGCGCGTACCACTGCGACAGGAGCGGCGCGATCAGCAGCACCGCCGGGAACATCTGCGTGGCCAGGAAGACCAGCAGCAGCACGTTGCGGCCGGCGAAGCGGAAGCGGGCCAGCGCGTAGCCGGCCAGGATCGAGATCGCCGTCGTCGCGACCATCGTGACCGAGGAGACCCACAGGCTGTTGGCGAAGAAGCGGCTGAACGGCGTGAGCGTCGAGGTCCAGGCGTCCACGTAGTTGACGGCGGTGAGGGTCGTCGGCAGATAGCGCAGCGGCGTCGCGTAGAGCTCGATCCGCGTCTTCAGCGAGGTGAGGAACACCCAGACGAAGGGGCCCAGCGCGAACAGCGTGAGCGCCAGCAGCCCCGCCCACAGCACGGGGCCGCCCAGCACGCGCTCGACCCAGTCGGTGTGCGGCCGGGGCGGGGCGCCCGCCGAGCCGGGCCCGCGCTCGAGGCCGCTCACGTCACGCTCTCGATCCCGCGGGTCACGCGGAGATAGAGGATCGTGAACACCAGCATGATCGCCAGCAGCACGACCGACAGCGTGGCGGCGTAGCCGAAGTCGAGGGTCGAGTAGGCGGTGAGCAGGGTGTAGGTGGAGGTGATCTGGGTCGCGTTGGCGGGCCCCCCGCTCGTCATCACGAAGATGAGGTCGGCGTAGTTGAACGTCCAGATCACGCGGGTGGCGGTGGCCACGATGATGATCGGCCGCAGCAGCGGCAGCGTGATGTGGCGGAAGCGCTGCAGCACGCTCGCCCCGTCCACCCGGGCCGCCTCGTAGAGGTCGTCGGGGATCGCCTGCAGCCCGGCCAGCAGCATGATCGCGAAGAACGGCACGCCGCGCCAGACGTTGGTGGTGATCACCGCGCCCATCGCCAGCGCGGGATCGGACAGCCACGCCACGCGATCGTGCAGGACGCCCAGCCGCAGCAGCAGGTCGTTGAGGACGCCGTAGTTCGGCTGGTACAGCCACTCCCACACCAGCGCCACCACCACCCCCGGCACGATCCACGGCAGCAGCGTGACCGTCCGCACGAACGCCCGGCCGCGGAACGACGGGTGCAGGAGCAGCGCGGCGGCAAAGCCGCCGAGGAACTGGAAGGCGACCGAGCCGAAGACCCACACGAGCGAGTTCCAGAGCGTCAGCCAGAACGTCTCGTCGTGCAGCAGCCGCTGATAGTTGCCGAGCCCGATGAACCCGTACTCCTGCGGCCGGATGAGCACGTGGCGGTACAGGCTCATGTGCATCGCCTTGAGGATCGGGAACAGGATGGTGCCGCCGAGGCAGATGGCCACCGGCACCAGGTACAGATAGCCGGTCGCCAGCTCCCGCGCGCGCCGCGAGAGCAGCGGGCGCGGGAGCGCGACGGCGACCGTGGCGTGGGGCGAGGTCATCAGGCCATGTTCTTGGTCAGCATGTCGGCGAACTTCTCGAGGAACTCGTGCGCGGTCAGCTTGCCAACGAGCGCCTGCTGGAACAGCGGCACCCCCTCGGAGTCGAGCTTGCCGCCCCAGCCGGCGTGGGCGAGGTACGGGCTGACGACCGAGAACGGGAACGACTTGATGAAGCCGGCCAGCGCGGGGTCCTTGGTGAACTCCGGCCGGTCCGCCACGCTCTTGCGCGCGGGCAGCAGGCCGAGCGTCTTGGAGTACATGAAGTGCGGCTCGGGCTCCATCAGCCAGGCCATGAACCGCCAGGCGCCGTCGCGGCTCTTGGCGCCCTTGAACGCGGTGAGCGTCTCCGAGAAGTAGAACGACACGCGCTTCTTCGACGGGCCCATCGGCAGCGGCACCGTCGCGAAGTTCTCGGCCTTGACGAAGTCCTTCTGCTCCTCCGAGGAGCCCGAGTTGTGGATGTAGGCGTTGGTGATGCCGCGCCCGAACCCCTCGACGATCTGGCGCCAGCCGTCGGTCGGCACGCTCGGCGGGCAGACCTTGTGCTTGCGGAAGAGGTCGAGGTACCAGTCGAGCCCCTCGGCCGCCTCCTTGGAGTTGATCGCCACCTTGCCGTCCTTCAGCACCTGGCCGCCGTTGGCGTACATGAACTCGGTGGCGTAGAGGACGGCCCACGTCCCCTGCCCGCGCATGCCGAAGCCGTACTGGTTGCGGTCGATCTTCGTCATCGCCTTGGTGTAGGCGAGAAAGTCGTCGAACGCCCAGTCGTCCCGGGGCGGCTTGACGCCGTACTCCTTGGTGCGGTCCATGCGCCAGTAGACGGCGTCGTTGGTGACGACCCACGGGAAGGACAGGATCCGGTTCTTCACCGTCACCGTCTGCCAGGCGATCGGCAGCACGTCCTTGTAGCCCGTCCAGTCCTTCACCCGGCCGGTCAGGTCCTCGACCGCGCCCATCCCCTCGAGCTCGCCGACCCAGTTGTCCCAGACCTGGCAGCAGTCGGGCGGGCTGCCGGCGGCGATGCCCGAGATCAGCTTCTGGCGGGCCTGCGCCTGCGGCACGAACTCCACCTTCACCTCGAAGTCCTTCTGCGCCTGGTTGAAGCGCTGCACGAGCGACTCCACCAGCGCGTTGCGCTTGGGCTCGGGCACGCTGAACTGGAAGCGCACGGGGGCGGCGCCCCAGGCGCGGCGGGGGCGCAGCAGCGGCTCCTCCCACCAGGCGAGATCGGCGGCGGTGAGCGCGCCGGCGGCGGCCATGCTCTTGAGCACCTGACGGCGAGACAGGATCCAGCGATCGTCCATCGCTCTCCTCCTTGACGGCGCGTGGGTGGCGTCCGTGTAGCACGGCGCCGCGCGGGGTGTCAACGCGGGAGCGCGGACCGCCCGCGGATTCCTGCTACAATCGGCCCGCGATGGCGGACTCCGGTCTCGGTCGCCTCCTCATC
>JBGPHP010000284.1:0-3423 GCA_041484445.1 Gemmatimonadota bacterium
CGCCGCCTTTCAGCTCGAGCGCGTAGGTTGAAATCACGTCCCGGTATACGGTGACCTTGGTGCCGAGCACCTTCACGAAGTTGCGCTCCGCGGTGGACAGCGTATCGGCCGCGACGAACAGATCGGGCCGGATGCCGCCGCCACCGTACTCCGCCCGCCCACGGTCCGTGTGGAAGACCTGCGCCGTGTCGGGCTTGGTCGAGTCCCGCCCCTGCTCCGCCAGCGCGACCTGCGCCTCCTGATCGGCTTCGTTCCGGCTCTTGCGCTGGATGGTCCGGCCGCTCGGCGTGTACCAGCGCGCGGTCGTGAGCTTGAGGGCGGTCTCGGGAGTCAGCGGCCAGAGGGACTGCACCAGGCCCTTTCCGAAGGTCGGCGTCCCCACCACCAACGAGCGGTCGTGGTCCTGCAGCGCTCCCGCGATGATTTCGGCCGCGCTCGCCGTGCCGCCGTTGACGAGCGTCACGATCGGCAGCTTGGGCCAGCGCTGCGCATGGGAGTCGTGATAGGTGTGCGTCGCATCCGGCGCTCGGCCGCGCGTCGCCACCACCTCCTGCCCCGGGTCGAGGAACAGGTCGCTCACCGCGATCCCTTGGGTCAGCAGGCCGCCCGGATTGCCACGCAAGTCGAACACCAGCGACTTCATTCCTTTGGCGGTCAGACTGTCCACTGCTTCCGCGACCTCTTCCGCCGAGGTCTGACTCACGGGGCTGAGGGAGATGTAGCCCACCCGATCGTCCAGCATCATGGCGATCTGGACCGAGCGAATGTGGATCTTGGCGCGGGTCAGCTTGTAGGTGATCGGCTGGTCTACGCCGATCCGACGCACCTTGAGCTCGACGGTCGAACCGGGAGTGCCGCGCAGCTGTTTCACGGCTTCGTCCTGCTTCCACCCTTCCGTTGACCGGCCGTCCAGCGTGACGATCTCATCGCCGGTCTGGACGCCGGCCCGCTCGGCCGGGGTATCGGGCAGCGGGGCGATCACCGTGATCCACCCGTTGCGCACGTCGATCTGCAGCCCAAGGCCGCCGTAATCGCCGGTCGTCTGCTCGTTCAGCGCGTGAAAATCGTCCGGCTTCAGGAAGGTCGAATAGGGATCATGCAGCTGGTCCAGCATCCCGTCGATCGCCATCTGATAGAGCCGGCGCTCGTCGATCGAATCGACGTAGAAGTCCGCAACCCGTGACAGGACGTCGTCGAACAACCGGGCCTGTTGGTAGACCGTCCCCTGCGGCCCGGCGTCGCGCTGCAACAGCCACCCCCCAGTCACGAGGGCGACACCCGTCATGGCGGACACCACCAACCATTTGCGATTCATGAGATTCCTCGCGTCGTAAGGACCGTCGCCGCCTGCAGCTCCCGCCAGGCCGCGTCCAGCACCGTCTTCTTGGGCAGCGTGGCATCCAGATGCACCACACCCGGACCGCCGGCGTTCCCATACGCCGCACGCACCCGCTGGTGAAACGCGTCGTCTTCCCGCTCGAAGCGATCCTGCACCTTCCGTGCCTTCCGCTGGCGCTCGCGGCCGATGTCCACCGGAACGTCGAGCACGAGGGTCAGATCCGGCACCAGGCCCCCCGTGGCGAGTCGCAGGGCGGCGTCCACTTCCTCGGCCGGCAGCCCGCGGCCCGCCACCTGATAGGCGCGGGTGGACAGATCGAACCGATCCGCGATCACCACCTGCCCCGCCTCGAGCGCCGGCCGAATCACCCGCGCCACGAGGTCGGCCCGGGCGGCGAGGATCAGGAACAGCTCTGCGGCGGGCGACAACTCGTGCCGCGAGCGCAACGCCACTTTGCGCGCCGCCTCCGCGACCGGCGTTCCGCCGGGCTCCCGAACCGGGAGCACCTGCACCCCCTCGGCGAGCAGCCGGGCGCCCACAGCGCGCACCAGCGTGGACTTCCCCGCTCCCTCCGGACCTTCCACCACCACGAACGTCCCCGCCACGCCGATCAACCGAGGGTGATGATCGGGCTGGCCGCGCCCTTTTGAATGCCTTCGTAGATCCGGGCGTTCACCTTGGACATCAGCTTCTCGAAATTGGCCTGCGCGACGGCCATCTGCTGATACACCGGGTTCACCTGAATGCTTTGCACCGCCTTGTCGTACTGGTCGGTCTGCGCCGGCGTGGGCTCCTTGCCGGTCCGCGCCATTCCTTCGATCTCCCCCGCGAGCTTTTCCATGTCGGTGAGCAGGCGCTGGCACTCGGCGTCCTCGCGCAGCCGATCACTCGCCCGCTTCAGCGCCTTGTACTCCTCGGTCTGCCCGATCAGCCGCCCCAGGTCCTGCGCCTTCTCGTCGATCACTCGTCCTCCGCCGTTAGACCGCCAGCGCGTAGCGCGGCCGGCCGAATAGATCCCGGTGAATGTTCACCTGCCAGCCCGCGGCCAGCGCGAGCCGCTGGACCTCCGGGGCGCGCCGCTCGTCGATCTCCATCGCCAAGAGCCCGCCCGGCTCGAGCACGTCGCGCGCGCCGGCCAACAATCGCCGCGTCGCGTCCAGGCCGTCGGGGCCGGAGACAAGGGCGATGGCCGGCTCGTAGTCGCGTACGGCCGGGTCCAGCGCGTTCCATTCGCTGTCCGTGAGATAGGGCGGATTGGCCACGATCACGCGACACCGCACGCCGTCGATCGGCGCCAAGAGATCGCCCACACGAACCTCCACCACAATCGGCGGCGACACCCGCACCACGTTCTCGCGGGCCAGCCCTGCCGCCGCCACCGACCGGTCGGTGGCGATCACGCGCTCGAACGATCCCTCCGACGCCAGAGCCAGCGCGATACAGCCACTCCCGGTCCCGACATCCGCGACCACACCCCCGTCCCCCGCGCCCCGCACACCACTCCACTGCAGCACCAGGTCGACCAGTCCCTCGGTTTCGGGACGCGGAATGAGGGCGCGATGGTCGATGGCCAGCTCGAGCATGCGAAAGGCGACCGTCCCGGCAACGTAGGCGAACGGGACTCCCGCCGCACGGCGCCGGACTGCGACGCGGAACCGCGCCGTCGCCTCTGCCGGAGGCTGCGTCTCGCGCTGCAACCACACGTCACCCACACCGATGTCGGACAGCGCAGCCCACAGACTCGCCGCCTCCCGCCGCGGATCTCGTGACCCGGCGCTCGCCAGCAGGGTGGCGGCGCCATTCAGCTCGGCATCCAAGGAGTCGGGAGCAGCCGTCGCCAGCTCAGGCACTGAGGCGCTCCCGTTCTCCGGCGAGCCGCAGGGCGTCGATCAGCTCGTCCAGCCGGCCCTCCAGCACGTCGGAGAGGTTGTGGGCCGTGAAGCCGATGCGGTGATCCGTGACTCGATTCTGAGGGAAATTGTAGGTGCGGACCTTGGCCGAGCGGTCGCCGGTTCCCACCTGGGCCCGCCGGACCCGTGCACGGTCGGCTTCCTGCTCGGCGATCATCCGGTCCAGGAGGCGCG
>JBGPHP010000285.1:0-3416 GCA_041484445.1 Gemmatimonadota bacterium
CGCCGATCCGGACCGCCTCGGCATCGGCGGCTGGAGCTACGGCGGCATTCTCACCGACTATACCATCGCGACGACGACGCGCTTCAAGGCCGCGATCAGCGGCGCGGGCAGCGCGCTGCAGCTCTCCATGTACGGGACCGATGAATACATCACCCAGTACGAGCTGGAGCTGGGACCGCCGTGGCGGTCGCGCGACTTGTGGATCAAGCTGTCCTACCCGTTCTTCGGCGCGGACAAGATCAAGACGCCGGTCCTGTTCATGGGCGGGAGTGAGGACTTCAACGTCCCGATCATCGGCGGCCAGCAGATGTACCAGGCGTTGCGCGAGCTGGGCGTGCCGACGCAGCTCGTGATCTATCCGGGTCAGTACCACGGCCTGACACTGCCGAGCTTCGTGCGCGATCGGCTGCAGCGCTACGTGGCCTGGTATGACCGGTACCTCAAGCCCGCTGGAGGGACGGCGGCGGCGGTGTCGCGGTGATGGTCGGGTGCGGTGAGTAACGAACGGCTATCCGCCGTCCTGGTCGACCGCTACCGCATCGAGCGCGAGCTCGGCGCGGGGGGCATGGCCACGGTGTACCTCGCGCGCGACGTGCGACACGACCGCGAAGTAGCCCTCAAGGTGCTCCGGCCCGAGCTCGCCGCCGTGCTCGGAGCGGATCGGTTTCTCAACGAGGTGCGCATTACCGCTCGCCTCGACCACCCGCACATCGTCACGCTCATCGATTCCGGGGAATCGGACGGATTCCTGTGGTACGTCCTCCCCTACATCCGCGGCGAGTCGTTGCGCAACATGCTCGACCGGGAGCGGCAGCTGGGACTCGAGGAAGCGCTCGCAATCACCCGCCAGATCGCCAGCGCCCTCGATTTCGCGCATCAGCATGGTGTCATCCATCGCGACATCAAGCCGGAGAACATTCTGCTGCACGAAGGCGAGGCGATGCTGGCCGACTTTGGCATCGCCCTGGCCGTGAAGGAGGCGGGGGGCAACCGGCTCACCGAGACGGGACTGTCCTTGGGCACGCCGCAGTACATGAGCCCCGAGCAGGCGACGGGAGACCGTCAACTGGACGCGCGCAGCGACGTGTACTCGCTGGCGGCGGTGCTGTACGAGATGCTGGCGGGAGAGCCGCCCGTGACCGGGCCCACCGCGCAGGCGATGATCGCCAAACTGTTGACCGAGCGACCCACCCGGCTGCGGGTCATTCGGGACAGCGTGCCGGAAGGTGTCGACCTGGCGGTGGCCAGGGCGCTGGCGAAGACCCCCGCGGACCGGTTTTCCAGCGCCGGGGACTTCGTGGCGGCGCTCCGGCACGCAATGGTCGCGGCCCCGCCTGCCGGCATCACCTGGCGCCGGCGCAACGTGCTATACGCAGCCGCAGCGGTGGCCTTGGCCGTCCTGGCGTTCGGCGCCTATCGGCTGTTCCGCGATCGGGCGCCGATCTTCGCCCTCGGCCGCTCGGAGCAGCTCACCGCCGACCCGGGGCTCGAGATTCAGCCTGCGCTCTCACCCGACGGGAGGGTCGTCGCGTACGCTGCCGGAAACGCCGTGCGGATGCGGATCTTCATCCGGCCGGTGGGCGGGGGGCGCACACTTCCCTTGACGGACGATTCCACGGCCGTCGAAGCCCAGCCCCGCTGGTCGCCGGACGGCACCACCCTGCTGTTTCTGGCCCGGGGCGGAGTCTCCATCGCGTCGGCCCTGGGCGGCGCGTCGCGACCCGTCGTGCCGGCGTCGGCCACGGCTTCCGTCGCCACGGCGACCTGGTCCCCGGACGGCCGCGAGATCGCGTTCGTCCGTGCCGAATCCCTGCTCGTGGCGCCGGCCGACGGCGGCCCGGCCCGTCTCCTCGCGACGACCTTCGACCTCCATTCCTGTACCTGGTCGCCGACCGGGAGATGGATCGCGTGCGTCGCGCTGAACTCCGAGTCGGTGCTGCCCGGCCCCACGTTCGGCAATCTGGCACCGAGCGCCATTCTGCTCTTTCCAGCCGCCGGCGGCGCTCCGATCCGCCTGGTCGAGCCACAGGCGTTCAACCAGAGTCCCGTCTGGACGCCCGACGGTGCTCAGCTGCTCTTCGTCTCCAATCGCGACGGCCCACGCGATGTGTACGCTGAGGCGCTCTCATCGTCCGGACGGTCGCAGGGGACGCTGACTCGGCTCACCACCGGGCTCGGCGCGATTTCAATTTCGCTGTCGGCGAACGGCCGGCGGCTGGCGTACGCGGTGTACTCGGCGCGGGCCAACATCTGGTCGCTCCCCATCCCCACGGGCGCCCCCATCACCGCTGACCGCGCGATTCCGGTAACGAGCGGCACCCAGGTGATCGAAGCGATGCATGTGTCGCTGGACGGCCGCTGGCTGCTGTACGACTCAGACGTGCGCGGGAACTCGGACATCTACCGGATTCCGGTGAACGGCGGCCCGGCCGAGCAGCTCACCGATGACCCGGCCGATGAATTCGCGGGAGATCTGTCGCCCGACGGCCGCGCGATCACGTACCACTCCTGGCGCACCGGGACGCGCGACATCGAGGTCAAGCCGCTCGATGGCGGACCGGTGGAGCGCGTGACCGCGACGCCGGCGCAGGAGAGCTACCCGCGCTGGTCACCCGATGGCCGGGCGATCGCATTCTTCAATCAGGTGCCGCCGTTTTCCCTGTTCGTTACGCGGAGAGAGGGCAGCGGGCGCTGGTCCACCCCGAACCCGCTCGGCCTGAACACCGTGGGCGATGCCTGGTCCCCGGATGGGCGGTCCCTCGCCTATGTCGCGGCCGAATCCGACAGGCGGGCCGGCGTCGTCATGGTCGTTCCGGCCGAAGGGGGGAGCCCGCGCCGCGTGTTCGATCCCTCACCGACGGCGCCACCGGCCGAACAGGCCGAGTGGAGTCCCGATGGTCGGACGCTGTATTACAAGACGCACGATGCTCAGGGACGGGCGTCGTTCTGGGCGGTCAACGCCCTGGGCGGGCGTCCACGCCTGCTGGTCCGGTTCAACGACCTGAGCCGACCATCTTCGCGCCGGGACTTCGCGACGGACGGCAAGCGACTCTATTTCGGGATCCAGGACCGCCAGAGCGACGTATTCGTCGCCGAGCTGATCACGAGGTGAGCCCGACCGCCACTGGATCGAGCGCGAGCCGGGACTGGGCCACTCTCGTCTGCACATGCGTTGACTTAGTCATATGACTTAGCTAACATTGTGCATGAAGAAACGCACTCCCAAGTCGTACAACGTGCACGAGGCGAAGACGCATCTCTCCCGCCTGCTGAAATCCGTCGCGGCGGGAGAGGAAGTGGTGATCGCCAAAGCCGGTGTTCCGGTGGCGCGCCTGGTGCCGGTGGTGATCGCGACGGAGCAGCGTCCATTGGGGACCGAGCGCGGCCGCGTGTTCATCGCCGACGACTTCGACGCC
>JBGPHP010000286.1:0-3392 GCA_041484445.1 Gemmatimonadota bacterium
GAGCCGGTGGCATTCGCGATGAAGTCCATGGCGCCATTGTCCTTGGCGACGACGGCACCCGCAGCCAGAGTGTCGTTGATGATCGAGCCGGTAGCGGCGGGCGGAACCTGGAGGTCCGTAGGGCCACCCGGGTTGGACCCGCCGACGTTGACGTCGACCTGACGTGCGGCCGCGTTCGTCGCGACCCAGTTGAAGAAGAACGCGGCGCAGTCAGCGTGCTTCGCCTTCGCCGCGATGCCATAGGTCAGCGGCGCCGACATGGCAGCGACTGAACCACCCGCGGTGGCGGACGGGAAGATGAAGAACCCGATGTTGCCCGGTGCGTCCTTGTCGTACGCCGCGTCCTGCCAGTCGCCGTTGAACATGAACACGCCCTCGCCCTTGGCGAAGCGGGCGTTGGCGTCCGTGTATTCGATCGCGTTCGCATCCTTGGGGAAGTACCCCGCGGCAACCCACTGACCGAGATGCTGGGCGGCAGTCAGGTTGGTCGGCGTGTCGATCGTCGCACCCGACTTCTGGAAGATCCAGTCGTTGATCGGCTGCGTCGGACCGTAGGCGGCCATGAGCTGCTGGAGCGGGAATGCAAGCCCGCCGCCGCTGGCGGACGCGTTCCACGCCATGATCGGCTGGAGCTTGGCGGCCTTCGCCTTGGCGAGGAGGTCCTCGAACTCGGCTACCGTCTTCGGTGGCTCAGTCATGCCGATCTGGGCCGCCAGCTTCTTGTTGTAGAAGACGCCGGTCAGGCTGTAGTTGAGCCCCGCCGCGTACAGGGATCCAGAGCCGCGGGTGCCGTCCGAGGCGACTCGGTTCTGGGAGAGCTGAGCGGCCGGCCACTTGTCCCAGCCGAACGCCGTGACGTACCCATCGAGGTTCTTGAGGAGGTTGTCCTTGACGAGCGAGACCATCGTCGGCAACCGGATCAGGTCCGGGGGATTGTCGCCCGCAAGGATCCGTGGCGTCGAGGCCATGAGGTTGCTGAACTGGTCCTGGCTGATGTTCCAGGTGACGTTCGGGAACTGCTTCGTGAACTCCGCCGAGAGCTTGAAGGGGATGTCGAACCCCGTCTCGAAGTACGCGTTCATGACGACCGGGTCGGTCCCGCAGGTCGGGCCCGCCGCAACGGCGCTCGGGGAGGGACTGGCGGCGGTGCTGCTGGCAGACGCCGTGGGCGTGACAGCGGTGGGCGCCGTCGACGGCGATTGAGTGACCGAACCACCGGGCGCGCAAGCCGTGGCGAGGATAGCCAATGCCGCGAGGCTGGCTCCAAGGATCCCTGGACTGCGAACGGATCGGCGTCGGGTCAACGGCCCGACACGGTTGACGCTGAGCATGTGACTCCTCCTCCTCGGATTCCGAATGGCCGATGCAATCGTCCGGACAGTCACTTCTGGCCGCGGCCCTCCTTCCGGGGCGCCGTCGTGCGACGTCGGACGATCTCGGGATGGATGACGACTTCCGGCGGAGGGACGGCGCGTTCATTGATCTCGGTGATCAACATCTGCGCTCCCTGGCGGCCGGACTCGAACAGGTGCTGGCGAACCGTCGTGAGGCCCACGAAGTCGCAGGCCTCGATGTCGTCGTAGCCGACCACCGACAGGTCGTCGGGAACGTGGAGCCCGAGGTCCTGCGCTGCTGCGAGGACGCCAAGGGCCTGCGTATCGCTGGCTGCGAAGACTGCGGTCGGGCGATCGGGGTCCGAAAGCATCCGCGCCGAGAGGTCGCGGGCCTCGTAGCGTCCGTGGGCGCCGAGCGCGACATGAGCCTCGGGATCGAGTCCCGAGGCGACGAGGGCGCGCTTGTATCCCTCGAAGCGATCGCGGCTCGACGTGAACGCGAACGGATTCGAGAAGGCATCACCGACGAACCCGATCCGTCGGTGGCCGAGGTCCAGCAAGTGCTGAGTAGCGAGTTCTCCGCCGGCGACGTCATCGCCCAGGACCCGTGGAAGATTCGTCGTGTTCTCGCGAGCGTCGATGAAGACGATCGGCACGTCGGATTGCTCGAGGCGGCGCACATCCTGGTCGGGCGGCGGCAAGGACACGATCAGGAGACCATCGGTCCGTTGCCTGAGCGGGAGGCTCTGGAAGTAGTGGTTGCGTTTCTCGACCGTCTCGACGTTGTAGATGACGAGGTCGAACTCGCTATCCGCGAGGGCGGCATCGATCCCGCGAAGTCGCTCGGCTGCCTGGGGACGGGTGAGGAATGAAACGACCACCGAGACCGTCTGCGTCTTGCCGAGGCTCAGCCGGCGAGCCGACAGGCTCGGCGCGAAGTCCAGTTCCTCGGCGACCGCCGTGACCCGGCGCTTGGTCGCCTCATTGACCAGCGGGCTGCCGTTCAAGGCCCGTGAGACCGTCGCCTGGCTGACACCCGCTCGTAAGGCTACGTCTCGGATCGTCGCCCGCTTGGCCATCGACCGCGCCTCCTGCAACCGCTTTCATGTAACCGCTTGCAGTAGCGTACCGAGGTTGTCAATGGGTGGCGCCGCGGTGCCGGATGCGACGCGATCTCGCGCGCGAACGGGACCTACGCAGGGGAGGAGGGTTGGGGTGGCCTATGGGTTTCGAACCCATAACCTGCGGATCCACAATCCGCTGCTCTGCCGTTGAGCTAAGGCCACCGCGGTCGCCGCTCCGGGACGCGAAGTCCCCGCCGAGGGCGACGGGAGTATAGCCCGTCGACGCTCCGCGGCCATCCGCCGGGAGGGGCGCGGCCTCCGGCGCGGTGCTTAGGCGCAAACGGTACATCCGGGTCGGGCGGCAGGGACCATCGCGCGGGCTGACCCGGCCGGACCGCCCCCCTAGGGTTGGAACCACACCGCACCGCTCGCCCGAGGACCTCATCGACCCGATGCCCTTCCACCATCCGCGTCGCGCCGCCGCTCGCTGGAGCGTGTTCGTCGCCGTCGCCTTCGCGCTCACCGCGGTCGGCCTTCTCGCCGCCCCTGCGCCCGCCTTCGCCTGGAGCGCCGATTCCTTCAGCAGTTCCGACGAATCGCTGCTCGTGACGCTCACGAACCAGGCCCGGGCGAGTGCGGGCCTGTCCGCGCTGAAAGTGGATGCAACGCTCAGGTCGATCGCCCGCTGGCGCAGCAAGGACATGGCCGTCCGGAACTACTTCGACCATGCCATCCCCAGCCCACCGGGCGGCAACGTCTTCAGGGAGATGGACCGGCGCGGCTACTGCTACAAGGTGGCCGGCGAGAACATCGGCTGGAACAACGCCTCGGACGCGACGGCGACCCAGAAGATCATGGCCGCCTTCATGGCCTCGTCCGGCCACAAGGCCAACATCCTGGGCAAGTCCTGGGATCACATCGGGATCGGGGCGTACAAGGAGGCCAACGGCAACCACTACTGGACGGTCCTCTTCGCCGATGCCTGCGGGAGCTC
>JBGPHP010000287.1:0-3364 GCA_041484445.1 Gemmatimonadota bacterium
ATCCTCGGCGGGACCGGCGACGACTGGGTGGACGGCGCCGAAGGCAACGACGTGATCGACGGCGGCGAGGGGAGCGACCAGTTCGCGGGATACCTGGGCGATGACGTGCTCGCCGGAGGCAGCGGCGACGACGCACTCTCGGGCGGCGACGGCAACGATGCGCTTCAAGGCGGCGACGGCGCGGACAGCCTGGTGGGGGACGATGGCGACGACTCACTCGATGGTGGGGTAGGTGACGACCTCCTCATCGGCAACGCCGGTTCGGACACTTACGTCTTCACCGCAGGCGATGGCGCGGACCTGATCGACGAGCAGGCGTTCATCGCTCAGGGATTGGCGGATGAGGCCGGCATCGACGTGGTGCGCTTTGACGACACGGTCACTCCAGACCAGGTAGCGCTATCGCGCGGCGCGAACGGGGATCTCACGATCCGCTACGGTGCTACCGACTCGGTGACCATCGCCGGCCAGTACATGGGCGCCGCGCAGTCGATCGAGCGGATAGAGTTTAACGACGGCACCGTGATCGACGAGGCGGCCCTGGACGCGTTGACGACTGCGCCGATCGAGGGCACGGCCGGCGATGACTTCCTGTCGGGAACCCCCGGCAACGACACGCTTGCGGGCGCAGCAGGCGCGGACAGCTACGCCGTGTATCTGGGCATGGGCCGGGACACGCTCGTCGACGGCTCGCCTTCGGCAGCCGAGGTTGGGACACTGCAGCTCGCCGCGGGACTTTCGCTGGACTCCCTCAAAGCCCGCCAGGTCGGCGACGACCTCGCGGTGGACATCCGCGGCACCAACGACGGACTGCTGATCCAGGGCTACTTCGACGCCGTCGCGCCCTCGCAGGATTGGCGAATCGTCGAGGACGGCGGGAGCGCGACTGACATTCAGGACCTGATCGACCGGCCGGACCCCTACGCCGACAACATCGCGCTCGGTGCGCGCGAGGATTTCCGGCAGGCGCTGCTCTCCGCCTGGGCTACGGAGACCGTGAGTTCGGCGTTGCCGACCCACGCCAAGGTCTTCGAGGGCTGGTCGCAGACCACGTTCAAGTTCTATGGCGACGGGACCCTTCAGCCGTATACGGAAGTGCTGCCTCCGGTCACAAGTTTCTTTGTCAATGGCTACGCCAATCGCGTCGGCTCGAATTTCGCGGCCGCGTCGCTAGTTCACCACAGCATCGACGTATTGGCCACGAGCCAGGAGTCCGACGACGCGACGATCAACGCCCAGAGCCAGGCGCAGTCGGATACGGCCTATCTGACCTACGGCGTCAACACGGGCCCTGTGATCCCCGGCTACGACGCCCAGAGCCAATCGAGCACTTCGACGTTTTCAAATTCGGCGAACTCGGCCAACATCATCGTGAGCCGCTCGATACAGGGTTGGGCGCCTGTCACTCTTACTCCGGGGTCCGGCTCCGGGTTCCCCGCGACCCTGACCATCCAGGAGATTTCCGAGACCCGGAACATCGAGGACATCACCGGCGGAGAAAGCGCCAACACAATCGTCGGCGCGACCGTGCCCGGGCATGTAGCGATGATCGATGCGGGGGGCGGCAACGACGTGGTATTCGCGGGCCCGAACGACTTCGCCTACGGCAACGACGGGGACGACAGCATCGTCGGCGGCAGTCTCGTCTACGGCGGCAACGGCGCCGACACACTCGATGGCGGGGCAAGGCAGTACGCTGGCGCCGGAGACGACTCCTTGCGCGGCGGCGCATTCATGGCGGGCGGCAGCGGCGATGACCGGATGACGGGAATCGAAGGCGCTACCACGTTCTACCTGGATCCTTCAGAGGTTGGGGCGGACGTGGTGGAGGACCTCGCCGGGGTGGAGATCGATCAGTTGGTGGCGTCGTTCTACGGCGCCCTCGGCATAGTGGCAGCAGGCGAGGACGACGGCGGACTGTGGAGCGTGACCGGTCAGACCCTCTACAGCGTGAGCAGCCTTTACTGGTACGAGGAAGACTATCGCGACTACGAATCCCGGGCCGATGCCCGATTGGGGCCTAACGGGGAACAAACCGCCTTCTTCTACCTCTCGCTCGACGACCTGCGAGCCGACCTCGCGGCGGTCGGCGCGCCGTACTTGCCCGACGACATTCACTACCTGCTGCCACTCGAAGACCTGAGGGCCAACGACTACGAGGCGCTGGAGCGTTTCTACGACTCGGGCCTCATCGAGAAGGACACCGTCGTCTTCGGCCCCGGCGTTGGGCCAGGCGATCTCGCACTGACTTGGAGCCAGGTCGATGTCCAGGATCCGCTCGGTGGGCCGGACGTACCGCACGTCGCCCTCGACGTGAGTTGGGGTGCGGGCAGTTCGGTCAGCGTCGCCATACCGCGCGCGTTCGATCCCATCGGAACCGGGGTCGAACAATTCCAGTTCTCCGACGGCACCGTGCTCTCGATGGCGCAGATGATCGCGCTTGCACCTCCCGCGCCGAGCTTCGATCCAGCCATTCCGGTCGTTGGCAGCGACGGGGCCAATTTGGTGGATGGCGGACGCGGGAGCCACCGCTACCAATATGACGCCGCAAAGACCGGAATCGACCAGCTCGCCGATTCTGGCATCGGCACCTTGCCCTACCTGAACTCCTACTATGCCGGGCAGGGCCTGGAGAACTGGAAACAGCGGCCGGAATACACCCACCCCGGGCAATACCGCATCTACCGGGACCTCAAGGCCGGCGGCTACCAGTACTTCGATACCTTCGAGGCGGCCGCGGACGCTGCCGCAGCCGACAGGAACCAGACGGTCCAGTTCGTCACGCCGGCAACAGTGGTCGCTCCCCTGGTGAGTCGTGCCGACACGGCGACGCTCGACCAGTTGTATGACGAGGGGTTGCTGGATCGGGATGTCGTGTCGTTCGGCGCAGGGCTCGGCCTCCAGGATCTGGACATCTCGTTGACGCTCTTCGGGCGTACGGCGGACGCGCATCCCGAGCAGCCATGGTATGGGGGTGGCACCTTGTCGGTACGCTGGAATGGCGGTACCGCGGGATTCGATGTGGAAGTGCCAAACGCGAACTACGGGTTTGCAGGCACCAATTTTGTCCTCAACGGACCGGACAGCTACCGCCTGGGCGAAGGGATTGAGGCGATCGAGTTTGCCGACGGCTCCTCCTACAGCCTGGAAGCCTTCCTGCAAAACGCGACGCTGAATCTCATCTACGGATACCAGTTCCTGCGCGGCTCCGACTATCAGTTGATCGAAGGCGACTACACGGGGGTGGATTTCGCGCCCGACATCGCGCCTTCCGACCTCTATGCATTCCGCAGCGGCGCGGACCTCCTCTTCGGTGTGATCGCCGACTCGGCCCTCGGTCGGATAGCGGACTGGTACGCGAGCC
>JBGPHP010000288.1:0-3335 GCA_041484445.1 Gemmatimonadota bacterium
GTCGGTGAAGTCTTCGTCGGCCAGCAGCCGGTTCTCATAGCCGATCAAGCGGTAGGCGCGCACCTGCGCGGGATTGAACTCCACCTGGACCTTCACGTCCTTGGCGACGGTGAACAGCGTGCCGCCCAGCTCGTGCACCAGCGTCTTCTTCGCTTCGAGCAGGTTGTCGATGTAGGCGTAGTTGCCGTTTCCGTGATCGGCCAGCTGCTCCATCTTCGAGTCCTTCAGGTTCCCCATGCCGAAGCCGAGCACCGTGAGGAACACGCCCGTCTTGCGGCGGTCCTCGATCAGGCGCACCAGCTCGCCGTCGCTCGAGACGCCGACGTTGAAGTCCCCGTCGGTCGCGAGGATGACGCGGTTGTTGCCGCCACGGATGAGATTGGCGACCGCTTCGTCGTAGGCGCGCTTGATACCGGCGCCGCCGGCGGTGCTGCCGCCCGCTTCCAGCCGGTCGATCGCCGCGAGAATCTTCGCTTTCTCGTCGCCTGAGGTGGACGAGAGGACGAGGCCCGCCGAGCCGGCGTACACGACGATGGCCACGCGGTCCCCCGGACGCAGCGTGTTGACCAGCATGGTGAGCGAGGCTTTGACGAGCGGCAGCTTGTTCGGCTCGTCCATCGAGCCCGACACGTCGATCAGGAATACGAGATTCGAGGGCGGCAGGCCGCGCGTGTCGATGCGCCGTGCCTGGAGCCCGATGCGCAGCAGCCGGTGTTGCGGTCTCCAGGGCGCCGGGGCCACTTCCGTGTGGATCGCCACCGGGTCGTCACCGGTGGGCTCGGCGTAGTCGTAAGGGAAGTAGTTGACCAGCTCCTCGATGCGGACGGCGTCCGCCGGCGGGGCCTGGCCGTCGAGCAGGAAGCGGCGGACGTTGCTGTAGGACGCGCGATCCACGTCGATGGAGAAGGTCGAGAGCGGGTGTGCCGAGACGGCGAGGAAGGGGTTTTCGTCTTTGTGGCCGTACTCTTCGGTGTTCCAGGGCTCGTGGCGGACCCGATACGCCTCGTCGTCGCGCCCGGCGTAGCCCATCATCCGCCCACGGGCTGCCTTGCCGCCGAGCTGTATTGTGGCCGGGGCGGCTGCGTCCACGACGACTTCGTTCAGTTGAACGCTCGTCGGTTGCAGCACGATGTCCGCCGTAACGGCTTGGCCGGCCTTCACCTGCACGCTGCGCACCTCGGCCGGCGCGTATCCGATGAACTGGGCGCGGACCACGTACGTGCCGGCGGGGATGGAATCGATCCAGTAGGTGCCGGTGGCATTGGTGACCGCGGCGAACGACGTCCCGACCACGAGGACCTGCGCGTGGACGATCGGGGCTCCGGAGGCGTCGCGGACATGCCCCCCGATGCGTCCGGTCGGGCCCGACGCGGTGCGGACCGGGGCGATAAGCAGGGCGGCCAGTGCGAGGTACGGCCGGATCGATGTGGTGAACATGGTGTCTCCCTGGGAACGTGTCCCAAGAGAGACGTGCGGCGGTGGGAGAAGCGCACACGCTCCCGGAAGGTCAGTGCTGGCGCTCTTGCCGCACTCCGCCCGCCAGCGTCGGCGCCTGGTCGATCGCCTTGCCGTCGCCGCCCTCCCAGGGCGGGGGCACGCGCGATGCCTCGGGCCAGGGGATTTCGGGGAAGGCGGTGGGCCCCACCCGTGCCTCTTCCCCTTTCCCTTTCTTCTTCAGGGCTTTCAGCACCTTCTCCGGCGTGATCGGAACCTCGTCGACCCGCACCCCGACCGCGTCGTATACCGCGTTCGCGACCGCGGGCATCACCGGGAGCAGGGGACCCTGGCCGACTTCCTTGGCCCCGTAGGGGCCGTTGGGGTCGGGGTCCTCGATGATGTAGGTGACGACGTCGCACATCTCGAGGGTGGTCGGGCTCTTGTACTCGAGCAGGCTCGGGATCTTGTGGACGACGTGGCGGTTCTCGCGGTACGCCATCTCTTCCATCAAGGCCTCGCCCAGGCCCATGTAGATCGAGCCCTCCACCTGGCCCATGACCGTGGCGGCGTTGATGCAGCGGCCCACGTCGTGGGCGATCCAGATCTTCGGCACCCGGACGATGCCCGTGGCGGCGTCGACGTCGACTTCGGCGATGCACGCGCTGTAGGAGTACGCGGGCGACGGCCCCACACCCGCGCCGCGGTAGCGCGCGGCGCTCTTGGGTGGCGTGTAAGACCCGACGGTGCCGATCGTGCCCACGACGCTCTCCGCCGCCTGGACCGCCTCGGCGAAGCTCATGCCCCGCTCGGGATCCTGCGCATCGAACACGCGCCCGTCGGCGAACACGATGCGGTCGCCCGGCACCGCCAGTTTCTTCGCCACGTGCGGAGTGATGATCTCCCGCGCCCGCTCGGCCGCCTGGAGCGCGGCGTTGCCGCTCATCAGGGTGACCCGGGACGAGTAGCTCCCCAAGTCCACCGGGGTGAGGTCGGTGTCGGCTGTGACGATGCGCATGTCGAACGGATCGACGCCCAGCACCTCGGCCACGATGTAGGCGAGGATCGAGTCCGAGCCCTGGCCGATGTCGGTCGAGCCGCAGAAGATGGTCACGCCGCCCGAGCGGTCGCACTTGAGCTGCACACCCGAGTGCGGCATGTGATTCCAATAGATCGGCAGTCCGGCGCCACTCAGGTAGGAGGAGCAGGCGAGCCCGATGCCCTTGCCCGGCGGGAGCTTCCCGAACTTGGCCTTCCACCCGGCGCCCGCGGTCACCTTGCGGATGCACTCGCCCAGACCCATGGAGCCCACCCGCAGATAGTTCGCGGTGAGCGAATCGGGTGGCTGCAGATGCTGCAGACGCAGCTCGGCCGGGTCCATGCCGATCTGCTCCGCCAGTTTGTCGAGCTGCACTTCGAGGGCGAAGCGCGGCTGCGGTGTCCCATGTCCCCGCTTTGGCCCGCACGGCGGTTTGTTCGTGAACGCTCGTGCGCCCTGGAACTTGTAGCGGGGAACCTGATACGTGACGGTTTGCAGTGCGCCCGTGTAGTACGTGCTCGCCACGCCGTAGGAGCCGTAGCCGCCGCCGTCCAACAACGTGCGGAAATGCATCCCCGTGATGGCGCCGTCCTTCGTGACCCCGGTCTTCACCCACATCAGGGTGGGGTGGCGGCCGCGATGGCAGTAAAACACTTCCTCGCGCGTCAGCGTGCACTTCACCGGCCGGCCGGTGAGCATCGCCAGCTTGGCGACCACGATCTCGTGGCTGAACGGGTCGCTCTTGCCGCCGAACCCGCCGCCGTTGGGCGTCGCGATGACGCGGATGCGGGCGGCGGGAAGCGCGAGCACCTTCGCCAGCGCTCGGTGCACGTAGTGGGGCGTCTGCGTCGAGCTCCACAAC
>JBGPHP010000289.1:0-3324 GCA_041484445.1 Gemmatimonadota bacterium
CCGGATCCGCTGCGCCAGGTCGACCTCGTCCTCCCGGGTGATCAGGGGGTACTGGCTGATTTCCCGCAGGTACTGATCGAGCGATCCCTCGTCGAACGAGACCCGCTTCGCCGTGTTCAAGCGCATGGAATTGCCATCCCTCCGTGACGGCGGTGAAATCGGAATATGGCCCGGCGCCTCCACAGTGCGAAGGCGTGGGACCACCCCGGATCACCGCCCGGTCAGTGAATCAACGACCCGAGCCGGCTCCACCGAATGTCGGTCAACCAGGGGAGCGCGTCGTGCGTCTCCCGATCATAGCTGAAATACACGACCAGAGTTCGCCCCTTCACCGCCGACGCGTCCACGAATCCCCAATAGCGGGAGTCCAACGAATCGTCGCGATTGTCGCCCAGGACGAAGTATTTCCCGGGGGGCACGACCAATGGCCCCCACGTGTCGCGACTCGGATGATAGTTGTTGCGGTCTTCCTCCGAGCTCGCGAGATAGAACGGCCGCTGCCAATCGAAGTCGGGACGCACGTCGTCGTTGCGCGGATCGATGCGCAGCACGTAGTGCTCTGCCAGCGCCCGACGGTTCACCGTCACCACGCCCGAGCGCATCTGCACCGTATCCCCGGGCGTCCCGATGACACGCTTGACGAAGTCCTGGCTCGGATCGCGCGGATAGGCGAACACGATCACGTCGCCGCGGCGCGGAGTGCGAAAACCCGGCAGGTGGGCCCGGGTGCCCGGGATCTGGGCGCCGTAGAGCGCTTTGTTGACGAAGAGGAAGTCGCCGGTGAGCAGCGTACGGGTCATGCTGCCGCTGGCGATCTGGAAGGCTTCGAAGAAAAAGGTCTTGATGATGAGGAAGAGTACCAGCGCCATGCCGAGGGACCGCATCCAACTGTCGAACCAGCGCGCGAGGCGGGAACGGCGATGCTCCGGGGCAGCGGGCCCCCCGGGCACTGGATTCGCGCCCGGCCCTACCACCGGGGCCCCCAAGTCATGCATGGAATTCACTTTACAAAGATGGGGCGCAAGGCGCAACGGTCACCGCCCACCCTCTTTCCCCGGCCCACCCCCGCACCCGGGTCCGGAACTGCTCCGGCCGGTCCCGGTGACACACCCGGGCGGCGAGGCACACCGCCTCCCCTTCGCGCTCGAGCCGCACCCAGCGGGGGTGAACGTCGGCCAGCGAGTCGAGGGCGTCATCGTCGAGCGGGGCGCCGCGCACGGCGAGGAGTACCAGGAGGCTCTCGAATTCCACGGCTTCACACTACCACTCCCGCGGAGCATCGTCGTCATCCGATAAGCGCAGCGAGGCACCTTTTTTCGCTCAGAGGCCTTCCCGGCCCACGAGCAGCGCCGGCGCGGCGCGCGCCGCCTGCCAGGCCGGAACGAGTGCACCGGCCAGCGCCGCGAGTGTGAGCAGCAACCCGAAACGCTCCGCCACGCCCGCGTCCCACGCGGGCAACCCCGCCACGAGCGAGGTCAACGTCCCCCACACCAGTCCGCCGCACCAGCAGCCGACCGCCACTCCTCCCACCGCAATGCCCAGCGCCCGCGAAAAGACGAACCAGTACAGATGGCGCCGCCGGGCTCCGACCGCGCGCCGGACGCCGAGGTCGTGGAGCAACGAAGTCACCCACAACCGCAGCACCACGAAGGTGCCGATCGTCGCCATGGCGAGCATGACCCACCCTTCCAAGCCGAACACCCGCCCGAACCAGCGGATCGGAGCGGCCTCGGCGCTGAGCAACCGCGATTCGCTGGTACGCGTGGTCGCGGCATAGCTCCCTCCCAGCACGCTGCGGAGCTGCCGGTCCACCGCAGCCTCGACCCCGGAGTCTCCGCGAGCACGCACCAGCAGATCCACGGCGGGGATCGGGTGCTGCAACACGCTCAGGTACACGGCGTCCGGCGGCTGGAAGCCGCCACCGAACCCGGTCGGCAGCTGGTCGGCCACGACGCCTACCACGGTATACCAGCGCGCCGGCGCGTGGCCCACCTGGATCCTGCGGCCCACCGCCCGCTGATCCCGGAAATGATCGGCGGCGAGCGACTGGCTCACCACCGCGATGGGGGGGCTAGCGGCGTCATCCCCGTCCTTGACGCTCCGGCCCGCCGTCACCCGGAGCCCCATCGTGCGAAAGGTGTCGGCGCTGACGAGGTACTGCGCGGCATAGACGGTATGGAACGGGACGTAGATCCCTCCCCAGCCGCACTGGCCACAATCGGTGATGACGACATCGCTCTGCCCGAGCCCCAGTGGCGCCCCGGGACTGGTGAGGCTCGCGGCGGTCACGCCCGGTTGGCCCCCGACGCGCTGCAGCAGCACGGCGTAGCGCCGGGCGCGCTGCGCGCCGTCTGACTCGGCCAGGGTGATCCCGTACACCTGGCCCGCCCTGGCCTCGGCCGGTACACGGCCGCGCAGGTGTGTCGCATGATCGGCGAGGAGCGCCGACGCCGCGAGCACGGTGAGCGAGAGTCCGAGCTGGACCGTGGGGACGACGAGCTCGAGCGCCCGCCCGCTGCGCGAGGCGAGCGGGGCCCGGCCTCGCATCGAGCCGAGCGGCAGTAACACGCCCAGCAGGATGAGGGCGGCGACGACGACCAGCGCGACGAGGCCAAGCACGATGGTTCCCTGCCCCAGGGGTCCGGGCCAGGCGCGGATCGCGGCGCGCGCGCCCGTGGCACCGGCTGTCCCACCCCACGCCAGGGCGGCGGCGGCGATGACGCCTCCCTCGATCAGAGCCGCGGCGAGAATCAGCCGCCGCGAGGCCCCGACCGCGCGGCGCACCGCCAGCTCCATCACGCGCGAGCGTCCGCGCGCGAACGCGACCGCCAGGAGCGACAGGGCGGCCACGCACAGCACGCCGGCGGCGACCAGCAGGAGCAGCCGGAACAGTCCGGCCACGGCGGCGCTGCGGAGCTCGTTCGGTCCGGCCGCCAGGCTGCTGCGTCCCAGCCCCAGGTCCGCGACGCGCAGCAGCGGCGCGGCGAGGCGAGACGTGAATCCCGGGCGCGTGCCATCGGTGAGGGAGGTCACGGGCAGCAACGCCACGAACCCGGCGCCGCCCGCCGTGGCGAGGAGGATAGCGGTCCCCCAGTACGACCGGAGAGCCCACCGCGCCGGGGCCCCGGCGCTGCGCAGTGCACGGCGGAGTCGCTCCATCACCTGTCGGCCTCCAGTGGAGTCTTCGGCGATCACTGGGGCGGGAGGATTCGAACCTCCAACCTCCCGGTTAACAGCCGGGCGCTCCGCCAGTTGAGCTACACCCCATCACTCACGGTTCGTAGGTATCGATCTGCGCCCGCTGCAGGTGGCCGGAGTAGTCGA
>JBGPHP010000290.1:0-3220 GCA_041484445.1 Gemmatimonadota bacterium
GTCCAGCTCTTGAAACGGATACTGAAGAAGAACGCCGGCCACTCGTCGTGCACCATCTCCCCGAAGCACATGCTGACCAGCGGGTCCTTGCCGGTGCTCGTGATGACGGCGACCTGGTTGCCGAGCTGCACCGCCATGAGCCGCGTGCCGAGCAGCGTGCCGTAGTCGCCCGACTGGCCGTGGATCGACTTCCGGATCATGAAGTAGTTCCACCCGTCGGCCGAGATCCCCCGGGTGAAGGTCGCGGTGGGGTAGGGGTAGCTGTTGTTCTGCAGTGGGTCGATCTGGAAAATCTGGGCGTACGCATTCCGGGCATCGGCGGGGAGGTTGCCCGTCCCCGGCCGTGGCGGGAACACGCTGATCTGGCAGCGCTCGCCGTTCGAGAACAGCTGCGATCCGTACACGATGCCGTCGGGGTAGACGGTGCGCGTCCACCCCTGCGGAACCGTATAGACGTAGTCGGCGAGGGAGGCGGGTGCGCTGGGTGCGCCCGAACCCTGGGGCGACGGTGGGTTGTCCGCGACGGGCGCTGGTGCTTGATCGGCCGTCGGTGCCCGGAACGCGAGGGACCCGATGAAGCTCCGGATCTCCGCGGTGTAATCCTGCCCGGATTCGTTGATCACGATGCTCATCACCCGGCCGTGCCCGGTGACGGTGAAGAGGATCGCCGTCACCGGAATGCCGCGCTGCACCACGTTGACCGGGGCGGTCACCGCGGTCCACCCGTCAGGGGATTGTCTCGTCTCGGGCCGCGGCGCCGCGATCACGCCGAACGGCTGGGCGATCAGCCTCGCCCACTCGGCGCCGAAGTTCTGCGTCGCGTCGGCGGACCCGGGGTGGCTCGGGAACAGGAAGATCTGACAGTACGTCGAGCGGCGGCCCACGGTCCGCATGCTCTGGAGCTGTACCATCCCGTTCTGGTCGGTGCGCTGCCAGCCCGCGGGCGCCGAGAAGGTGGCGATGTCGAAGGTCGTCGCTTGTACGAATAGGGCTGCAGCCAGCAGAGTCCTCACAGCGTCTCCGGGAGAACGATCCTTACACGGTAAGGCGCTTCACACCACCACTGCAACCTTTCCCAGCTTCGATACGTCTATATATTCTATCAAGACGAACAAATCGGAGCTCTCGTGTCCATTCGCCTCGGCGAATTCGAACAACTCGTCCTCCTGGCGCTCATCCACCTCGCTGACGACGCCTACGGGGTCACGGTGCGCCGCGAGATCGCTCGGCGCACCGGGCGGACAACCTCCTTCGGCACTGTCTACGCCACCCTGGCGCGGCTGGAAGAGAAGGGGCTCATCACGTCGCGGCTGGGCGATGCCACGCCACAGCGCGGCGGACGCCGCAAGAAGTTCTTCCGCATCCTCCCCGCCGGTCGGCTCGCCGTGAGTGCGTCGCTCAAGGTGCTGCGCACCATGACTCGGGGCCTCGCCCCCTCGTGGGAGTCGCCTTGACGCCGGCTGTGCCGCCGCCGCTCGCGACCTGGCTCCTGTCGCGTCTCCTCCCCGCGGACACGCGGGAGCCCTTCCTGGGCGATCTCGAGGAAGGGTTCCGCGAGCTGCTGGAGACGCGTGGTCCCCATGCCGCGCGATGGTGGTACTGGAGTGAGGCGCTGCGCGGCTCCTTCGCAAACCGACATGCGCCGGTTCCCCGGCCCAACACCCGCCCTGGAGATGGTCCGATGACTTCCATACTCGCGGATCTGCGCTTCGCTCTTCGCCTGGTCGGGCGCCGCCCCGGCTTCACCGCGCTGGTCGTGTTGATCCTCGGCGTCGGCATCGGCGCCACCACCGCCATCTTCTCCGCGGTCTATCCGATCCTCTTTGCGCCGCTCCCCTATCCGCACGCCGAGCGCCTCGTCACCATCCAGGAGCGGGGCAAGGATGGCTCCCCTGCCGGGATCGGCTTCGCGACGGTGCAGGACATCGGCGCCATGAGCCGGTCGTTTGACGGGTTGGCGGCGATCACGATGTGGGCACCCGCGCTGACGGGACGCGCCACTCCAGTGCAGCTCAACGGCGAGCACGTCTCGTTTACCTACTTTTCGACGTTGGGTGTGTTGCCCGCGCTGGGTCGCGACTTCCTGGCCGAGGAGGATCGGCAGGGGGCGCCCCGCGTCGCCATCCTCAGCAACGCGCTGTGGCGGGGCCGCTTCGGGGGAGACTCAGGACTGATCGGCCAAACGATCACTCTCGGCGGCACCCCGTTCACCGTCGTGGGGGTGATGCCCGCGGGATTCGAGAACATCATCGCGCCCGCCACCCAGATCTGGACCCCGCTCCGCTACGACGTCTCGTTGCCCTACGCCTGCCGCACCTGTCATCACGTGCGCGTGGTGGGCCGCTTGAAGCCGGGCATCACGCTGGCCGCCGCCCGTACCGAGCTGAATGCCATCTCGGCGCGCCTCGTCGCCGACTACCCCACCGAGTACGGCGCCCCCGGCCTGCTCGTGCCGACGCTGCAGGACCAAGTGATCGGCGGCGTCCGTCCCGCCCTCCTCGCGGTGCTGGGCGCCGTGGCGCTGGTGCTCCTCATCGCCTGCGCTAACGTCACGAGCCTCCTCCTGGCGCGCGCCGCCTTGCGCGAAGGGGAGTTCTCGGTGCGCGCCGCACTCGGCGCTGGCCGCGGACGGGTGATCCGACAGCTCCTGGCCGAGAGCCTCGTCCTCACTGGGACAGGCGGGGTCTTGGGCATCGCGATCGCGGTCTTCGGGGTGCAGTCGCTGATCGCTATTGCTCCGGCAGGCTTGCCCCGGGTCGAGGCGATCGGCGTCAATGGGCCGGTGCTGCTCTTCACCGTCGCCGTCGTCACGATCATCGGTGTGGTATTCGGCCTGGTGCCGGCGTGGCACGCGACGCGCCAGGATCTGCACCAGGGCCTGAAGCAGAGCGGGCGGCGGTCGCTCGGGACGCACCGGGTGATGCGCTCGTCCCTGGTCGTGTCGGAAGTCGCCCTGGCGCTGGTTCTGCTGGTCGGCTCGGGCCTCCTGGTGCGGACGATGATTCGCCTGTTCGCGGTGTCTCCCGGGTTCGACGAAGCCCACCTGCTCACCATGCAGGTACAAACCACCGGTCCCGCCTTCAACGACGACGCCTACACGTTCGCCTATTTCGATCGGGTGCTGGCCGCCGTGCGGGCCCTGCCCGGCGTGGAGTCGGCGGCGTTGACCAGCCAGCTGCCGCTGAGCGGCGACTACGACGGGTACGGCGTCCACGTCGAA
>JBGPHP010000291.1:0-3219 GCA_041484445.1 Gemmatimonadota bacterium
AGCCAACGGCCGAAGATCACTATGCCCAGAATACCGAGCATCGCGCCGATCAAGTTGCCTCCTGCTCTCGTTCACGGGTAACGGTGAGCTGGTGCAGCGGCGGCACGGCACCATGATTGGAACGAGACGCGAGAAAAGCAATAGGCAAAGCCAGAGAAACCAGTCGGATACGTGACGGTACGGCAAGGAGGCCGCGGATGAGATTCACCGCCTTGATCGTCGTCGCCGGCTTGATCGGAGGAGCGGCGGCCGCCCAGCAGGCCACGGGGCGGCTCGAGGCCCACGTGCTGTTCGACTCGTCGTTTCACCGCGCCCGCCGCGTCTGGGTGTACACGCCCCCGGGCTATGACCCCCGCCGTCCCGCACCTTACCCGCTGATCGTGGCGTTCGACGGCGCCGAGTATCGCGACACGATGCCCCTGCCCCAGATTCTCGACACGCTGCTCTCCGCGGGACGGGCGCCCGCCTTCGTCGCCGTCCTGATCGACGACTCGAGCGCCGCCACGCGCATCGCCGAGCTCGGCAACTCGGCACGCATGGCCGAATTCCTCGGGGCCCAGCTGGTGCCGTGGGTGCGGCGCGGCTGGCACGTGACCGCCGACCCGCACCGGGTCATCGTGACCGGATCGAGCGCCGGGGGGCTCGCAGCCGCTTTCGTCGCGTTCGCGCGGCCCGATCTGTTCGGCAACGTCTGGTCGCAGAGCGGCGCGTTCTGGCGCGGCGCGGAAGGGTCCAACGCCGCGCCGTGGGAATGGCTCACGCGGCAGGTCGCGGCGTCCCCCAAGAAGGACGTCCGCTTCTTCCTCGATGTGGGAGAGCTGGAAGACCATCCCACCCTGGGCGGCAGCGGTCCCAACTTCCGGGATGCGAGCCGCCGCTTCCGGGACGCGCTCCAGGCCAAGGGATACGACGTGACCTACACGGAGGTCCCCGGGGGGAACCACGCGCCGCAGTGGTGGCGCCTGAGACTCCCCCAGGGGATTGTCACCCTCAGCGCGGGGTGGCCGAGGCCATAGTTAGGCCGACAACGGTTACAGCTTGTGGATCCCGATCGCGGAGAGATGCACGTCGAGGTTGTGATTGACGCGATACCCCACGATCCCGGCGGCGTCCACGTTGGTGGCCGCGGTACTGTAGACCTCGGTGCCGTTGACGGTGAAGCTCGCCTTCCCGTCGTTCACCTGGACGGCCAGCTCGTTGGTCGCCGCGCCGGCGCTGTCCGCCTTGTGAACCGCGGCGTTCGCCGTCCACTCCATGATCGCCGTGGGCTTGTTGGCGAATCCCGACCGGCGGCGGATGCTGAAGTTGCCGTCGCCGCGGACCAGGAAGTACGTGTAAGCCTGCGCCGAGTCGGCGAGGTGCTGGCCGCCGAAGATCAGGCCGTAGGCTTCAGGGTGCGTCGGCGCTTTCGTCTGCGTGAACGTCGCGACGGTGTGGTAGTTGCCGGTCGCCACGTCGGCATCGCGCCACATGATGGCGGCGGGCCCCATGGTGGCGTGATAGCCGTTCCCCATCGCGATGAACTTCACCAGCGCGGCCGGCGCGCTCCGCTCGGTACGGACTTGCCAGCCGCTGGGAAACACGCCGCCGCCAGCCACCGCCTGATCCGGGTCGTGATTGGCCATCTGCTGTCCAGCGAGCGCTCCGGAAACAAACAACAGGGACGCACAGACGTTTGAGATCCGATTCATGCTGAGACACCTCGCAAAAGGAAGTCCGACAGGGTCAGGCAGGGATAGTGAACGCTTCGCCGCCGCCCGGCAAGTCGCGCATGTCAGGGGATGGTGGGGAGCCGCTTGCGTGCTCCCGTGACCCTGCCTAGCCTCTCCCACCATGAGTCGCCCCTACAGCCTCCACGCGGCCGCTTGAGCGTTCCCCGCTGGTCGCTCATCGCCGCCGGCGCGCTCGCCGCCTGCCGCGGCCAGACATCCGCTCCTGCCGCGACGCCCCCGCCGGGATACCCGTACGCCTATGCCGTCGCCGATTGCGCCCCGTGGGACGGCGCTGCGGTGACGCTCTACCTCACGGCGCGGGCGGCCGACTCGACCGACTTCCCCTGGCCCCAGCTCCGCATCTCCGTGTGGCGCGGCGTCGCGACTCTCCCGGGACAGACGTTCTCCTGGCCGGCCGACCAGCAGATCGGCGCCGCCGCCCGTTGCACGGGCCCCGATGCCTGCCAGCCGGCCTCGGCCGTACGCATCAGCTTCGCGCCCGCCCCGAACGACACTTCGCTCACGGGATTCACCGAGCTGACATTCCCCAGTGGGGAGATGCTGCGCGGAGGATTCCGGGCGGCGTGGCGCCGCACACGCGTGATGTGCGGCTGAGCCAGGCTGACCTTCAGCGCGTCACACCGAATGCGAACACCGTTCGCGACCGAAACTCCTGTCCCGGCCGCAGGATCGTGGAGGGGAAGCCCGGCTGATTGGGCGAGTCGGGGAAATGCTGGGTCTCGAGCGCCAGCCCGCACCGGCGCCGGTACGCGTGAGCGGCCTTCCCCGTGAGGCTGCCGTCGAACCCGTTGCCCGAATAGAGCTGCAGCCCGGGCTCCGTAGTCGAGATGTCCAGTGTGCGTCCGCTCGTCGGCTCGACGAGTCGTGCCGCGTGGACGAGCCCATCACTCGATGCTCTGCGGTTCAACACGTAGTTGTGGTCGTAGCCGTGCCCGTGCCGCAGCTGCGGATCGTCGCGGTCGATGCGCGCCCCGATCGCCGTGGGGCTGCGAAAGTCGAACGGCGTCCCGGCCACCGGGGCGCGCTCACCGGTGGGGATGAGACTCGCGTCGACCGGCGTGTAAGCGTCCGCATCGATCGTCAGCAGGTGGTCGAGGATGTCCCGCGTCCCCTCGCCAGCCAGGTTGAAGTAGCTGTGCTGGGTGAGGTTCACGGGGGTCGCCCGGTCGCTCGTGGCCGCGTAGTCCACGATCAGCTCGTCGCGATCGGTGAGCGAATAGGTGACCTGCGCGTGGAGCGTGCCCGGGTATCCCTCATCGCCGTCCGGACTCGTGTGCGTCAACACCACCCCCGTCCCGTCATCGTTCTTGAACGGCCTGCCCTGCCACACGGCCTGGTCGAACCCCCGTACGCCGCCGTGCAGATGGTTCGTCCCGTTGTTGGTGGCGAGCTGCGTGGTCGCGCCGTCGAGCATGAACCGCCCGCGGGCGATCCGGTTCGCGCAGCGGCCGATGATCGCTCCGACGTACGACGAGTTGGGCAGATA
>JBGPHP010000292.1:0-3217 GCA_041484445.1 Gemmatimonadota bacterium
AGTCCATACCCCTTGAGATAGTCGCGGTTCAACGCCGCCGGCGGGAGCGAGCGGAGCGGCAGCTCGTGCTCCAGCGTGGTTTTCATGAACTCGAACGCGGCCAGCTCGTGGGGGTCGGGCTTGTCCTTCTTCGCCCGCTCGATCCGTTTCTCTACGATGTCGAGGTCGGCCAGCACGCATTCGGTGTGAAACGCCTCGAGGTCGCCGAGCGGATTCGCGGCGGTCTCGAGCGCGGGGTTTGGGAACGCCCGCAGCACGAGGCAGATGACCTCCTGGTCGCGGATCTGCTGCAGCGCCTTGCGCGACAATCCCGTTCGCTCGGCGCCGTGCTCGCCGGGGACGTCGCAGAACACGATCTCGGCGTAGGTCGTCTTCTTGGGCGAGTAGATCTTGCTGAGCGCGTCGATGCGCTCGTCGGGGACACGGACGGTGCCGAGGCGCAGCTCCCCGCCGTAACCCGTGGGGACGGCGAGGCCGGTCATGGTATTGAAGACGGTCGTCTTGCCGGAGCCGGCGAAGCCTACCAGGCCGACTTTCATCGAGGAATGCGAGTCATTGGATGCGCGAAGATGCGGCCCAAGCAGCGCACGCGCCAGCCGCGGGCTATCCTCCAGCGATGACGCGCGTAGCGGTGATCGGTGGCGGGGCGGCAGGCATGATGGCCGCCGCCTTCGCGGCCTCCGGCGGCGCGGAGACGGTGCTGCTCGAGCACACCCCCGACGGCGGCCGCAAGATCCTGATCAGCGGCGGGGGCCGCTGCAACATCCTCCCCGCCCAGCTCGACGAGACGCGGTTCGTCACCGATTCCTCGCCGCATACGCTGCGCAACATCGTGCGCTCGTGGCCGCTGCACGAGCAGCGCGCGTTCTTCGAGCAGCTGCTCGGACAACCCCTCATCGAGGAAACCGAGTCGGCGAAGCTGTTTCCGGCCTCCGAACGGGCGCGCGACGTGCGCGACGGGCTGCTGGCATTCGCCGTCGCGCGGGGCGTGCGGTGGATGCCGTCCACCACCGTTTCGGGACTGGCGCGCGCCGGCCTTGGGTGGCGCATCGCGTGCACGGACGAGCGGACGCTGGACGCCGACCGCGTCATCGTCGCGACCGGTGGGCTGTCGGTGCCGAAAACCGGCAGCGACGGGCGTGGTCTCGCGCTGCTTGCGGCGTTCGGGCACGCGATTCATGAGCCGTACGCGGCGCTCACGCCGGTCACCGCCGAGCCCGCGCCGTTCGCGGCGCTGGCGGGTGTGTCGCTCACCGTCACGCTCACAGCGCGCGACGCCGAGCGTCGCACCCAGGCGCGCGGCGGCTTCCTGTTCACGCACCGGGGCTACAGCGGCCCGGCGGTACTGGACGTGTCGCACGTGCTGGTGCGCTCGGGCGGTGTCGCACGCCTCGTCGCGCAGTGGGCCGCGCTGGACGCCGCTGGGTGGGAGCGGGCGCTGCGCAGCGACGGCGCCGGCGGGGTGGCCGCTGTGGTGCGGAGCGAGATGCCCGCGCGGTTGGCGGACCTCTTGATCCGGCGTGCCGGCATCGAGCTGGAGACGAAGCTGTCGCAGCTGCGGCGCGCCGATCGCGTGCGGCTGGTGGAGCAGCTCGCGCGGTGTGAGCTGCCGTGGACCGGCCACGGCGGCTATGCGAAAGCGGAAGTGACGGGCGGGGGGGTGAGCCTCGCGGAGATCGATCCGCGGACGATGGAAAGTCGGAAGCTGCCGGGGGTGTATCTGTGCGGCGAGGTGCTCGACGCGTTCGGCCCGATCGGCGGCTACAACTTCCTGTGGGCCTGGGCGACGGGTCGGGCGGCGGGACTCGGCGCGGCGCGCGAGGATTGAACGGCGCTCAACGGCCGCCTCTCGTGCGCAGTCGCAATTCCTGAACCCAGTTGACGATCATCACGAGCTGCCGATTCTCTTCGACCGGTCGGATCATGACGAAGCTCTTCCCGTCCGGCGCGACGTCGTAGTTCGGGTGGTAAATGTCGGTGGCGAACGGCCCTTCAAACAGCGTCTCGCGCGTGGTCACCGTGAGGGATGGCGCCGTGGCAATGGTGGCCGCCATGAGCTTGGCTCCGGTGCGGTAGAAGAGTTGTTTGCCGTCTCGGGACCAGAGCGGTTCTCCACCGCCCCCGACCGACACCGGCACGCGCCCGCCCGCGCCCAAGAGCGCGCGGACATACACCTCTTCCCGGCCCGATTCATTGGACACATACGCCAGCCATTTCGAGTTCGGGGAGACCCGCGGCTGCTTATCGTCATTGATGTTCGTCAGGATCGGAACCCGCGTCCGCTGGCCGGTGAGCGGCACCAGGTAGATGTCGCGGTTGTTATCGGGCGAATCCAGGCGATACACGATGCTGTGGCCATCCGGTGTGAACACGCCTTCGCGGATCGGGTTCGAGTCCTGCTGTATCATCGTCGCGATGCCACTGCCATCGGCCGGCTGCCACCAGAGCGCATTGCCCGGCGCGCGCGATGACGTGTACATCACTCGGCTTCCGTCGGGCGACCACTCCGGCCGATTGTTGTAGCCTTCGCGCGTCAGCCGCTCGGTGGTATGCTCGCTCAAGTCCGAGATCCAGATGTCCGCGCCGGCCGCTCCCTGCACCTCGACCGCGATGCGGCGTCCATTCGGCGACAGGCGGGGGTGCAAGTACACCTGCACGGTATCGAGCAGTACGCGCATAGCGCCGTGCCAGTCCACCGTCACGAGCTGACTGGCGATGCCGCCCTTCTGGTACAGCAGCGATCCGTTGGTCGACAACGCGACGGGAGCATTCCACGCGGAGGATGGCACCGCGACGCTGTCGGCGATCTGGAGCGGCGCTCCGGCGCGCAAACTCCCCACGTCAAACGGCGCCGCCATCAGCGCGCCGTCGTTCCGCACATAGATCAGGAAGCCATCGACAAGACCGATGGCGCGGGCGCCTCGCAGTCCCGAAAGCACGGTGGCTTTGCCGCTCTGGGTCCGGACCACGGCGATCGTCAGGTCGGCATTACTGGCGATCGTGCTGCTGTAGAACACCAGCCGGCCCTGGTCCGCCGCGCGCGGCGCCAGTTGCAGCCGCTCGCCGCTCGCACTGTCCAACTGGGAGAATTGGACCGGCTCACCACCATCGGACGACACTCGCCAGAGGCCGCGCCCTTCCGTGTAGGTCCCTTTGGCGAATACGATCTCCCGGTCGGAGAGCCAGGTGAGGCCGGCACCGACGGTGCCGCTGTTAT
>JBGPHP010000293.1:0-3150 GCA_041484445.1 Gemmatimonadota bacterium
GATCCGTCGAGCTAGCCAAGGTAGAAGCCAACGCTCGCAGCTTCAAAGAACGGCCAGACGGCTACTGCCGCGCATCAAGAGCAGGGAAGGACAGCCAATGTTCCGAGCATCGCAGTCCCGTATCTCGCGGACAATTCTCGCGCTCTTGATGCCTGTCGCATTCATGGTCGCGCCCGTTGGCGCATCACCGGCGGCGGCGGCGGGCCGCACAGCCCTCATCAACGGCGATACGGTTACCGGCTCGCCGAGTCAGGAAGAGCAGATTGCGGCCGCGCAGGGCTTCACGGTCACGGTCGTCGATGACGCGACCTGGGGCGGCATGACGGCTGCCCAGTTCGGGGCGTACGACCTGCTAATCGCCGGTGACCCGACCTGCGGCAGCCTCCCGCCTGGTTTGATCTCGAGTGCCTCGGTTTATGGGCCCGTGGTGCTGGGGGTCGCCGGCGGCAGAACATCAGTGGGGAACAGGGTCGTGGTCGGCACCGATCCGGTGTTCCACGACTTCGGCGACTATACGTCGGCAGGCGCGCGGGGAACGATCATCCGCGACGGCATCGCCTACGCGGGCACCCAGCCGGGAGGTACAGGCATGTACTTCGATGCGACCTGCGCAGGTCCCCTCGGTCAGTCCGCGGGTATCCTCGCGATCCTGGGCGCTCTGAGCGCTGGCACCGGCGGGTGGACGACCGGCGCACTACCGCCGTGCGGCGGTAGTGTCTCGCTGATCGCGTCGAACTCATCGTTCGCGGACCTTACGACGGCATCACTCCAGGGTTGGAGCTGCTCGGTGCACGAGTCGTTCCCGACATTCCCTTCGGACTGGAGTGCGCTGGCCGTCGCCACCGACACGGCAACTACACCGACGTGCGGCGTCGATCCCAACACCTCATTGAGTGCCTGCGGTGAGGCGTACATCCTGATCGCGGGTTCGAACATCGTGGTCAACTCTCAGGTCCTGTCCGTGAGCCCGCTCGATGCCACCAACCCGGTCGGGACGAACCACACCGTGACTGCGAACGTCCTCGATGTGGGCCTGGCACCGCTGGCCGGGCAGCTGGTCGACTTCAGCGTGACCGGCGTGAACGCCGGTGCTTCCGGCACATGCGTGCCGGCGGACTGCAAGTCCGACGCCAGCGGAAACGTCTCCTTCACGTACCTCGGTGGAGCCACGGTAGGTGACGACACCATCAAGGCGAGCTTCACCGATAGCCTGGGATCGCTGCAGACGGCAACGGCCCAGAAGCATTGGACGTCCGCTCCGCCAGCGCAGGCCAATCTGACACTCGTAAAGAACGTCGTTAACACCGGCGGAGGAACGACCGCCGCGACCGCCTGGACGCTTAACGCGAGCGGCCCAACGCCGATCTCCGGCCACAGCGGTGACGAGTCGATCACAGGCGCTGCGGTCGACGCCGGGAGCTACACGCTTAGCGAGTCGCCTGGTCCATCGGGCTACAACGCGGGTAGTTGGTCGTGCCTCGACGACGTGACAACGGCATCGCTCCCAGCCGACCCGCTTGTCCTCGCCCCCGGCGACAGCGCGACCTGCTCGATCACCAACACGTTCAACCCGGCGCATCTGACACTGGTAAAGAACGTCGTCAATACCGGCGGAGGAACGACCGCCGCGACCGCCTGGACGCTTAGCGCGAGCGGCCCAGCGCTGATCTCCGGCCACACCGGTGACGGGACAATCACGAACGCCGCGGTCCCCGCCGGGACCTATACGCTCACTGAGTCGACTGGTCCGGCAACCGGCTACCACGCGAGTGCCTGGTCGTGCAATGCCGGAACCCTCACCGTCAACAGCCTCGCTCTCGCCCCCGGCACGACCGCTACCTGCTCGATCACCAACACCTTCGACGCGACCACGAACACGTCGACGACGATTACGTGTCCCCCGACCCAATCCTGCACAACCGCCCCGATCACAAGCTCAGGCGGGAGCATCGGGACGATCGTCGCCGGCCCTGGCGCGACGATCAACGCTGCGTTCATCCCATTCGCCGGAGCAGGCTTCACTGCCTGCAGAGGCCAGACCCCGCGAGACCCACTGAATGTCCTGAGATTCAACGTCACGGGCAGCACGGCATCCAAAGTGATCACGCTCGTTGTGAAGGGCAAGGGGCCGGTGCCGATCTGCTGGAACGCCCCGACCACCTTCAGGACTCGCGACGGAAACTGGGCAAGGCGCGATCCGCTCGGCGGGTTCACGGGCCTCTTGCCGGACTGCAGTGGAAGGAACCCTGTCGGCCCATGCATCCTGTCGGCCGTCGAACGCGAGACGGGTCATCGGAGGCCGCCCCCGTCGCCGACCACGACGGTCAGAATCCTGGCAGCGCCCGGCGATCCGCAGATGCGGGCCTAGCGCCGACGGTCAGCCCCGGGCGGCCGCGGCCGAGGCGCGGTCGCCCTTCTGGCCGTACAAGTCGATCGCGCGCCTCCGCGCCTTGTCGGCTTCGGCTGTGCTGCCCGCAGCCGTCAGGACCTCGGCGAGATCCATCAGGGCGTTGGCCTGCTCGATGAGAGCGTCCGACTGGCGGGTCAGCTCCACGGCCTCGTTAGCGAGGATTATCGCGTCATTGATCGCGCCCGCGCGCGCGCGCACCTTGGCGAGCACCCTTCGCCACAGGAACTGGGTGACGACGTCGTCGGGTGCGGCGATCTCCGCGCTGCGGGTGGCAAACGCCTCCGCGTCCGCGTCCCGGCCCTGGCGGTACAGCGCCTCCGCCAGGACCGCCGCGACCGTCGAAATATAGTTGCGTTCTCCCAGGCGGTCGAGCGTCTCGTAGTCGCGCCGGAGCTCCGCCTCCGCGGCCGCCGCATCGCCGGCGAGCAGTTCGATGGGGCCCGAGTCGAGCGATGTCACGGCCGCATCGAAGGTCCAGCCAAGCTCCTCGAGATCCCGTCGCGCGCGGCGGTACTCGGTGCGCGCCAGGTCGAAGTCCCCGCGCATCGCGTGCGCACGGGCCAGAAACCGGAGGATCTGCGCCTCCGTCTTCCGATCCCCCTCCGAGCGCCCGATGAGGGCCTCGCACAGGCCAATCACCTCTGCGGCGGCCATCGGCCCATTGAGCGCTGTACCCGCGAGCACCCGTCTCAGGCGGCGCTCGAGGAGGCTGTCGCCGGCGCGTCGCGCGTGCTCGGTGA
>JBGPHP010000294.1:0-3131 GCA_041484445.1 Gemmatimonadota bacterium
CGGCGCGAACCCGATGAACCAGCCGTGAGCCGGACCCTGCGGGTTCTGGGCCGTGCCGGTCTTGCCGGCGATCTGGAGCTCCGCCAGCCGTGCTCCGCTTCCCGTGCCGCGCTCCACGACGTTGATCATGGCCAGTCGCAGCCCCGCCAGCTGCTCGGGCGTCAGCTCGAGGTCGTAGGGTGGCTCCGCCGTGGGCCGGACGAGATATGGCGGCCGGGACTTCCCGTCGCTCGCCAGCATCTGATACAACCGGACCATGTCGAGCAACGTCTGGCTGTTCTCTCCCTGGCCGATCGCCAGGTTGAGGGACACCGCCGAGGTCCAGCGGCGCGGTCCGTAGAGTCGGTCGTAGTACTCCGGTCCGCTCGGGAAGAGCGAGGCCAGCTCCCCGGGCAGATCCACCCCGGTGCGGGCGCGGAACCCCCAGGCGTTGGCGTCCTCCAAGAGCGACGTGAGGCCGAGCTTCAGGCCGAGCTGGTAGAAGTACACGTCGCAGCTTTGGGCGATCGCCTGCTCCAGTGTCAAGCTGCCGTGGCCTTCCGCGCTCCAGCAGCGGAAGAACCGGTCGCCGTATTGCAGACCGCCGCGGCACGGAATCGGCATACGCGTGTGCATCGTCGCAACGCCGCGCTTTAACGCCATGGCCGCGATGGCCAACTTCCACGTGGACCCCGGCGGGTAGCGCGCCTGGATCGCCCGGTCGAGCAGCGGGTGTGCATCGTTCTGTTGCAGCGCCCGCCAATACTCGGGAGACACGCCGCCGACGAACGCGTTCGGATCGTACCCCGGCGCGCTGTAGAGCGCGAGGATCTGTCCGGTCGACGGCTCCAGGGCGACCACCGCCCCGCGCATCCCAACGGGGAACGTCCGGGCGACATAGCGCTGCAAGTCGAGGTCGATCGTGGTGCGCAGCGTGGCGCCGGCCTCGGCCGGCAACGTCGGCGCCGCGCCCGCCTCACGCACGACATATCCCAGGGCGCTGACCTCGACGAACCGCTCGCCATCCGATCCGCGCAGGGTGTCGTCGTAAGCGCGTTCGAGGCCGTCTTTGCCGATGAGGGAGCCGAGCCGCAGCGTACCACCCCGCCGGGCGGCGAGATCCTGGTCGGTCACCTCGGCGACGATGCCGACCAGGTGGGCGACGGCCGCGCTATCGGGATAGTGCCGCTTCGGCTCCGTCTGAATCACGAGACCCGGCAACGTGAGTCGACGCTCTTCCAGGGCAGACACGACGTCGAACGGGGCGTCCGAGAGCACCACCGCCGGCTGATACGGCGCCCGCCGGTAGCGCAGCAGCACACGGTCGATGCCCGCCGAATCGAGATGCACGAGCGGGGCGATGCGCTGCAGCGTCCGCCGCAGCTCGGCCTCGGGCGCGGGCAGGAGAGCGACGGTGTACCCGGGAACGTTCTCGGCGATAATGGTGCCGTGGCGGTCCGTGATCACGCCGCGCGGGGCCGGGAGGGCGATCAGGCGCAGACGGTTGGTTTCCGACTGCAGCTCGTACCTCCCGTGATCCAGAATCTGGGTGCGGAAGTAGGTGGCGGCGATGACTCCGCTGGCGACCCAGACCAAGAGTCGGGCGCCGCGCAGTTTCGCGTCCAATTGGTGGGGTGTCAGACGGCTCATGTCTGCTCCAGCCGGATCGCGAGCCATTGACGGAACACCATCAGGACCAGGACGCCGGCCGCCGCGGTCGTCAAGCCTTGCAGCGGCGACCACACGAGCAGCTCCCAGCCCAGCTGGGGGCCCGCGAGCTTCCCGGAAGAGACTGCCAGGATCGCGTTGCGTAACCACGTCCCCGCGAAGAACAGCCCGCCGTTGACGAGCAGGTTTTCCGCGAAGAACAGGACCTTCGCCCAGGACGAGACATACCCCACAATCGCGTGGGCCAGCGCCCCCGCGCCGAAGCTCGCCGGCGTGAGCGCGTCCCCCATGAGCCCGACGACGAATCCCGCCGCCGCGCTCGCTCCGGGACGGGCCCGGATGGTGTAAATGAGCAGCGCCAGGAGCAGGAAATCGGGCGCCACCCGCTCGTTCCCGAAACGGCTGCGGACGGAGAACTGCAGCACCACGAGGAGCGCCAGGACACTCCAGAACCGCAGGGCGTCACCCCGTCTCACGGCTGAACCTTCCCCGAGTCGGGCAGGAACGCCGCACGCAAGTCACCGGTATCGGACTCCACCAGCACCATCACGTGCGTCACCGCGCCCGGCGGCACGGCGGGCCGGACCAGGTAGGTGCGCTCCCACTCCGTCTCGCCCGCGACGCCGATCACGGTGCCGACCGGAATGCCGCGCGGCAACACGCCGCCCAAGCCCGATGTGAGAATCACCGTGCCGAAGGGCACGCGCTGGCGATACGGGACGCCGTCCAGCTCCAGCAGCCAGCCACCGGGCCCCGTCGCCCCATGCGGGGAGAGGATCCCGAACACGCTGCCGTCCGAAGCCATACCGCTGGCCCGGAATTCCGGATGGGCCCAGGTCGCCACCACGCTGGTGCTCCGGTCGGTGACGCTCACGATCCCGAGCAGCCCCTCGGGTGCCACGACCGGGGCGAGCTGCCGCACGCCCTGCCGCTTGCCCGCCGAGATGACGACGGTGAGGGGATCGGTGGGCGTGGACTGGTGCAGGACTTCCGCCGGCACGAACCGGGTACCGAGACGGGCGCGCAGCCCCAGGAGCTCTCGCAAGCGTGCGTTTTCGGCGCGCAGCTCGCTCAGAAACGCCGCCGCCAGCGCCGCCGAGTCGCGTTCGGCCGTCACCTGGACGAGGCGGGTGCGCGAAGTTCGGAGCTCTTCGGACTGGGCTTGCAGCTGGAGGAACGGCCACAGCACGCTGCGGCGCAAGCCGCTCGCTACGGGATCCCGGATCGCCGGAGGCAGGCTCATGGCGACCAGGGAGAGGGCGAGGCTGCTCAGGAACACGAGCGTGTCGCCTCGGGTGGCGTAGCGGTCCGCCCCGAGCGCCATGCGGCTACGTGGTCAGGACGTTGCGGTATTTCTCGGGATCGTCCAGGATCCGGCCGGTCCCCCGCACGACGCACGTCATGGGGTCTTCATCCAGATGGATGGGCAATCCGGTCTCCTGCTGCAGCAGCTGATCGAGCCCGCGGATCAGTGAGCCGCCGCC
>JBGPHP010000295.1:0-3126 GCA_041484445.1 Gemmatimonadota bacterium
CGCGCAGGTGCGCGCCGGCGGCACGATCACCGCGGCGGTCGCGGCCGAAGCGCTGAAGCGGCTGGATGTGGACGAGTTCGGCCTCGACGACATGGACGCGCGCATCCTCAAGACGATCATCGAGCAGTTCGACGGCGGCCCGGTGGGCCTCACGACCATCGCCGCGGCGGTGGGCGAAGACCCGGGCACGCTCGAAGAGGTGTACGAGCCGTTCCTCATGCAGCAGGGGTTCCTCGCCCGCACGCCGCGCGGCCGGTGCGCGACCGCGGGCGCCTACCGGCACTTCGGATTCCCGCCGCCGGCCAAGAGCCCCGACCAGGCGAGCATGTTCGAAACCTGAACGCCTCCGACTTCGCATACGACCTTCCTCCGGAGCTGATCGCGCAGGAGCCAAGCCCCGAGCGCGGGGCCTCGCGTCTGCTGGTGCTCGACCGCGCGAGCGGGAAGGTGACCCACCGGCACTTCAGGGATCTGCTCGACCTCGTGACGCCCGCCGATGTCCTCGTCTTGAACGCGACACGGGTGATTCCGGCGCGGCTGCACGGGACGAGGGAGGGGGGACGGGGGACGGGTGGCGCGCCGGCGGAGATCCTGCTGGTACGCGAGCTGGCGGACGGCTCCTGGACGGCGATGGGGCACCCGGGCGGAAAGCTCAAGCCGGGCCGCCGCGTGCGCTTCGGACCAGACAGCGAGGTGGAGATCCTCGAGGTGCTGGGCGGCGGATTGCGCCGACTCCGCTTCGTCGGAGCGCAGGACGCCCGGGCGACGCTCGCGGCCTACGGGACCGTGCCCCTGCCTCCCTACATTCACCGTCCGCCGACTGACGCCGACCGCGAGCGCTATCAGACGGTGTACGCCGCGCACGACGGCTCGGTCGCGGCGCCGACCGCGGGACTGCACTTCACGGTCGACCTGCTGGAGACGCTGCGCGCGCGCGGCACGGCGGTCGTCACCCTCGATCTCCACGTCGGACCGGGAACGTTCAAGCCGGTCGAGGTGGAAGACCTGAGTCGCCATCCGATGCACGCCGAGGTCTATGATGTCGGCGCAGCGGCGGCGCGCACCATCAACGAACGGCGCGCCGCGGGCGGGTGGATCTGGGCCGTGGGGACGACCGTGGTCCGGACGCTCGAGACGGTGGCGGACCCCGCGGGCATGATCCATCCAGGGACGGGCGAAACGAGCCTGTTCATCCATCCGCCCTACGCATTTCACGCCGTGGATCGGCTGATCACCAACTTCCACCTGCCCCGCTCGACGCTGCTGATGCTGGTGTGCGCGTTCGGGGGATACGAGGCCGTGCTGCGGGCGTACGGGGAAGCGGTGCGTGAGCGGTACCGCTTCTATTCGTACGGCGACGCCATGGCTATTGTGTAGGCATGAGATGGCGAAACTGGATGCCCGCACTCGGCGTCGTGGCGGTCTGCTCTTCCGCCGCTCTCACCGCCCAGGCCCCCGGCGACACCGCCCCCGCCTTCACCCTGAAGACTCTGGTCGGAGACTCGGTCAGCCTCGCCGACTTTCGGGGACACCCGGTGATCATCAATTTCTGGGGAACCTGGTGCCCGCCCTGCCGCGACGAAATCCCGCTGATCGTGGACGCGTACCAGGCCCGGCACGACGCTGGCCTGGTGGTCCTCGCGGTCAACGGGCGGGATCAGGAGACGTCGACGCGGGCCGTGGAGCGATTCGCCGCGGAGTTCCGAATGCCCTTCCCCATCTTGTTGGACGCCAAGGGAGGCGTGCGAAAGCGATACGGATTGCGCGGCCTTCCCACGACGGTGTTCGTCGGAGCGGATGGGGTCGTGCGCGCCGTCAACATCGGACCGCTCTCCGCAGCGGCGCTGCAGCAACATCTCAGCGAAATCCTGCCGACCCGTTAGCCTATCGGGACCCATTCTCCCGAGGCTGCGGACGTTGGCGGCGATCCCCCCCGTCTGCATTATTGACCCCCTCTTGATCTCCGAGCCCGCTCCTGCCGGCTGACGATCTCGCTCGCCTCACGGCCGCCCTCGCCGCCCGCTTCGAAATCCAGCGGGAGTTGGGACGCGGCGGCATGGCGACCGTCTACCTCGCACGCGACCGCAAGCACGATCGTCTCGTCGCCGTGAAGGTGCTCCGCCCCGAGCTGGCCGCGGCGCTGGGGACGGAGCGGTTCCTGCGCGAGATCCAGATCGCCGCCAAGCTGAGCCACCCACACATCCTGCCGCTCTACGACTCGGGGGAGGCCGACGGCCTCCTCTTTTTCGTCATGCCGTATGTCGAAGGAGAGTCGCTGCGCCAGCGCCTGGAGCGCGAAGGCCGGCTGCCGGTCGCCACGGCCGTACAGCTCACTGCCGAGGTCGCAGCCGCGCTCGACTACGCCCACCAGCAGGGCATCGTGCACCGGGATATCAAACCGGAGAACATCCTGCTCCACACCGGCCAGGCGATCGTCGCGGATTTCGGGATCGCGCGCGCCATCGATGCGGCGGCCGGGGACGGGCCCAACCGGACGGCGCTCACTGCCACAGGCGTTGTCGTCGGCACGCCACTCTACATGAGCCCGGAGCAGGTCGTCGGCGATCCGGTGGATGGACGCACCGATGTCTACGCCCTGGGCTGCGTGTCGTTCGAGATGCTGGCCGGTACGCCGCCGTTCACGGGGCCGAACGCGCAGGCGGTGCTGGCACGGCACACGCTGGAACCGGCCCCGTCCCTGCGGAAGATTCGGGCCGACGTCCCGGTCGCGATCGAGCGCAGCGTCGCCAAGGCGCTGGCCAAGGCGCCGGACGATCGGTTCGCCAGCGCTGGCGCCTTCCGCGATGCGCTGACCGGGGCCGCTCCCGCGCCCAACGCCATGCGCTGGCGCGTGGGGCGGCGCGCGACAATCATCTTGACGCTTGTCGCAGCCTCCGTGGTGGTGCTCGTGACCGGATACGCTCTGCGTTCCGGCCGACCAGCGGCCGTCGCCGGGGACCAGGTGCCGTCGGTCGCCGTGCTCGCGTTTAGAAATATCGGCGACGATTCGACCAACGAGCCGTTCAGCGACGGGATGTCCGACGAGATCACCACCGCACTGGGCAGGGTCGAAGGATTGGGCGTCGCGGCCCGCTCATCGGCGTTCAGTTTCAAGGGGAAAGGCAC
>JBGPHP010000296.1:0-3118 GCA_041484445.1 Gemmatimonadota bacterium
CGGGCGAGGCGGGCGTAGCGGATCGCGTCCGCCGCGGAGTAGCAGCCCGCCGTGTTGGCGAGCAGGAAGTACTGTTTCGGGTCCAGGTGATGCAGGATGCTCGCGTCGCGGCTGCGGTCGAGATCGACGCGGCGCACGGCGACCGTGACGATCTCGGCCCCGCTCGCCTCGATCGCGTGCACCATCTCCTCGTTGTCGCGGTATTTCCCCGTGCCGACCATGAGGCGGGATTGGAAGGTGCGCGAGCCGATCGTGAACGGTGTGTCTTTCACTCACCCGCCTCCCACGAATTGCACCAGCTCGACCGCGTCGTCTGGCGCCAGGTGCTGGCCGCCCAGCTCGGGCCGCCGCACGATCTTGCGGTTGTGCTCCACCACGACCACTCTGGGGTCGAGCCCGAGCAGCGCCAGGAGCTCGAGCAGCGTGGCGTCGGCCGGCACGGCCCGGCGCTCTCCATTCACCAGGACTTCGATCACGCAAACGCCTCCAACAGGTGCCGCGCGGCGGCCGCCGGATCGGGCGCGTCCCACAGCGCGCGAATCGCCGCCACGCCGTATACCCCGGCTTGCCGCAAGGCCCCGGCCCGCTCGCGGCTGACTCCCCCGATCGCGATCACCGGACACCCGAGTGCCACGATCTCCTCCAGGCGCTCGACCCCCATCGGGGACGCGCCCGGATGCGACGCGGTCTCGAACACCGGCCCTGCCAGAAGATAGTCGGCTCCTTCCGCCCGCGCGGATCGCGCTGCGTCCAGGGAATGCACCGACCGGCCGACCCACCAGTCGGCGTCCAGGCGGCGAGCGTCCGCAGGCGCGAGGCTCTCGCCGCCGAGCTGCACGCCCGCCGCGCGCGCCGCGAGGGCGACGTCGAGGCGATCGTTGATGAACAGCCGGACGGGCGGACGGGCGGTCAGACGGACGGCCAGGGTGTAGTGCTCGAGGCCCGAGAGCGAATGCCCGCGCGCGTGAATGGCCAGGCCATCCCCTACGAGAGCCAGGTCGGCAACGAATCGATCGAGATCGGGACGCCGGGCGATGCGCTCGTCGGTGATGGCGTGCAGCCGGGGGAGGGGTGCTCTCACGTGAACCAGTGACCGACGGCCACGCCGCGGCCATGGATCCAGTCGGCCGCCGGCATGCGCTCTTTCCCCGCGGGCTGGACGTCCTCCACTTCTACGGATCCCTCTCCGCAGGCGATCAACAGCTGGTCGGCGGCGGCGAGCACCTCGCCCGGCGGTCCCGATCCTGCAACGACGTGCGCGTGGAACAGTTTGACTTCCACCTGCCCCAGCATCGCCCAGGCGCCCGGTTTCGGGTCCAGGGCCCAGGTCTGACGGGCGACCGTGGCCGCAGGCTTCGTCCAATCGATGCGCGCGATTTCCCGCGTGAGCTTGGGCGCGTAGGTGGCGCGCGTGTGATCCTGCGGGACGAGCTTCAATCCGTCCTGCTCCCACAAGGCGAGCGCCTCGATCAGCGCCTGTGCCCCCATCTCGGCCAGGTGCTCGGACAGCTCGCCGCCGGTCGTGCCGGGGACGACGCGATGCGGCAGCTGATGCAGGATGGGACCCGAGTCCATCCCGGCGTCGAGCTGCATGATCGTGACGCCGGTCGTCTCGTCGCCGTTGAGAATGGCCCATTCGACCGGTGCCGCGCCGCGCAGCTCGGGGAGCAGCGAGGGGTGGACGTTCACCATACCGCGCCGCGGAATGGCGAGCAGGTCGGGCTTCAGGATGTGGCCGTAGGCGACGACGACGCCCACGTCCGGTGCGAGCTGTCGCAGGCGGTGCGCCAGATCGGGATCGGTGGGCCGCTCGGGCTGGAGCACCTCGAGCCCTTCGGCGAGCGCGGCGACCTTCACGGGCGTGGCGACGGCGGTGGATCGGGAGCGGCCCTGCGGGCGATCGGGTCGGGTGACTACGGCCTGCACGTCGAACCCTTCGCCCACCAGCGCGCGCAGCGACGGGACCGCGAACTCGGGAGTTCCGAAGAAGACGACGACCATCTAGCGCTCGCCGGCCGGCTCGGGCGTCACCTCCTTGAAGTAGCCGGTTTCTCCCTTGCGGAGCCGTTTCCATTTGGCGAGCAGCAACCCTCGCTTCACCGCCGAGAGGTGGTCGAGGAAGAGCACGCCGTCGAGGTGATCGATCTCGTGCTGGATGGCTCGCGCCTGATAGCCCGTGGCCTCGAAGCGGTACGGCGTGCCGTCACGATCCAGTGCCTCGATCACGACGGCCGTGGGGCGCTCGACGTCGCCGAAGATCTCGGGAATCGACAGGCACCCTTCCTCGGACACCTCGGTCGCGTCGCCGCGCTGCACGATCACCGGGTTGACGAGCACGATCGGCTCGGGCGATTCCTCGCCCACGTCCACCACGGCCACGCGGCGGGCGATCCCCACCTGATTAGCGGCGAGGCCCACACCCTTCGACGCATACATCGTGTCGAACAGGTCCTCCACCAGCCGGCGCACCACGTCATCCACCACCGCGACCGGTTCGGCGCGCTGGCGCAGCACGGGGGAGCCGAGCAGGTGGAGCGGGCGCAGGCTCACGCGGGCTTCGCGGCCTCCTCGCGGTTGCGCACCGTGGCGATGTTCGACCGGAGCACCACGAGCTTCGATTCGCCGCTGCGGATCGTAACCTCGGTGTCCTTGATGTGCAGCACCTCGCCGATGACACCGCCCGAGGTCACCACCTGGTCACCCTTCTGCAGCGACGCGAGCAGCTTCTCGTGCTGCTGCCGCTGCCGCCGCTGGGGGCGGATGATGAGGAAATAGAAGATCCCGAAGATCGCGGCGACCTGGATCAGCAGAATGCTCATGCTGGGGCCGGCCTGTCCCGACGGGGCGAAGAGCAGCGCGGCAAACGGTACGGTCATGCGGGTTCCGGGTGCAGGTAGCGCTGGCGCCAGATGGCGGCCCACGCGGTGAATTCGCCCGAGCCGATCGCCCGGCGCATCTCGCCGGCGAGCCGGATCAGGTAGCGGACATTGTGCAGCGACAGCAGGCGCAACCCCAGCAACTCCTCCGCGGCGAACAGATGGCGCAAGTAGCCGCGGGTGTAGGTCGTACAGGTTTCGCAGTCGCAGGTCGCGTCGAGCGGCCCGGGGTCGGTGCGGAA
>JBGPHP010000297.1:0-3078 GCA_041484445.1 Gemmatimonadota bacterium
CGAGTGCGCCGGCGGCATGCGGCCGGGCCGGACCCTCAAGGCGTGCATTCCGGGCGGCTCGTCGGTGCCGATGCTGAACCGCGAAGAGACCGAGAGCACTTTGCTCGACTACGAAGGCTGCGTCGAGCGGGGCACGATGCTGGGCTCAGGCGGCGTCATCGTGTTCGACGACACGGCCGACATGGTCTACCAGACGATGCGGCTGGCCCGCTTCTACGCCCACGAATCGTGCGCGCAGTGCACCCAGTGCCGCGAGGGCACGGCGTGGACCACGAAGATCCTGGAGCGCATCCTCGCGGGGCAGGGGAAGACCAGCGACCTGGACCTGCTGCTCGAGCTGGCCGACAACATGACCGGGAAGACGATCTGCGTGCTCTCGGACTCGTGCGCCGCCCCCGTGGTGAGCGCCATCAAACGATTCCGGGGCGAGTTCGAGGATTACATCGCGGGTCGGCGCAAGCCGGTCCTGGCCGCGTGAGGCGCTGACGGCGGATGGCTGACGGCTTGATTACCCTGACGATCGACGACACGCCGGTCAGCGTGCCGCCGGGCACGCTCCTGATCGAAGCCGCCAAGCAGGCGGGCGTCCTCGTGCCGCACTATTGCTACCACCCGGGACTCCCGGTGGCCGGCGTGTGCCGCATGTGTCTGGTGCACGTCGAGAAGCAACCCAAGCTGGCGATCGCCTGCGCCACACAGGTCGCCGAGGGAATGGTCGTCCACACCCAGGCGCAGGAAGCGAAGGTCGCGCGCCAGAGCGTGCTCGAGTTCCTGCTGATCAATCATCCGCTCGACTGCCCCATCTGCGACCAGGCGGGGGAGTGCGAGTTGCAGGACTTCGTGTTCCAGGAAGGCCGCGCCGCCACGCGCTACACCGAGTACGCCAAGCGCTTCAATCCGGTGGAGGACTTCGGGCCCGACGTGCTGTACGTGCCCAACCGCTGCATCCTCTGTACCCGGTGCGTGCGGTTCATGGAAGACGTCGCGCAGGAGCCGGTGCTGAACGTGTCCGAGCGCGGCGACCGGGCGTTCATCGGCATCCATCCCGAGGCGCGGCTCGACCATCCGTGGGCCGGCAACGTGGTGGATCTCTGCCCGGTGGGCTCGCTCCTCTCCAAGGACTTCCTCCACAAGGCGCGGGCGTGGGAGCTGGACAAGGCGGCGTCGGTGTGCACCGGCTGCTCGCAGGGGTGCAACGTCACGCTCGACCTGCGAGACAACACGGTGGTCCGGGTGCGGCCGCGGCCGAATCTCGAGGTGAACCGGTTTTTCATCTGCGATCACGGACGCGCCAACTACCGCTGGATGAACCGCGGCGACCGCATCGAGGCGCCGCTGGTCCGGATGAACGGCGAGTTGGTGGCCACCGACTGGGATACCGCGCTGGACCGGGTGCGCGCGCTGGTGCGCGGCGCGGGTGGGCGCGCGGCGACGCTGGCCTCGCCCCGGGCCTCGACCGAGGCGTTGTACCTCGCGCGGCGGCTGCTTTCCCGGTTCGACTGGACCGGTGGCGTGCAGGTCGTGATGGGGGAAGAGGCGCCGCTCGCCGGCGTGCCGAACCTCGCGCTCCGGGCCGAGCGCGCGCCCAACGGCACGGGCGCGGCGCTGCTCGGCTACACGCACGACACCGCGGCCGCCCTCAAGGCGGCAGCCGCCGCGGCGCTCGTCCTCGTGCTGGATGAAGCGGACGTGGCGATCGAGACCAACGGCGCGCTGATCTATGCGGGCACGGTGTTGCCGGCCCAGGCGCGCAGCGCCGAGGTCGTGCTGCCGCTCGCGAACACAGCCGAGGAAGACGGGACGTTCGTGAATCGCGACGGCCGGGTGCAGCGCTACGTTCAGGCCAAGCCAACGCCGGGGATGGCGCGTCCGGCCTGGTGGGTGTTGGGCGAGCTCGTCGCCGAGCTCGAGGGCGCCCCGCATCCGGGGTCGGCGGGAGACGTGTTCGACGCGCTCGCCGCAGCGACCGAGCCGTTCGCGGGACTGTCCTATGACCGGTTGGGGCTCGTGGGGCGCACGGTGTCCTCGGGCGCCGCGGTGACGGCATGACGTTCTTCCTCGTCTCCTCGATCATCAAGGTCATTCTCGTCTTCACGGTGATCCTGGTGGGCGTGGCCTTGCTCACCTGGCTCGAGCGCCGGGTGTGCGCCTGGATGCAGGACCGCATGGGACCAAACCGGGTGGGCCCGTTCGGGCTGCTGCAGCCCGCGGCGGACGGCCTGAAGAACATCGTCAAGGAAGAGACCTATCCGGCCACCGCCGACTACTGGATGTTCATCCTCGCGCCGGCGATCTCGTTCATCCCGGCGCTGCTCACCTTCGCCGTGATCCCGTTTGGCACGCCGCTCCACACCCGGTGGGGCGACGTGTCCCTGGTGGTGGCGGACCTGCCGGTGGGGTTCCTCTACATCCTGGCGATCAGCTCGCTCGGCGTGTACGGCATCGTGCTGGCGGGGTGGTCGTCCAACAACAAGTACGCGCTGCTGGGCGGCCTGCGCGCTTCGGCCCAGCTCATCTCCTACGAGATCGCGATGGGGATGAGCACCGTGGCGGTGCTGCTCGTCGTCGGCAACGTGTCGCTCACCGACGTCGTGGCGCGGCAGCAGGGGTCGTTCTTCCAGTGGAACGTCTTTCCGCTGTCGCTGGCGTATTTCATCTTCATCGTCGCCGCGTTCGCCGAGACGAACCGCGTGCCGTTCGACCTGCCGGAGGCCGAAGGCGAGCTGGTGGCCGGCTATCACGCCGAATACAGCGCGATGAAGTTTTCGATGTTCTACATCGCCGAGTACTCCAACATGGTCACCGCGTCGGCGCTGATGACCACGCTGTTCTTCGGCGGCTACGACATCCCGTTCACGAGCTGGGACAACGCCGCCCCCTGGACCGCGTGGAAGACGCTCGCCACCGCGGCGATGTTCTTCGTGAAGACGTTCTCGTTCCTGTTCCTGTACATCTGGGTCCGCTGGACGCTGCCGCGGTTCCGCTACGACCAGCTGATGGCCCTGGGGTGGAAAGTGATGCTGCCGCTGGCGCTCGTGTACCTCACCGTGGTCGCGACCGCGATCTGGTACTTCCACG
>JBGPHP010000298.1:0-3024 GCA_041484445.1 Gemmatimonadota bacterium
AGCAGCGTGGCGTGGCGGCGGATCTCGATCTCCTGATGCCGGGGCAACCACCAGCGCCCTTCGTAGAGGGCGTTGTCGAGCACGATGCTCACGTCCTCCAGCGACGGATCCAGATAGGCGACCGGGGTAAAATTGAACGCCAGGCGGACGAGATCCGCGGTGCCGGCATCCAGGTACGCGGTCCCGACGATGCGCGCGGCCTGAAAATCCCGCGGCCGGAAGCGGAGCTCGACGACGCGGATCTCACGGTCCGGCAGGGCGACGGTGATCGTGTCGCCCGCGGCATAGTCGTACAGCAGTGGCCCCCCGGGCGCCAAGGGATGCGGCACGTCGCGCACTTCGTCGCCGTCGCCGAGCCGGATGGTGCGTCCGAATCCGTTCTGCACGATGCCGAGGTGGTCCTGGTGATACACGATGTCGGTGGGAAGCTCGGCGCGATCGCGCCAGCCGATGATGCGCTGCTTGCTCGCTCCCGGGGCTTTCCAGTAGACTTCCAGCTCGAGCTGGTCCGCCTTGATGAGACGCGGCGGCTCGTTGAGCCCGTCTCCGAATGCGCCGAGGAAGAACAGGAATCCATGCGCCCGAGCCCGAAAATCGTGCAGCCCGGTATCGGCCGCCGCGCCCGCCCGCCGCGCCACCGCGCGGTCGGCCAGGGTGAGGGCATCGGGAGCGTTCCAGCGTTGGGCGGGAGCCGATGTGGGGAGCGCCAGGGCTATCATGGCGGGCAGCGCGACGGCCGTGAGACGCACGCGCGCCAACTTACCCGGTGGCTTTGGGTCGCGGCAAGCATGACGGTTGTCGCCGCCGCGTGCGGCGGCGGCGGCACCACGCCCACGCACGGCGTGACCCGGGCCGACCTCCTGGCGCTGGCGCGCGATACGACCGCCGAGCCGAACGGCGCCCTGTGCACTTTCAAGAACAATCAGCTCAGTCATTGCCTGATCACGCATTCGGACAGCGTCGGAACCACGTTCGCGACCGTCACGTTCTTCCCCCACAGCATCGTTTCGCGCAACGACACGATATTGTGCGACACCTGCACGATCGTCATCACCGTGACGGTTACGCCCCAGACCTATCAGTTCACGGTCGGCCCCGCGTCGCTCATCTTCAACCAGCAGGGCGAGCCCACGGCCGACGTTTCCTTCGGGGCCTATGGCGACCCGTCCGTATACACCCAGAGCCCGAAGTACGGCACGGCAGCGGCATTCCTGCAGGCGCTGGATCTGTGGCACGAGCAGTCGCCCGACCGCTGGGTGGTCGGCCGCAACAGCACGCACAGCGCCCCGACGACGGTCAGCAGCGCTCTCGAAGGACCCGGGACCTACCTGCTCGCCGCCCCGAAGTGACCGACCCCCGCGCCGATTTTCTCACCCGCGCACAGCGGGGCGGCGTGGTGCCGCTGGCCCGCGAGATCGTGCTCGACGCCGACACCGCGGTGGCGGCGTATGCCAAGATCGCGCGCCCCCCGTTCGGCTTCCTGCTCGAATCGCTGACGGGAGGCGAGCGCTGGGCGCGGTACACGTTCCTCGGCACCGAGCCACGCGAGGCGTGGCGCTATCGCGGGCGCAGCGTGGAGCGCTGGACGGCCGCCACCGGCTGGGGCGCGGCGGGCGAGACGGCCGATCCCCTCAATCACATCGCCGCCCGGCTGCGGGCCCTCACGCCCGTGCCGGTGCCCGGGCTGCCGCCGTTCAGCGGCGGGGCCGTGGGCTTTCTGGGATACGACCTCGTACGCACCATCGAGCGCCTGCCGGCGCCGCCCCCCGACTCGCTCGGCCTCCCCGACGCCCTGGTCATGGTCGCGGACAGCCTGGTGGTGCTCGATAACCTCTACGGCCGCGCCATCGCGGTAGCGAACGTCGAGATCCCGGCCGATACGCCGGCCCGTGAACGGGTGCGGCTGTACGAAGCGGCGGAAGCGCGCCTCGACGCGCTGGTCGAGCGACTGGCGCAGCCGCATCCCCTGGCGCCGCTCCCCTGGCCGGAGCATCCGCCGACGCTGACGCCCCGGAGCCGCTATCCGAAGGCCGATTTCGAGCGCGACGTGGCGCGCATCCTCGAGCATGTGCGCGCGGGTGACACCTTCCAGACGGTGCTGTCACGCCGCCAGGAGATCCCGGCCGTGGTGGACGCGTTCCGGGTGTACCGCTTCCTGCGGGCCCTCAATCCGGCCCCGTATCTCTTCTATCTCGCCCTCGACGACTTCGCCCTGGTGGGCAGCTCGCCGGAGGTGCTGGTACGGGTCGCCGGACGTGAGGTGACAGTGCGACCGATCGCCGGCACGTGCCGGCGCGGCGCCACACCGGAGGAGGACGAGGCCCTGGCGCGCGCGCTGCAGGAGGACGCCAAGGAGACGGCCGAGCACCGCATGCTCGTCGACCTGGGGCGCAACGACGTGGGGCGGGTGGCGACTTACGGCAGCGTGCGGGTGTCGGAGCTGCTGGGGGTGGAGCGCTATTCCCACGTGCAGCACCTGGTCAGTGAGGTACGAGGGACGCTACGCGAGGGGTACGATGCGCTCGACGCGTTCCGGGCCTGCTTTCCGGCGGGGACCGTGACCGGCGCCCCCAAAGTCCGGGCGATGGAGATCATCGACGCGCTCGAGCCCGAGCGGCGCGGGCCATACGCGGGGGCCGTGGGCTACGTGGGGTGGGGGGCCACGACACTGGATACGGCGATCGCGATCCGGTGCGCGGTGGTACGGCCGGACCGCGTGGTGATCCAGGCGGGGGCGGGCATCGTGGCGGACTCCGATCCGGCGCGCGAGTACGCGGAAACGGAGGCGAAAGCAGAGGCGGTGCTGCGGGCGGTCGCATGCGCGCTCGCCTGATCCGCGGCGTTACCGCCCCGTGACGATCGGGGTATATTCTCCGACCGTGTTCAAGCTGCTGAGCACTTCCGGCGACCAGTCGATCGAGCTCGCGCCGGGCCGCACTCTGGTCGAGGGCCGCGCCGTGACGAGCGACGTGCCGATCTACGATCCGACGATCTCCCGCCGCCACGCCGAGATCACCCTCGTCG
>JBGPHP010000299.1:0-2993 GCA_041484445.1 Gemmatimonadota bacterium
ATCGTGATCACGCGGGCGGCGGAGCGGGGCCGGACAGCAGCCGGTTGAGGTGTGGTGGCTCGGTAAGGTTCCCTCCGTTGGGTGGGTGTATCGATCCGCAGGCAATCGGAGCGCAGCGACGCTCCCGGGGTGTCAGTCGGCCGTCGTCTCCGCTTTGCGCCGCGACGGGCCCTGTAGCACGAGACGATGCGCGTTGTGGAGGAGCCGGTCGCAGATCGCATCGGCGAGTGTGGGGTCGTCGAGATGCGCATGCCATTTCGGGACCGGGAGCTGACTGGTGACGACGCTGGAGCGGGTGCCGGTGCGGTCCTCGAGGACTTCGAGCAGGTCCTGGCGCTGGTGGGGATCGAGCGGGGCGAGGGCGAAGTCGTCGATGATCAGGACGTCGACGCGCGCCAGCCGCGCGAGCACGCGCGCATAGGTGCCGTCGGCGCGGGCCAGCATGAGCTCGTCGAAGAGCCGCGAGGCGCGCCGGTAGAGCGCGCGGGCGCCGTGGCGACAGGCCTGGTGGGCGAGCGCGCAGGCGACGAAGGTCTTGCCCGTGCCGGTGGCGCCGGTGATGAGGACGTTCTGGTGTTCGGCGATCCAGCGACAGGTCGCGAGCTGCCGGACCTGGGCACGATCGAGCGCGCGGCGCGCGGAGTAGTCGAGGTCTTCCAGGCTGGCCTGGGCAAGGCGCAGCTTCGCCTCGCGGAGATTGCGCACCAGGCGCTCGTTTTCGCGCCGCAGCCACTCGGCCTCGACCAGCAGCGCGAAGCGCTCATCGAAGCTGAGTCCGGTGATCTCGGCCTGGCGGCTCTGCTCCTGCCAGGCCGCCAGCATGCCCGGCAGTCGCAGGGCCTGCAGCTTCTCGGTGGTGGGTTCGTTCAGCATCGGGGTCGTCCTCCTGTTCGGTTGGGGGGTAGAGCGGGCGGTCAGTGGTAGTAGTCCTTGCCGCGAATGTGCTCGTGGGCAGCGGCGGGCGGCGTGGTGGAGGACGGGGCGGCCGTGGGGCGGGCCGGGAGCCGGTCGAGGCCGTGCTTGAGGATCGACTCGACGTGCTTGTAGGAGCGCGCGCGGGCCGCCAGTGCCCGCGCCGCGGCGGCCTCCAGGCGCTCCGCGCCGTAGCCGCGGGCGAGCCGCATGATTCCCAGGCAGCTGCGATAGCCCTGCTCGGGATGCGGGCGATCGGCGAGGATGGCCTCGACCAGCGCCGCGGTGGAGGGGCCGATCTTGGCCGCCCACGCAATCAGCCGCGAGGGCGACCAGTCGTGGTGCTGGCGGTGCGCGCTCGGCATGTGCGCGGCATCGGTGCGGTACTGCCCGCGCCGCCCCGCCCGCGCGTGCGCGGCGACACGTTCGCCGTGATGGAAGAGTTCCACCGTAGCGGCCGCGCAGCGGGCGTCGAGCCGCGCGCCGACCAGGCGATACGGTACCGAGTAGTACGCGTGGTCGACCTGCACGTGGTAGTCGATGCTGACCTTCACCCGCGTCCACTCCGCGTAAGTAAAGCGCTGCTCAGGCAGGGCCCGGAGGGCCCCTCGCTCCAGCTCGTCGAACAGGGCGCGGCGGCTCTTCCCGTAGCGGCGCATCACGCGCGCGTTCAGCGCCTCGAGCAGCTCGGCGATCCGCCCGTTCAGCTCACCGAGGCTGAAGAAGCGCTGGTGGCGCAGCCGGGCGAGGATCCACCGCTCGGCCACCAGTACCCCCGCTTCCACCTTCGCTTTGTCGCGCGGGTGCGCGGGTCGGGCCGGCAGGATGACCGTGCCGTAGTGCTGCGCCCACTCCTCGAAGGTGCGCTGAATCCTCGGCTCGTAGCGGCAGGGGCCGGTCACGGCCGCCTTGAGCTGATCTGGGACCACCATCGCCGGGACGCCCGCGCAGTACTCCACGGCGCGCGTGTGGGCGGCGATCCAGTGCGGCACCCGTTGGCTCTCCAGCGCTTCGGCGTAGGTCAGGTTCGAGGCGCCCAGCACCGCCACGAACAGCTCCGCCTCGTGCACCTCCCCCGTTCCCGGATCGATCCAGTGCGGCGTGCGGCCGGCGAAGTCGGTGAACAGCTTCTCGCCGGCGCGGTGTACCTGGCGCATCACCACACGCTGGGTCCGCTTCCAGCGCCGGTAGTGCTCGCAGAATTGCGTGTAGCCGTAGCCGTCGGGGTGGCGCTCGCGGTACTCCACGTGCAGCAGCTGCAGCGTCACCTCCGGCTTCTTCAGCTCCAGATCCATCGCCGCCGGCTCGGGCAGCGGGGTGCGCAGCGCCCGGCGGGCCGTGCCGTAGATCGCCCCCTCCAGCTCCGCCTCGCTCAGCGCCGTCACCCGCTCCCAGTCGAGGCCGGCGTCCGCCGCGGCGCGCACCACGCCGCTCACCGTGCCCACGCTCACCTGGAGCGCGCGGGCAATCTGGCGGTGGCGCCGCCCCTCGGCCCACTTCAGCCGCAGAATCTCTCTACTCTTGCGCATCGGCAGTCTCTCCGTGGCCATCCTCGCCTCCTCCACCATCGATCGGGGGGAGGCCCACTGGCCTCGGCTGGCTGCCCGGACGCCCGCTCCGCCTCCCAGTCTGAGGCGGGGGGTTGTAGCGCTCGCTCAGCGCGTGATCACGATGCCGAAATCGATGATCACGATGCCGAAACGGGTGATCACGATCCCGACACGCCCCTGATCACGATCCCGAAACGGGTGATCACGATGCCGAAATGGGTGATCACGATGGACCGTTACCCGCAGTCCTCCTTTTCGCAATGCACCCGCCTGATGCGAAGAGCCCATTCCAGCCCTTCGCGGTAGACGCTTCCCAACTGGCTCGCGACGAACACGATCTGTTCAGCATCGCCCGATACACCTGGCGGCCCGAACGCCTGTTGGAGGGTGTCTGAGATCAGGACGTGGGCGGCCTCGAACAGCCGCCTCGCCTCCGCAAGGCGCGCCTGCGCCCATGGGATGAAATCGGAGTCGCGAACATGGTCTGCGACACCGAACCGCAGGCCCAGTTCGTAGGTGCCGCGGAGATCG
>JBGPHP010000300.1:0-2979 GCA_041484445.1 Gemmatimonadota bacterium
AGCCGCTCGGCGTCGGCCTGGGTCACCCCGAGGCCCTGCACGAGATCGTTGGTCACGTGAGCGCCGGCGTACTTGAGCGACGCGACGTGGCGGATCTTTCCCTCGTGGAAGATCGCGACACCGGTCGAGCCGCCGCCGACTTCCACCAGCGCGACCCCCAGCTCCTTTTCGTCGTCGGTCAGGACGGCGTAGGAGGCCGCCAGCGGCTCGAGCACCAGGTCGGCCACGCGGTACCCCGCGCGCTGTACCGCTTTGCGCAGATTCTGCGCGGCGGTGGACTGGACCGTCACCAGGTACGCCTCCACCTCGAGCCGCATCCCCGTCATGCCCACCGGATCCGAGATCCCGCGCTGCTGATCGACCATGTACTCCTGCGGGATGTCGTGCAGCAGCTCCTGATCGGGCCCCAGCGACACCGCGCGGGCCACCTCGTTCACGCGCGCCACGTCCGCGGGCGTGATTTCGTCCCCGTTGACGGCCACGACTCCCGAGGAATTGCGCGCCGACACATGCTCGCCCGCGATGCCGCACGTCACGGCGGCCGCCTTGACGCCGGACATGCGCTCGGCGTCGCGCAGCGCGGCCGTCACCGAGCGGACCGTCTCCTCGATGTCGCGCACCACACCGCGGCGTACGCCGCTGTTCTTGGCGAGGCCCACGCCCAGCACCTTGGCCAACGGCGACCGGGGGATGTCTCCCACGACCTCCGCGATCACCGCGCACGTCTTCGTGCTGCCGAGATCGAGCCCGGCCACGAGGCGGCGGTCGCGGGTCATGCGCCGCCTCCGGCCGTGCGGCGCACCACGATCTGGCCGGCGTAGCGCGCGTCGAGCTCCGCGTAGGGGCGCGACCGCGCCGCGAGATCGTTGGCGACCAACACGACCGCGCGGATGATCTCGGGACCGGCGTCGCCTCCCACCAACACGCGCCGCGCGCCGAGCTGGAGCACCACGTCGCCGCGCGAAGCGCGGGCGGCTGTGATCGCTTCGAACAGCGTCGGATCTACCGACTGAACCAGCGCGAGCATGCCCACGAGCCCCGAGTCGGCGCTCGCGGCGACCGGAAGATCCACCGGCGCCCGGGAAGGATCGTACGGCAGCGCGCGACCCTCCCCGTCCACCACCGTGAGCGGACCGCCGTCGGTCCCGGGCACGAGCGCGACCGGCTCGACTTCGCGCACGATGATCTTGAGTGCCCCGGGCAGATGGCGCACCACGCGGGCATCGGCGATCCCGGGCAGCGCCCGCAGGCGCGTCGCCAGCACGTCGGGGTCGTCGAAGACGCTCGCCGTGGGTGCGAGCCGCAGCGCCCCGATCAACGCGGCGGGGGCCGAGTACCGCACGCCGACCAGCTCGATCTGCCGCACCCGGAAGAATCCAGCGTGGCGCAGCAGTCGCGGCAATACGAGCCAGGCGCCGAGCACGAGGCCAACGCCGATCAGGATGCGCCGGCCGATTGGTTTCACCGGTTCCCCCTCGCCCCGCTGCCCGCGTGTTGCCCGAGCAACGCCAGAAGCTCCGGACCGGCGCGCGTGACATCGCCCGCGCCCAGGGTGAGCACCACGTCACCCGGTTGCACGGCCTGCGCCACTCGTTCGGCCAACGCCGGACGATCGGTCACCGTCACGGCATCCCGCCCAGCCGCCCGCGCGCCCGCGGCCACCAGCTCCGACGTCACACCGGGGAGCGGCTGCTCGCGCGCCGCGTACACCGGAGCGAGAAACACGGCGTCCGCCGCCGCGAGCTCTCGCCCCAACGCCGCGCCATGCAGCGCGGTGCGGGAATACAGGTGCGGCTGGAACACCGCGACAATCCGCCGTCGGGGGAACGCCTGCCGCGCCGCGGCGAGCGTGGCCCGGACTTCGCTCGGATGGTGTGCGTAGTCGTCCACGACCGTCACGCCCGCCGCCTCCCCCACGCGCTCGAAGCGACGCGCCGCGCCGGTGAACGACGCGAGCGCAGCCACGGCGGGCGCAAGCTCCGCGTCGAGCGCGGCGACCGCGCCGAGTGCGGCGGCCGCGTTGCGCACGTTGTGGAGCCCCGGCACCCGGAGTCGCACCTGCACCGAGCGGCCGCCCGGCACGGCGACGCTGGCGCGCGAGCCGTCCGGACCGAGCTCGACGGCGCTGATGCGGACATCGGCGCCCGACTCCGTCCCCACACGCCACACCGGCCCCGGGAGCGCGGCGGCGACACGGGCGGCTCCGGGATCGTCGGTGCCGACGATCGCCCGCGCCGCGGGAGTCGCGAACTGCACGAAGGCGCGCTCGAGCGCGTCCGTGCTGCCGCCATAGCATTCCAGGTGATCGGCTTCGACGTTGTTGATCAGCGCCACCGTCGGTGTGAGAGAGAGAAACGCCTTGTCGAACTCGTCCGCTTCGACGACGTAGAGCGACGTCCCGCCGATGCGGGCGTTGCCGCCCCAGGCCGCGATGCGCCCGCCCACCAGCCCGGTCGGGTCGCGCCCCGCCGCCGCGAGCGCCTGCGTGCACATCGCGGTGGTGGTGGTCTTGCCGTGCGTGCCCGCCACCGCGACGACCGTGGCCCCGGAGACGACCGCACCCAGCGCATCGGCCCGACGCAGCACCGCGAGCCCCTGCGCCCGAGCGCGGGCCAGCTCCGGGTGATCGGTCGGGACCGCTGCCGTCACCACCACAGCTCGCGCACCGTCCAAATGCGCCGGGTTGTGCCCCTGCCAGACGGGCACACCGAGCGCCTCCAGGTCAGCAGCACCAGAAGTGTCGTTGTCACAACCAGTTATGGGCACCCCGCGGAGCCTGGCCAATAGCGCCAAGGCACTCATCCCCGCTCCAGCGATGCCCATGAAGTGGACGGGTCGGGAATCGCCGTCGGGTGCAAACAAGGTCATCTGTGGGAGGCTAATATAAGGATTTTACGCGACTTAGAAAAGAGCCGCTGCTACAAATCGACGAGTGTCAAAATATTTGACATGATCTCCGCCGCCGCATTCGGTCGTCCC
>JBGPHP010000301.1:0-2871 GCA_041484445.1 Gemmatimonadota bacterium
AGATCCCGCGTCAGGCCGGGCTGCCGCTGATCTCGCGCATCAAGATCATGTCCTCGCTCGACATCGCCGACCGGTTGCGGCCCCAGGACGGCCGGGCCCGTGTGGCGGTGAACGGGCAGCCGATCGATCTGCGCGTCTCGACCCTGCCCGCCGCCCACGGCGAGAAGGTCGTGATCCGCATCCTCGATTCCCGTGCCACCGTCAAGTCGCTCGATACGCTGGGGCTGAGCCCCAACGAAGCGGAAGCGATTCAGAAGCTGCTGCAATACCACGAGGGGATCATCCTCGTGACCGGCCCCACCGGCTCGGGGAAGACGACCACGCTCTACTCCATGATCAACCAGATCAAGAGCGAGGGCGTGAACATCGTCACGGTGGAAGACCCGGTGGAGTACCGGATCCCCGGGATCGTCCAGGTGCAGGTGCAGGAGAAGCAGGGGCTCACCTTCGCCTCGGCGCTGCGCTCGATTCTACGGCAGGACCCCAACGTGGTGCTGGTGGGCGAGATCCGCGACAAGGAGACGGCGCAGATCGCGGTCCAGGCCTCGCTCACGGGGCACCTCGTGCTGAGCACCCTGCACACCAACGACGCCGCCAACGCTATCACCCGCCTCGTGGATATCGGCGTCGAGGCGTACAAGATCGCCGCGGCGCTGCGTGGCGTGATCGCCCAGCGACTGATGCGGAAGCTGTGCAATACCTGCAAGGAAGTCTCGGTCGGGGCACCGCCCGAGCAGCTGAAAAAGTGGATCCCCCACGGCACGCCGCTGTACCGCGCGGCCGGGTGCCCCGATTGCGCCATGACCGGATACCTGGGCCGCTTCGCCATCCTCGAGGTGTTGACGATTACGCCCGAGGTCGAGCGCCGCATCGCCGCCGGCGAGACCGCGGACCGGATCGCCGCGGCGGCGCGCCGCGCGGGGATGCCGTTGTTGTGGGACAGCGGCCTGAACCACGTGCTGCACGGCGAATCCACCGTCGAGGACCTGATGCGCGTGGTGGACGTGCCCCCCGAAGAGGATCGCACGCCGCCGCCCCCTCCTCCCCAGGAGCCGGCCCGGAGAAGCGGCGGCGCGACCGCGACGGCCGCGCCTGCCCGCTCCACCCCCGCCTCCGGGACGGCGCCGGCGCCCGAGACGTTCGGCGCCGGGTTCGAGCTGCTGGACGAGTCCGGGACCGGGCGCCGGTCGGGCCCGCGAGGGCCGTCGCGCAAAGTGCTGCTCGTGGACGACGAAGACAGCCTGCGCAAGGTGCTCAAGGACTTGCTCGAGCGGGACGGATACGAGGTGTCGGAGGCGCGCGACGGCGTGCAGGCGCTCGAGCAGGTGGACCGGGTGGGTCCCGACATCGTCGTGCTCGATCTCAATCTCCCCGCGCTCGACGGCTACGGCGTTCTGTCGCAGCTGCGCTCGCGACCGGCGACCGCCGGGATTCCGGTCATCGTGCTCACGGCCAAAGGTGACGAGGACAATGAAGTGCGCGTCTTCGAGCTCGGCGCCGACGACTTCCTCCAGAAACCGTTCCGCGCACGCGCCCTCTCGGCCCGGCTCGAAGCGGTGCTGGGGCGGCGGCGCCCGGCTCCTTGACTGCGATTCGCGTCTGTTTCGTCGACACCCTCGTGCTGCGCGGGGCGGGGGAGGGGCTCGAGGTCCTCGTGTTGCGTCGAGCGCCGGGCGGCCGCAATCCCGGATCGTGGGAAACCGTCCACGGCACGATCGAGCCGGGCGAGACGCCGGTGCAAGCCAGCTTGCGCGAGCTGCGCGAAGAGACCGGATTCGCCCCCGAGCGCTTCTACAACCTGAGTCGCATCGAAGGTTTCTATCAACATCGGACCGACGAGCTCGCCATCATCCCCGCGTTCGCGGCGTTCGTGGCCGCCGACGCCGCACCGCGTCTCTCCGGCGAGCACGATGCGTTCGACTGGCTCGCGCCGGCCGACGCCGCCCGCCGCTTCGCCTGGCCGCGCGAGCGGAGAGCGCTCGACGACGTCTTGTCAATAGTGGGGGCGGGGGGTGGGGGCTTGCTGGACGACGTGCTCCGGGTATCCTAGCGGTCGTCCTCCACACGGTGTGACATGGTGCCGTCCACGGTGAGAATCATTCCCGGCGCGCCCACGCGGCGCGCATCGCTCGTCGTGTGAATCCCTTCTATCACCGGATCTACCGCATCGTCCGTCACATCCCCAAAGGACGGGTCGCGACCTACGGCATCGTGGCCCGGCTCGCCGGCCGTCCCGGTGCGGCGCGCACGGTCGGGTGGGCGCTCTCCGCCCTTCCTGAGGAAAACGATCTTCCGTGGTGGCGCGTGATCAACGCGGCGGGCCGCATCTCCCTCGCCGGCGAGCACAGCGCGGTGCTGCAGCGGGCGCTGTTGCTGCGGGAGGGCGTGAAGTTCGCGCCGGGTGGCGCGGTGAATCTGGGCAGCTTTGGGTGGCCGGCGGAGGCCTACGAAACGGCCCCGGCGGCCCACAACCGCGCCGCTTCCTCGCGGAGATCCCGCAGGTTGAAAGGCTTCCGCACGTAGCGCAGCCCGAGGCGCTCCAGCGCCTCGTCGGACGCGGGGCGCACGTCCCCGGTGGCCACCAGCGTGCGGCTCCGCAGATCCGGATGCCGCGACAGCAGCTCCTCGACGAACAACCGCCCGTTGGCGCTGACTTGCCCGTCGGCCAGGATCAGATCGTAGCCGTGATGCTCCATGAGCTCGAGCGCATGCTCCGCGCTGCGCGCCACGTCGACCGTGTGACCTTCCCGTCCGAACAGCGCCTGCACCAGCCGCCGCACCGCGGGATCGTCGTCCACCAGCAGGATGGTGCGGGTCGGCGTCTCGGGACCCGGAGCGGCCGAGGCGCCCTCCGCCGCCGCCGCGCGGGCA
>JBGPHP010000302.1:0-2857 GCA_041484445.1 Gemmatimonadota bacterium
CGCCGCCACCAGCACTCCCAGCGGCAACGGCTCGAGCGCCCCCCCCTCGGCCGCCAGCTCGTTGCGCGCCAGCTCGTCGCCCACCTGCGGCCCGTTGCCATGCACCAGCGCGATGTTCCACCCCGCGCGCGCCAGGTCCACGATCGGGGCCAGACTCTCGCGCGTGTGACGGAACTGATTCGCGATCGTGGGTCGTTCGTGGGCGGGCGCGACGGCGTTCCCGCCCAGCGCGACGACGATCGTCCCCACAGAGGTCGGCCCGGTCGGCACGGCGGCGCAACCTAGTGAGGTGCGGGGGTGGGAGCAAGCGCGCGGCGCGGCGCGGCGAACAGGTCGCGCAGCTGCCGGTACACCTGGTCGACGCGCTCGAAGTCCCGCCGCGCCAGCGCCGAATCGAGCTGGGCGAACAGCGCCCGCGCCGCCGCCCAGTGGCCCGCCATCGTGGTATCGGCGACGCCCGGCGGGCCGGCCTGCGCGAGGTCGCGCAACGCCGCGGCGGCGCTGCTGCCCTCCCCGCCGCGGTTGCCCCAGGTCACGAACACGCGCTCGAGGCGCGGCGGATCGGGCCGGTGCTGCACGAAGCGCCCCTGGGTCGAGGCCAGGTGCCCCGCGGCGAGCCACAGCCGCAGCGGCCCGGGCATCGCGTCGCTGGTCCCCACCAGGAGCTGCGGCGGCGCATCGAGCGGGGGCGGCGCCACCGACCATAGCTCGGGCCCCGCGGACCCGAAGCGGCCCAGCAGGAACCCTTCGAACCGTCCACCGGGGGTGCGGCCCGAGGTGAATCCCTGCGCCAGCCACCACGTGGGATCGTCGGGGAGCGACAGGTCATAGGGCTCGCGTGTCAGCGCGCGCCACGCATCGGAGTCCGGCACGGTCGCGAGGATCTGCCGCTCCGCCAGGTCGAAGAGCCGCTCGGGGTAGCGCAGCGAGCGCGCAAGGTTCGCCGGGAGACTCTCCGCCGGCGCCACGAGCGGGGCGAACAGTCGCGCCCAGGCAGCGCTGACCGAATCGCCGCCGGGCGACAGCCAGAGCCGCGTTTCCCCCGTGGCGGCGCGCACCGCGCCGACCACACCCGCCCGCAGATAGCGCACGGGACCGTCGGGCTGCTGCACCGGCGCAACTAACGGGAAGGTCTCCGACGAGACGTACCCCGTGGCACACCACCACAGCGCCCCGTCGGCATATACCGGCCGCGGCGGGTCGAACTGCACGAATGGGGCGAGCCGCTCCAGCCGCTCCGTGGCCGAGCGCCGCCACAGCAGCCGCTCCGTAGAGGCGGTGGCGCGCGCCAGCTCCGGGCTCTGCAGCACCCAGGAAAGCGCGATGCGGCGCCACGCGCCGTCGAGCCGGATCCCCGAGCTGGCGGCGGCATCGGCCGCGCCGATCACCGCGAATTGCGTGAAGCCGTCGCCGAAGCGCGCCACGGGGTCCGCCGGGTCGAGCGGCACGTGCGTCAGCCCCGAATCCGTCTCGACGAACCCCACGGGACCGCCCGCCGTGGTCCAGCGACCGCGATGTACCTGCGCCCAGGTGGGCGGTGGCTGCTGCGTCCCGAGCGACGCATCGTCCGGGGCGCGCGCCACGACCCACTGCGGTGCCCCGCCCGGGCCGCGGGCGAGCGCCGCTCCCGCCACCACTTCGTGGGCACCGAGCGAGGAGCGGGCGGCGGCGGCCACGCGATCCGGGCTCCACACCGGCTCCGCCGCCGCGAACGCCGCCATGGTCGGATAGCCAGGCGGCGTGGTGAGCGTGCGGCGCGCGGTGCCGAAGGCCAGCGCGGTCAGCTCGGCGCGCTCACCGGCATACAGGTCGGACCGACCGCGCTGCACCACGGCGGGGAGCACCCAGTACACGCCAAGCATGGTGAGTGCGACGAGCCCCCATCCGGCGGCGAGCCAGCGCACGCGATCCCAGGCCGCCCACACGAGACTCAACAGCACGGCGAGCCCCGCCGCGGCGGCCACCCCGGGAGCGCCGGGGATACGCACCGCCACGAGGCCGCCATCCACCGTCCCGTGCAGCCCCGCCACCACCTCCGCCGGATCGAGCAGCCCCCCCCACGCGACGGCCAGCGCCAGGCCCGCGAGCAGCACGCCAAGGTGGGCGCGCGCGTGCGGCGAGGTCTGGAGCCGGCCGCGCTGCCAGCGCAGCGATCCGATGCCGGCGTAGAGGAACGTCGCCAGCACCGCGGCGGTGAGCGTCGCGAGCAACAGGAACTGCTGGCGCTCGATCGCCCAGGGGAGCGGACCTACGTAATAGCCCAGGTCGCGCCCCAGGATCGGATCCACCCGGCCGAATACCGGACGGCCCGCCGCCAGCACCGCTTCGCGCCACCAGTCGCCCGTGCCCCACGCGAGCCCCCCGCCGAAAACGAGGCCCGTGACCACGGCGAGCAGCAGCAGCAGGCGCTGGGGCACGGCCTCGACGATCTCGAGGTTGCCGACGCGCCGCGGCATCTGCACCGAGCCGATCGCCCGGTAGACGATGTAGAGATTGCCGGTGCCCCACACCGCGGCCACCAGCCAGACGGCCAGGCCCAACAGGCGTTGCAGCGCGCGGGCCTGTAGGTAGGCCGCGCCGCCCGACAGGGTGCCGGCCCAGGCCCGCTCGACGGTTTCGACGGCGAGCCAGCGGCCCGCCACGAGCAGCACCGCCAGCACCGCGGCGCCGGCCAGCAGTGCGCGGCCCGGGCGCCGCCCGATCACGGCCCGGCGGCGTTGCGGGCGAGCCAGCCCTCGACTTCGCCGCGGTAGGCGGCCAGGGCCTCGGGCGTGTGCGCCTCGAACCGCATGACGAGCACCGGCTGCGTGTTCGATGCGCGCAGCAGCCCCCACCCCTCCGCGAAGGTGATGCGCAC
>JBGPHP010000303.1:0-2816 GCA_041484445.1 Gemmatimonadota bacterium
GATCAAGTCCAACGTGTTGTCGGCGCGGGCGAGGAGCCACTGCCCGTCGGGCGACCAGTCGAGTCCCAGCGGTCGGTAGATGCGCCCCGCCGGGGACACCTGGCGCGCGCCGCCGCCGTTCGCCCCGATCACGTAGATCGCACCCCTCCCCGAGGACGCATCGCCGCCCCAGTAGGCGAGGGAGTCGCCGCTGGGCGCCCAGCGTGGCAGCTCACCCTCGGTGCTCAGCAGCCGCTCCGCCCCGGTGGCGAGGACGCGCACGGCGAGCTGGAATCCGCCGCCCGGAAACCGGGTGCTCAGAAAGGCCAGCTGCGTGCCGTCGGGCGACGGGTCGGGTTGTGCGTCGCCGCCCGTGACCGAATCGGTCGCCACCGCCTCCAGGCCGCTGCCATCGACGTGCACCCGCCAGATCTCGCCCTCGTTCGCCGCGATCTGGAAATACACCCAGCTGCCGTCGCGCGCGACGCGTGGATTCCGGCCGAACGGTTCCAGCATCGTGTTGTGACCCGCGAAATCGGTCACGAAGAGCTGCGTATCGCCCCCGCCGCCCAGGATCGCGTACTGGTAGACGAGGCCCGCGTTACCCGGCAGCCACGCGGGCGCCCCTCCGCCGAACTGGCCCGCGGACACGACCGACGTAAACCCGGAACCGTCGGCGTTGACCACGTCCACGCTCGCCGTATCCGAGCCCTTGCTCAGGGCGAGGGTTCCGGCAGGTACCACGCTCACCCGACCGCTATCGGTCAGGCCGCCGCGCGTGACCACCACCGTAGCCCGGCCGTACGAGATCCCGGTCACGATGCCGCCCCTGGTCACGGCGATGCTCGAATCGAGCCCGGTGTAGCTCAGGTGGTCGCTCGGATACACATCACCGTAGTTATTCACCATCCGGCCACGCTCGGTGAAGCGGCCGCCCACCAAGACGGCGGTATCGGCGGGCGAGAGGATGACGCCCAACCCCGCCTGGTCGAGGGGATCGAAGAAGGTGCAGGCGCCGAGGGCGAGCAGACCGGCGAGGGGTCGGGCCAGGCGTCGCGTCGTCACCGGATCCACGCGAGGCCGGCGGTGAACCGGTTCGTGTCGAGCCGCTCGGTCTCGGGTGCATCGCCGAGTCGCCCGTGCTGCCAGGCACACACGAGGCTCCACCCGAGCCGGCGCCCGCCGCTCGTGAGGTGCTGCGTCACGTACAGTCCGATGCTGAGCAGTGCGGGGTCGAGGTCCCTCGGGCCAGCCCCCAACGCCTGGCTGTAGCGCAGCGTCGCGCCGAGGTCGGTGCGGTGGCCGCCGAGCATGTGCCCGCTCACGAGGCGGCTCCGCATTTCGAGGAACACCCAGGTGACGCCGAAGCCGGCGCTGGGGAAGGACTGCCGTCCCATCCCGAGGCAGGAGCCGAGTCGGCCGCCGGTCTCGACCAGGATACAGCCCTCGACGTCGGTTCCGCCGCGGGGGTCGGCGCCGCCGCTCGGGTCGAGCCGGTAGCCGCTGTGGAGACCGGCGGCCGCGAGGACGCCGAAGGCGACCTGGCGATCACGCTTCAGGGCGATGCGTCGCGTTTCGACGGTGTCCCGATACAGCCGCAGCGTCGTTTCGGTGCCCGGCGGCAAGTCGGAGAGGGTGATGCGGTGCGGGCCGGCGTGGAGGGCGTGCACCTCGAAGCGCCGCGGCGCAGCGCCGGCGCTCTCCTCCATCTCGATCAGGAACGCGGGCCGGGCGTGGGCGCGCAGCGGCCGGATCAGCGGCGTGCCCGGGCCGGTCAGGTCGACCCAGTACACCACCTGGCGCTCCAACGTCACGACGACGTCGGCGGTATCGCCGGGGGCGAACCGGTGCTCCAGCAGCAACACGCGGCCGCTGTCCGCCGCGCTCGAGTCGTGCTGGGCCGCGAGCAGGGTCGGGGTGACGAGCAGCAGCAGCCAGCGAAGTACGCGCACGTCTGAAATGAACCCCTGCGATCGTCTCATGTCACTCGAAGCGATAGTCCAGCGTGAACGGGACGTTCGGGTAATCGGCGTGACTAGCGACGTACCGACCCTCGCCGCGCAGATTGAGCAGGTCCCCGGCCCCCGAGTCCGGGATCACCGTACAATCGCACGTCGCGGTCCCGTCGCGGTAGGTGCCGCTCGCCTGAAGGATGAAGCTCCCCGCACGTCCACCGATCGTGGCCACGACCCGTTCCAGGCCTATGAAGGCGGCCGAGCCGTCTGGGCGGTAGAACATGAGCGACTCCGACGTCGCCTCTCCGCTGATGTCCCCGCTGTACGTCTTGGTCACGCTCGCCCGGGTGAGCTTCGCTCCTGCGTCGATCACCTGATACGGCTTCTCGTCCCAGGTCTTCACTTGAAAGACTGCGGTGGCATGGGTGCTCATGACGATTCCTGGTCGTGGGAGTCGGCGGCGACCGCGAGCCATTCCCCTGCCGTGAGGAAGGGTTGCCCGGATTGCCGGGCGCGGCTGAGGATGAAGGCACCCTCGAAAGTTGTGACCACCATCTCGGCGAACGAGCGCCGCACCTGCCGGGTCTTCCACGGCAGGCGGCGGGCGATGGCGTCGACCCAACCATCGAACGCGGCGGCGCACACCCCACGGAGCACCGTATCCCCAGCGCCGAGGTCGAGGGTGACGGTGCCGATCGCGCAGCCCTTGAGGCGCCCGGATCGCTCGAACCCCCGGGCCGCGGTGTGAAACAGGGTGCGCACCCGCGCGGCGACGGGGGTGTCGGGCGCGAACATCGCCTCCAGCAGCGCGCGCGCCTTGTCGGCGTGGCGGCTCAAGGCCGCCGCGGCGAGCTGGGTCTTGCCGTCGGGGAAGTGGTGGTA
>JBGPHP010000304.1:0-2797 GCA_041484445.1 Gemmatimonadota bacterium
CAAGCAGCTCGGCAATCTCGTCGGCAAGGGGCTGCCGCCGAGCGTCATCATGGAAGTGTTCGTGCTGAGCGTGCCGTTCATCATCGCGATGACGCTGCCCATGGCCGTGCTCGTCGCCGTGCTGCACACGATGAGCCGGCTGGCCGCCGACAGCGAGATCACGGCGATGACGGCGAACGGCATCAGCGTGAGCCGCATCGCGCGGCCGGTGCTGCTCGGGGCCGCGGTCGTGGCGCTGCTGGCGTTCGTCTGGAACGATCAGGTGCTGCCGCGCTCGAATCACCGCCTCCGCACGCTGCTGGTGGACATCCAGCGGAAGAAGCCGTCCCTCGCCCTCAAGGAGCAGGTGATCAACGAGGTCGTCCCGGGCCAGTTTTTTCTCCGGGCGGCGCGGATCAATCCGGCCACCAACGGGCTCCGCGACGTGACGATCTACGATCTGGGCGATGCCGACCGCCGCCGCATCATCACGGCCGACAGCGGGCACATGGGTTATACCCCCGGCCAGACCGATTTGTACCTGACCCTGTTCGACGGCGACATCCAGGAGCTCCGGCGGGGGGAGGAAGCCCAGTTCAACCGCACCTTCTTCCACACGAACCTCGTCCGGGTGCGCAACGTCTCCAATCAGCTGGTGCGCACCGGCGAGGACGACTACCGCGGTGACCGGGAAATGACGGTCTGTGAAATGGCGCAGGTGGTGGACGCGGCCACGAACGACGCCCGCGACGCCCACCGCGATGCGGAAACGACGGTCCAGCGGGATCTGCGACGCCTGGCCGGCCTCGGGCCCGCGCCGGAGCCCCCCGCCCCGGCCCGCGACACCACGGGCGGTCCCTATTGCCGCCTGCTGGGCCGCCTCACGCACTGGCTGCTCCCGACCGAGGCGCAGGCGCAATCGGTGCAGGTGCCCGCGCCGATGGGGGAGGCGCGCGTCGTGCCCCAGATGCCCCTCGTCACACCCGGGGGCACGTCGGGCGAAAGTGACCGCGTCGACGGCGCGCGGCGCCGCGCCGCGGTCTATCTGGTCGAGATCCACAAGAAGGTGGCGATCGCGGTGGCCTGCTTCGTCTTCGCCCTGGTCGGCGTTCCGGTGGCGTTGCGGTTCCCGCGCGGCGGGGCGGGACTCGTGATCGGCACCAGCGTGTTCGTGTTCGCGATCTACTACGTGGGGCTGATCGGCGGGGAGGATCTGGGCGACCGGCTGATCGTCTCCCCCTTCCTCTCCATGTGGGGACCCAACCTGCTGTTCGGCGCGCTCGGCCTCACGGGGCTCTGGGTGATGCGCCGCGCGAGCCCCACGGCCCGCGGCGGCGATTGGTCCGACCTCAGGGACGCGATCGTCGGGCTGTTCCGGCGGCGGCGCCGCTCCACCGCCTGATGCGCACCCTCGATCGGTACGTACTGCGCCAGTGGTCCATGGTGTTTCTGGTCGTGATGTTCGGCTTCCCGCTGCTCGTCATCGTCATCGACCTGACTGACAAACTGGACCGCTACCTGGCGCGCGGGCTGACCAAAGCGCACGTCGCCCTGGCATACGTCTACGGCATGCCGGACACCATGTTCCTGGTGCTGCCGGCGGCGGTCCTCTTCGCGACGGTGTTCACCGTGGGAACGATGGGACGGCACTCCGAGCTGACGGCCGCCAAGGCGTCGGGGATCTCGTTCCACCGGCTGGTCCGGCCGATCTTCCTCGCGGCCATCGTGGCGTGCGTGGCCGGCGTGGGCCTGGGCGAGCTCGTGCCGATCGGCGCGGCCAAGAAGTCCGAGCTGCTGGGCGAAAAGGCGATCCGCACCGGCTCGCGCACGAACTTCGTGTATCGCGCCGACGGCGGGTGGGTGTATGCGATCCGTAATCTCCAGATCGCGACGCGCGACATGAACGACCTGATCTTGGAGCGCGTCGGGACGGGCCCGGAGTACCCCACCATCGTGGTGACGGCGCGCCGGGCACGATACGGCCGGGAAGGCGGCTGGACGCTGCAGGATGGCCGGGTGCGCTACCTCATGGGCCGCGGCGTGGAGCGCGCGTTCGAATTCCGCACGCTGCGCGTCCGCATCATGCGCGAGAGCCCCGAGGACCTGCTCGCCGAGCCCAAGGCGCCCGAGGAGATGCGCTACGCCGAGCTGGGGCGCTACATCGACGCCCTGGCGCGCTCGGGGTCGGATACGCGCAAGCTGGCGGTGGATCGCGCGCTCAAGATCGCCATCCCTTTCACCTGTATCATCATCGCGCTGTTCGGCGCGCCGCTCGCCGTCACCAACCCGCGCAGCGGCGCGGCCTGGGGCGTGGCGGTGAGCCTCGCCACCACCTTCCTCTTCCTCCTGCTGATGCAGCTGTCCCGCGCGGTGGGCGGCGGCGGGCTGCTCCCTCCGACGTTCGCTGCGTGGTTGCCGAATATCCTGGCGGCAGGGGGAGCGGCGTGGCTCCTCAAGAAAGTTCAGACGTAGGACGGTAGGAGACGGTAGGAGACGGTAGGAGACGGTACGCGTGACTAGGATTTCAGTTTCGGCTTGGAATCCATAGAACGGTATAAACGCCACGTGAGATATCCAGCCCGCCGACGTAGCTGATCCAGCCGATCCCACGCATCACCCGTCAGGTAGCCGAGATCGCGAGCAAGACGGAGAATGAATGCGAGTTCTGCGAGCGATCCGAGGGTGATGTCGAGAAACCTGCGAAACTCACGAGAGCCGCGCTTCGCCGATCCTTCCGCGATGTTGGCTCCGGCCGAGAATGCGGCTCGACGCGCCTGTGACGTAAGCCCATACAATTCGTGTCGCGGAAAAATCGAAG
>JBGPHP010000305.1:0-2777 GCA_041484445.1 Gemmatimonadota bacterium
CGTCGGTGATGACGAGCGCGTTGTTCGTCGTGTCGGCGACCACCGACCCACGGGACTTCGTGACGATCGAGGAGACCGCCGCCACGAGGGCGCTCGCCTGCGCGTAGTTGATGCGCACCAGGCGCGTCTCGACCGGGACCGTGGAGTCGGCGCGGGCCAGGTCCTTCTTGTCCACCACCACCAGGATGCCGCCGGGCTGGGTCTGCACGTAGAGCCCCTGCGAGTAGAGCACCGCATTGAAGGCCAGGTCCCACGGCTGGTTCTTCACCTCGGCCGTGACCGACCCGGTAATGGCCTTGCTGACCACGATGGTCCGGCCGCTGAACGCCGCGAAGCCGGCCACCACGTCATTGATGTCGGCCCCGTCCCACTGCACGGTGATGCGCGGCGCCTGCGACTGCATGGCGTCGGCGCGGTGCAGCCGCAGATAGTCGTCGACGCTGCCCACCGCGCCGACCGTGGGCGTCACCACCCGGGCGGCCGTCGGATCACCCGTCACAGACGGGGCGTCGGGGGCCGCCGCGGCAGGCAGCGGCGCGGCCGCGGCGACACGCGCCGCGCTGCCGCTCGACCAGGATCCGAATCCCGTCCGCTCGGAGCCGATTTCCACGCGCACCTGACCGTCGCCACGCTGGATCTGGTAGTCGGCGAGGGCATCGAGCTCGATGACCACGCGGACCACGCCCGTCCGAAACTGTCCGTACCGGATGTTGCGCACGCCGCCACGGTTCTGCCCGTCGTACAACGTGGCGGGCGCCATCAGCCGGGCGCCCAGCAGGTCGATGACCAACCGGGCCGGTGCGTCGAGCGTGAAGTCCTGGACTTCGACCGCGCCCTGCAGGTCGATCACGACGTCCACCCGACCGCTCGCCGGGGCCACGGTGACCGCTCGGACTTCGCCGTCCCGTTTCGGATCGGCCCCCAACCGGGCCGCCCCGAGGGCGAGACACGCGATGGCTACGATGCTGCGCTTCATGGCGTCTCCTCCTGCGGCCTCAGGGACAGCGTCTGCTGCCGCTCAAAGCCGAATTCCTGTATGGTGAACACGACTTCGCGCGGACGGATCTGGGTTACCCGCAGTCGGCCGATCACGTCGCCCACCCGCGCGCGATACCGCCGCGCGGTGGTGACGTCCCGCAGCACCACAACGCTGCGCGCCGCATAGCGGTCGTCGTAAATCACGGTCACGAGCTTGAGATCGTTGATCAGGGGGCGCACATCGCCGGACTTCAGGAGCGACATGAACGGATCGCGGCCCGCTCCCTGATAGGAAAACACTTCACGCGCCAGCGTGAGCGGAGCGGTGTCCGAGCGCGCTACCGTGTCTCGCGCGCTGTCGGGCCGCGCGGCCTGTCCGGCCAGCGGAACGGCGACCCACCATGCCGCGGTCAGCAGACTACGGACGCGCATTCGCCGTTCCCCCCGCCGTGGCAGTCCCACTCGTTATCCGCTTGACGTAGGTCCGCAGGTCGAAGCTCGCTTCGAGCAACGAGCCCATCGTGTCGCCCACCATCCGTTGGGTCTGCTGGCCCGCCGGCTTCAGGACCAGGCTCTGCGGCACCATGATCCTGGGCAGGCTCGCGACGTCGGCGAGAAACTCGCCGATCTGGTCGTAGTGCCCGTACACCTGCAGGCGATAGCGATAGATGTCGAATGCCGGCTGCGGCGGCCGTTTGGCTTTGGTGCTGTCCGCGGCCTCGTGGAAGGCGAGCGCGAGCGGCGGCCCGGGCTCCGGCGGCAACGGCTGGAAACTGCCCAGTGAGATGCCGCGAACCTTGGCCCGGTTGGAGATGTCTTCCAGCAGGCTCGGCACTTCGTTCTGCTCGGGGACCAGGCGCCGCATCAGTCCCAGCGCCGCCCGGTAACGCTCGACCGCGCGCCGCATGCTCTCCACGCTGCCGCTGGCCAGGTCCACCTTGGCCTTGCGGATGATCGCGCCGAGACTGTCGATCTGGGCCTGCGCCGCGATGACCTCCTGGCGACGCGGGTTCTGGAACTTGCTCCAGAAGAAGTACCCGCCCGCCAGACACGCCACGACGACCAACAGCATCACCTGGCTGCGCTGATCCTGGGGGAGTCCGAAGGCCATGGCTTACCTCACCGACTCCACGAGCGGAACGGTGCGGATATAGAGCGAGTCCGCCTGCCGGTACCGCACCGTGATGTTGAACTCCGTCACCGGCCGATCCTGCTCCACCACCGCGGTGGCGCGCGTCGGCATCACATCGCTCAGCCAGGGCGAAGCGGCGAGCTGGCGCAGGAACGTCGTGTAGGCCTGGATGTCCACCGTGCGCCCGTCGATCGACACGCGCACATCCTGGGTCGCCGTCGTATCCACGGGCGTCGTCCCTGTCGTGGTGGAGACCGCCGGCGCCGCACCCCCCACCGCGTTCACGTTCGTGATCCACGTGTAGGCGGGCAGCGCCTTGGTGATCTCGTCCAGCAGGTGGGGCCAGATGTAGCGGTCCGCGTCGATGCCGCGAATGATCGCCATCTCGGCGGACAGCGAGTCCCGCACCCGCTCGGCCTGGCGCTTCTGCGCGGCTACCGCGTCGTAGCGCCGCTTCTCGGCCTGCACGCCGCGCAACACGGCGTCCACCCGAGCCAGCCGCGCACTGTTCCAGAGGTAGAACGCAGCATGCCCCCCGATCACGATCACGCCGGCGGCGATCGCCGCCAGCAGCCAGGGGTCCTTGACGTTCGCGGCGAGCGCGCGAAAATCGGGGACACGGAGCTTCCCGCCCCCCGGCGCTTTGCGCTTCTGCCCGGGAAGGAGA
>JBGPHP010000306.1:0-2751 GCA_041484445.1 Gemmatimonadota bacterium
ATCATCGGCGCCGGCTGCGTGCTGCCGCTCACCCAGTACAAGGTGGCCGACAAGTCGCTGGGGACGCGCCACCGCGCCGCTCTCGGACTCTCCGAAGAAACCGACGCGACCGTCTTCGTGGTCTCCGAGGAGACGTCCACGATTTCGATCGCCTCGGCCGGCCGGCTGTACCGGCCCCTCACCGCCGATCAGGTCCGGGACGTGCTGTCCGGCGCCATCGGCCGCCTCGAAACCCTCGTCGCCGCAGGCGTTTCCGGGCCCTGACCCCGGCCATTTCGGGCCGGACGATTGTTTCGGGTCACGCTCGGGGGTACTATATCCGGCTATGAATTTTGCCGGGCTGCCGGAGCGGCTCGCCCTCATTCGGGCCGAGATCGCTCGACGGCAGGCCGCCGGCGGCTGGACCCATCCCGTCACCATCGTGGCGGTGACCAAGGGGTTCGGAGCGGCGGCGGTGATGGCGGCCCGGGCCGCGGGACTCCCCGACGTGGGGGAGAACCGCGTGCAGGAGGCGCTGGACAAGATGGCCCAGGTGAGCGACCCCGGCGTCGTCTGGCACCTGATCGGCCACCTGCAGCGCAACAAGGCGAAGCTCGTCCCGGGCCGCTTCGCCCTGGTCCATTCGATCGACTCGCTCGACCTGGCGGAGGAGCTGGCGAAGCGGGCGGCGGCGCAGGGGACGCGCCAACGGGTGCTGGTGCAGGTCAACGTGGCCGGGGAGGAGCAGAAGAGCGGCTGCACGCCGGCGGACGCGGTTCCGCTGGCCCGGCGCATCGCAGCATTGGATGCGCTGGCGCTCGAAGGGTTGATGACGATCGCGCCGCTGACCGACGCCCCAGAGGTGCAACGCACGACCTTTCGGGGGCTCCGGCAGCTGCGAGACGCTCTGCAGCAGGAGGGACTATGGGTACCGACATTGTCGATGGGGATGTCCGGCGACTTCGCTACAGCGGTCGAGGAGGGAGCAACGGCGATCCGATTGGGTACCGCCCTGTTCGGCGCGAGGACGACGTGAGCGACCCCACCTTCCATTTGACCCCGCTCGACGTGCGACGGCAGGAATTCCGCCGCAGCCTGCGGGGCTATGAGCCGCTCGGCGTGGAAGACTTCCGCATGCGGGTGGCGGATGAGCTGGAGCGCGTATTGCGGGAGCGGTCCGTGCTGGAAGAGCGCGTGGCGGCGCTCACCGAGCAGCTGCGCGTGTTCCGCGAGCGCGAGACGGCGATGAACGAGGCGCTGGTCGCGGCGCAGCAGCTGCGGGAAGAGACGCGCAGTGCCGCCGAGCGCGAGGCGCAGGTGATCGTGCGCGAGGCGGAGGCCGAGGGCCGGCGCCAGCTCGATGCCGCGCAGCGCAGCGAGCAGGACGCGCACGCGCGGCTGGGCGAAGTGGAGCGTCAGTTCGCGGGCTACCTGGCGGGATTCCGCGCGTTGCTCGAGCGGCAGATGGCCGAGCTGCGCGCGCTGGAGGGCGATCGCGGGTGACGGTGGAGGAAACGGTGCAGGCGGTGCGCGCGCGCACTGGCCTGGCACCGGAGGTGGCGATCGTCCTCGGCACGGGACTCGGCGCCCTGGCCGAGGCGATCCAGGCCGAAGCGGTGATCCCCTATGCCGAGCTCCCGGGGTTCGCAGTCCCGACCGTGGAGAGTCATGCCGGGCGATTGCTGCTGGGCACGCTCGCCGGCCGGCCCGTCGCGGCCATGCAGGGCCGCTTCCATCGCTATGAGGGCTACGCGCTCGACCGGGTGAGCTTCCCGGTGCGCGTGCTGCACGCGCTCGGCGCGCGCACGCTCATCGTCTCCAACGTGAGCGGGGGGATGCACCCCTTGTGGGGTGCGGGAGATCTCGTGCTCCTGGCCGACCACATCAATCTCCTGGGCGACAATCCGCTCACGGGCCCCGACGACGGCAGCCGCGGCCCGCGCTTCCCTGATCTCAGCGCGGCTTACGATCCCGCGTTGCGGGCGCTGGCCCGCGGCGTCGCGCTGGAGCAGGGGATCACGCTGCGCGAAGGGACCTACGTCGCGGTGGCGGGTCCGAATCTCGAAACGCGCGCCGAATACCGCATGCTGCGCACGATGGGCGGCGATGTGGTCGGCATGAGCACCGTCCCCGAGGTGATCGTCGCCCGGCAAGAAGGCATGCGGGTGCTGGGACTGTCCATCATCACCGATCTGTGCCTGCCGGACGCGCTCGAGCCTGCGTCCGTGGGGCGTATCCTCGCCGTGGCCCGCGCCGCGGAGCCGAAGCTCGCGGCGCTGGTGCAGGGCGTCGTGGCCCGCCTCAACTGATGCCGTATCCCCCGCTGCCGCGCGATCCGAGCGCCGACGCGCTCGAGAAGCAGCTGCTCGCCACCTGGACGCAGGAGCGATTGTTCGCGCGCGTGCAGGAAGCGACGCGCTACGGCCCGCCGTTCGTGTTCTTCGAGGGACCGCCCACCGCCAACGGACGCCCGGGCATCCATCACGTCTTCGCGCGCACCATCAAGGACCTCGTATGCCGCTATCACACCATGCTGGGCCAGGGCGTGACCCGCATTGCGGGCTGGGACACCCACGGGCTCCCGGTGGAAATCGAAGTCGAGCGGCAGCTTCAGATCAGCGGCAAGAAGCAGATCGAGGCGTTCGGCGTGGAGAAGTTCAACCGCCTGTGCCGCGAAAGCGTGTTCACCTACAAGAATGACTGGGAGGCGCTGTCCGAGCGCACCGCCTACTGGCTGGACTACGAGCATCCCTACATCACCTACACCAAGGA
>JBGPHP010000307.1:0-2742 GCA_041484445.1 Gemmatimonadota bacterium
GGCGCACGAGGTCGGTCGCTACGGCATTCTCGTCACCGCCGTCGCTGCGGGGATTTTCGATGGGGGGCTCCGCTCGACGATTCCTGAGCATCACCAGCGGCGCTATATCGATGCCTCGGCGCTGTCTCGCATCGGTGAGCCGCACGAATGCGGTGAGCTGGTGGTATGGCTCGCCTCGCAGCGCAATACCTACATGACCGGGACGGTCGTCTTCCTGGACGGCGGGACACTCGCGTAGTTTGGGAGGGTCTCCTCCTTGGACCCTGCCGGGTGCGATTGAGCCTGCCGGCCCTGATACTGTTCGTCGCGACGCCCACGTCGATCCAGGCACTGACCCAGGCTCCCCGCGCTCCTGGCGATCCCCCCGCGCGGATTATCGTCGAACTCGATTCCTCCTATCGCCAGGTGGTCGTCACGGTCGGGCCGTTCCGCGTCCCGGCCGGAGTTGCGATGAACCACCCCGACCCGATGGCGATGGCGATGATGCAGGATTCCTGCATCGGACAGTTCATCTGGCCGCAATCCGCGTTGTTCCACGGGCTTCGTCTCGAGCTGCTGGACGCTCGCGGTGCGCCTCTGGCGCGCTCGCTGTTGCACCATCTCCGGCTCAACAATTTCGACCGCCGCGACCTGATCTATCCGCAGATGGAGCACATCGTGGCGTTCGGGCGGGAAACGGAGATCATCTCGATGCCGGCCACGGTCGGGATGCCGATGGAGCGCGGGCACCGCATCGCGGTGGTGGTGATGTGGAACAACGACAGTGGGCACGACGTGGATAGCGTGCGCCTGCGGCTCACCTTCAAGCTCAATGCGCGCCGCCAGTCCCCGGCGGCGATCGCGGTACTGCCGTTCGTGGCCAACGCAAGCTTGGCTCCCAGCGGGTTGTTCGACGTGCCGCCTGGCGGCGTCACCCGCGACTTCGATTTCACGATCCCGCTCAGCGGACGGCTGCTCGTCGTCGGTGGGCATCTGCACGATCACGGCGCCTGGCTGAGGCTGGAAGACGCCGCAACCGGACACGAGATCACCACGGTGCGCCCGATCAAGGATCCCGGCGGCACTGTGGTGGGAGTGTCGCGGCGGGTGCTGGCCCTGCTGGGCCGTGGGCCGCATCTGAGGGCCGGTCATCGCTACCGGCTCACGGTGCGCTACGAGAACTCCACTACCGCCACACTGGTCGGGGTGATGGGGATCATCGGCGGCTTGTTCGCGCCCGACGACCTACGGGCGTGGCCGCCGATTGACCCTTCCAACCCGGGCTATCCGGACTACCCGGCCGACTTCTGCGGCGCGCGGCCGGATCTCTAGAGGGGTCAGAGCACCAGGACGACCGCTCCATATCGGTCGCGGCTCGCCACGAGCTGGTGGGCGCGCCGAATATCGGCGAACGCGACCTCGTGGCCGACTTGGATCTCGAGATCGCCCTGCTCGATCCACGTCAAGAGACGCCGGGCGGAGGCGTTGACCGCGTCCGCATCGCGGAGCAGCGCCCTGAGATGGAACCCGAGGACGCCCTGGGAGCGAAACACCAACCGAAGTCCGTCGATGGGCACGATCTCGCCGCTCGCCGCACCGAGCACGACCAGCCGGCCGAGCGGGGCGAGCATCGCCAGGCTGCGGCGGAACACGTCGCCGCCGAGCGATTCCAACACGATGTCCGGACCCGCCCCGCCAGCGACTTCTCGGGTAGCCGCCTCGAAATCTTCGTACCCCACCGCACGGGTCGCTCCCAGCGCAAGGACCTTCCTGCGCTTCTCCTCAGTAGAGGCGGTCGCCACGACGCGCAGCCCGAGGATCCGGGCGATTTGCACAGCGGCGGTCCCTACACCCCCGCCCGCGGCGTGAATGAGCACCGTCTCGCCGGCCCGCGCATGCGCGACCGTCGTGAGTGCGTGATATGCGGTGAGGTAGTGGATCGGGAACGCCGCCCCTTGGGCGAACGACATCGCGTCGGGCAGCGGAATGCAGGCGGCCGGCTGCACCACGACGCACTCGGTGTGGAGGCCCCCAGCGGCCACGACGGCTACCCGCGTGCCGACTGGAATCGCGGGTGTGCCACCACCATTCCCTTCGACGATCCCCGCGGCTTCCATCCCGGGAATGAATGGGGGCACGGGTCCTCCGAGGTAGAGACCCTGTCGTTGCAACACGTCGGAGTAGTTGAGACCGCAGGCCTTCACCCGTACCAGCACGGAGCCTTTCCCGGGAACCGGGCTCGGTAGGTCGACGACGGCGATGCGGTCGACGTCTCCGAAGCCCAGGACCTGGACGCCCTTCATGCGGTGTGGACCGCCCGGCGGGCGATCGAAGGCGTCAGGTCGGCGACGAGCATGTCCCCCAGCGTTGCGGCGTCGTCCTCCGACAAGGCCGTCTCCCGATAACTGACGAACAATTGCAGCCGGTCCGGCCAGGCGACCGCCGCGAGGGTCGCCCCCATGTGGAGGCACACGGGGGTGTAGCTCAACTGGTGCCGCACCTCGAGCGCCCCGCGCGATCGCGCCGCGACCTCTCCGAACGCGTCGCGGCGTTGCGACAGCCAGGTGAAATGACTCGTGGCGAGGCCCGTGGTCGACGTGTTGACCGCCCAGCGGCGGAACAGCCCCCACGGGAGATAGCGCGCGGGCGCAGTGAGCACCGGCAAGCTCAAGTGACGGTGGTCCCGGACAGCGGAGCGGAGCTGGCGCCAGAGGGATTGGGCCACGAGCTCGAGCGGCCGGGTGGCATCGCCCAGCAGGACGA
>JBGPHP010000308.1:0-2671 GCA_041484445.1 Gemmatimonadota bacterium
CGAGGGCCGCCAGCAGGTAGACGGCGAAGCCGATCAGGTAGAAGGTGAAGTAGGGCGGCCCGTACTCGATGCCCTTGAAGAAGTTCTTGAAGATGCCGAACTCGACGGGGTTCAGATAATTGCCCGCTCCGATGGCCATGGTGAAGGCCGGCGCCGCCACCCGCGGCGGGATGCCCAGCGAGAGCATGATTGGGATAGCGATGACGCCGATGGAGATGGCGGCGCCGACGCCATATATGGAGGTGAAGAGCAGCGCCGTGATGAGCGAGACGGCCCAGGCCACGGCGATGGGCCGGTCGCCGGCCAGCTCCACGGCCGTCCGGATCATGCTCTCCGCGATGCCGGTGAGCACTAGGACCTGGCCGAACCAGGCCCCGAAGACGATGATCACGATCGTGCTCGCGTACTGCTCCCCGCCCTTCTGGAGCACGTTGGTCAGCAGGTCCCGGAAGGACGAGCCGGCCAGCAGCGGCCACGCGATGGCCAGCAACAGCAGCACGATGATGGGGCTGACACCACGGAAGATGACGAAGACCGCGATGAGAAAGGCCAGCAGCATGATGACGCCCAGAAACACGCTCATAGTTGTCCCCTAGTTGAGGGTGAGCACCGCACGGACGACGGCGCCTTTCGCCATCCCGGCGAAGCCGTCGTTGATCTGCTCGAGCCGCAGCCGCTGCGTGATCAGCTCGCCGAGCTTGAGGCGACCCTCGAGGTAGGCCCGGGCCAGCCACGGGAAGTCCACGACGCGGCCCCGCCGCCTACCGGAACCGCTCGACGGTAGTGCCCCGGTACAGGAACTCGCCCTGGTGCTGCATGATGGCCGCGTGCCGGGCCACCGCCTTCGGGGCGAGGTCGCGCTCGGGAGGCTGTTCGACGTCGAAGTGGTGGTGGGTGTCCACGCCGCGCACTAGCAGCGCGCTGTCGCGCGCCCCCGCGACCTGCCGGACCCGCGTCGGGATATAGCGGAGGGCGAAGCCGATGCGACGGTCTGCCGAGCGGTTGGCCGGTGACCCGTGGAAGATGCGCACGTGGTGCAGCGACATCTCGCCCGGGCGCAGCACGATGTCCACAGCTCTCGACTCGTCCACGTCCACCGCGATCTCCTGGCCGCGGGAGAGGAGGTTGTCGTGTGCGAACGTGTCGCGGTGGGCCACCTGCTCCTGGTGGGTGCCGGGGACCATCCGCATGGCCCCGCTCTCGCTGGAGCTCTCGGACAGCGCCACCCACGCCGTCACCACGTCGGGCTCGCTGAGCCCCCAGTAGGTCGCGTCCTGGTGCCAGGAGACGAAGGCCGGGTCGCGCGCCTCCTTGATGAAGAAGCTCGAGCTCCAGAGCAGAATGTCGGGGCCGATGATGTCCTCGACGGCGTCGAGGATGACCGGGTGGCGCCCGAGCGCGTCGAGCCATGTGAAGAGGATGTGGCTCTTGTGCCTCAGCGCCCCGCGGAGCGGCCCGCCCTGTTCCCGCTCGACGGCCTCGAGCCGGTCCCGGTACCCGCGGGCCTCGGCGAATGAGAACACGGGGATCGGAAAGTAGAACCCGTCACGCTGGTACTGTTCCACAGCGTCGCCAGAGAGGAACTTCGGCATGACGGATCCCCCGGTCGCGTGACGCGTCCCGGCAGCGGGGCGGCAGCCTAGTCGGGCCAATGCCCCTGTATAGGCGGTGGGCAGGGCGTAGTCAAGCCCCGCCCGGTCCGGGCGACGCCGACAGCACGTCGAGGCAGGAACGGGCGGTGAGCCTGCCGGGCTTCCAGAGCCCGGTCTCGTCGCGTGACGCGAGCACCGTGCCGGCGTCGGGCGATGGCCCTCCTCCCCGTTCCTGAGTCCACCGGCACTCTCGTCGAGCACCAGGCTTGAGTCGCTCCACCACCTCGACCCCATGGACGGCCGATCGGCCCTTCCGGTCAGCTCCATCTCAAAGGTGTCCTGGACGCCCGCCGCCCGTCGGCGTCGACGATCGCGGGCGCAGCTCTCCGGCAGATACAGTTGATACGCCACGGGCAGGCTGACGGCGTCGTTGGCCACCGACACGCTCACGGCCGCTTGGCAATTCTCCTGCTTGCCCAGCACGCCGAAGTACTGGCGGGCCACACCCACCGAGTGCTGTCCCTTCTTGGGAAAGGCGGTATCGTCCACGATCCACGCCGCCACCGGTCCATGCCGGACCATCGGCTCCAGCACCCACTCCCGGGCCACCTGCAGCACGGCGGCCGGATCCCACGGCGCGTCAGTGATGAAGTGATGCATCGACTGGTGGCGGGAGCGGACATGGCGAGGATCCACTCGGGCGGCCATGGGCTCGATACTCTTCCGGTCCCCGGGTAGACACAGGCCGGTGATATAGGTACCAGGGGCGCGAGCTCGAGAGGCGGGTCGCGTCACCGCTTTCCGAAACGAATGAGACCGTCGTCGCCGACGATGCGCGCCGCGCGGCCGTCGGCTTCGAGGAAGTGCAGGTGAGCGAGCGCCTCGCCGATGGCGAACGCGAGCTGGTGGGTGTCGAGCTCGCGACGGAAGAGCAGGGGAAGGAGCTCCGCGGCGGTGCGCGGCTCGGTGAGCCCCGCGGCGCACTCGGCCAGCCGTGCGTCGTGATGATCGACGAGCGCACGCAGGCGCGCGGGCAGCCCGCGGAAGGGCAGCCCGTGCGACGGGAGCACCAGCGTGTC
>JBGPHP010000309.1:0-2633 GCA_041484445.1 Gemmatimonadota bacterium
AGCACCACGAGATAGGCGACGTTGGCGAGCACGTACACCACGATCACGCCCAGCACCCCCAGCACGAGCGCCCGCGGCAACGTCCGCTCGGCGTCCACGATCTCCTCGGCGACGAAATTGGTCTGCTGCCACCCACCGTAGGTGAACAGCACCGGCACGAGCGCCGCGCCGATGGCGACCCCGATCGAGAGCAAACCGGTGGGGACCACGAGCGGCGGGTGGCGCAGCCCCAGATCGGCGCCGGGATGCACCGGGAGCAACAAGCCCGCCACGATCAGCGCGGCCAGCGCGCCGAGCTTCAGCACGGTGAACACGTTCTGGGTGATCGCGCCCGGCGCCACGCCCACGTAGTTGATGGCGCACACCACCACGATCGCGCCGATGGCGAGCGGCAGCTTGGCGGCGGCCGAGAGACCGAGCAGGGTGATGGTGTAGTTGGCGAACGTCACCGCCACGAACGCCGCGGCTCCCGTCGCCATCACGAGCAGCAGCGCCCAGCCGTAGAGAAACGCCGGCAGCGGCCCGATCGCATCACGCAGATAGACGTACTGTCCGCCGGCCCTGGGCATCCGCTGCCCCAGCTCGGCGTAGCAGAACGCCCCCGCGAGGGCGACGAGACCACCCAGCACCCAGGCACCGAGCGCGAGGCCGGCCGTGCCCACCCGCTGGGCCACCACGTTGGGGGTTGCGAAGATGCCCGACCCGATGATGCCACCGATGACGGCCATGGTGGCGGAAAAGAGACCGAGGCGACGGGCGTAGGTCGTCATGAGTCGCAGGTCGGGGAAAGGGGAAGAGACGTGTAGGACAAACTGGAGTTGCGCTGCCCGGCGTCAAGTCCGCGGAACATTCGAACACCGCGCCCGCTTCGTAGTACTAGGAGAATCAACACCGCCATGGGCGACTCACAACGAGGTGGTACCGTGAATGCCGGTCGGATGGTCGTACTCGCCGCTGCGTTGGGGCTTTCGGTCCCGACGCTGGCCTCGGGACAGGACTTCGGGCGCAACAAGGTCCAGTACGAGACGTTTCAGTTCCAGGTACTCCACACCAAGCATTTCGCGGTCTACTTCTATCCGGAAGAGCAGGACGCGGCACGGCAAACGGCGCGCCTGGCGGAGCGGTGGTATGCACGCTATGCCGCGCTGCTCGGTCACGAGCTGCACGGCGTCCAGCCGCTGCTCTTGTATGCGAGTCATCCCGATTTCGAGCAGACGAACGCGATCGAAGGGGAGCTGGACGAAGGCACGGGCGGCGTCACCGAGGCGCTGAAACGCCGCATCGTGCTGCCGCTCGCCGGGCCCCTGGCCGAAACCGACCACGTCCTGGGCCACGAGCTGGTGCACGCCTTCCAGTACGACATCACCGGGAACGGCCGCCGCGGCGCGAATCCCAGCGCGGAGCGCCTGCCCTTGTGGTTCATCGAAGGGATGGCGGAGTACCTGTCGCTGGGCCCGGTCGACCCCAACACCGCCATGTGGCTGCGCGACGCGGTGCAACACGACAAGATCCCCTCGATCCATCAGCTGGACGATCCGCGCTACTTCCCGTACCGCTGGGGACAGGCGTTCTGGGCGTACCTCGCGAGCCGCTACGGCGAGAACGTCGTGCCGCGGCTGCTGCGGAGCGCCGGCAAGAGCGGCAACGTCACCCTCGAGCTGGAAAAGCTGTCCGGGGTAAGGCTCGATTCCCTGTCGCACCAGTGGCAGGCGGCCGTGCGCGCCACCTACGCGCCGTGGCAACGGACCACAGCGGCCCCGGAAGCCTTCGGTCGCCCCCTGGCGTCGGAGCGGAGCGGCGCGCAGCTCAACGTCGCGCCGGCGCTGAGTCCCGACGGCAGCCGGATCGCCTTCTTCTCCGAGCGCGGACTGTTCTCGATCGACCTCTATCTCGCCGACGTCGCGAGCGGCAAGGTGGAGCGCACCCTCACCAACACGTCGCTCGATCCGCACTACGAGAGCGTGGGATTCATCAGCTCGGCCGGCGCCTGGGACGCTGACGGCCGCCGTTTCGCCTTCGGCGTCGTCGAGCATGGCCGGCCGGTGCTGTCGATCCTCGACGTGCAGTCCGGCAAAACGGACCGGGAGATCCCCTTCCCGGCCCTGGGCCAGATTCTCGGCACGACCTGGTCACCCGATGGCCACCGCGTGGCGTTCTCCGCGCAGGTGGACGGGTGGACCGATCTTTTCACCTACGATCTCACGACGGGTACGCTGCGCCGCCTGACCAACGACCTGTATGCCGACCTGCAGCCGGCCTGGTCGCCGGACGGCCGCTCCATCGCGTTCGTCACCGATCGTTTTTCGACCGATACGACCGACCTCGATGCGGGCCCATACCAGCTGGCGCTGGTGAACGTCACCGGCGGCGCGATCCGGCCGTTGCCCGCGTTCCCGCGGGCGAAGGCGATAAATCCCCAGTGGAGCGCCGACGGCACGGGTCTGTTCTTCGTGTCGGACCGCGGCGGGATCGACAACGTGTACCGGCTCGACGTCGCGTCGGGCAGCTTCACGCAGGTCACCAACCTCTTCGTCGGCGCGAGCGGCATCACCGCGGCGAGCCCCGTGATCTCGGTGGCGCAGCGCTCCGGGGAGCTGGTGTTCACGGCGTACGACTCGACCGGATACCGACTG
>JBGPHP010000310.1:0-2563 GCA_041484445.1 Gemmatimonadota bacterium
ACGACTTCGGCACAAGCCGGCTCGAAGGGGAGCGGCGCGGTTCCGGCGAACCAGGCGCCATCCTCCAGGAGCACGTAGGCCGGGAGTCGGTCAGCGATTGGGCGGAGGGGGCTGCGAAGGTGTGGACTGAATCGGCAGCGGCGCCTGCTGCACCGGTGCCGGCGCGGGCCCACCCTCCAGGATCGACCGCGGCGCGCTCGAGCGCGACGACATCATGGCCAGGAGGAGAGCCAGGAACAGGAAGATTCCCGAGCACCACCAGGTGATGGTGTGCAGCAACGTCGTCGCCTGGCGGCCGCCCATCACCATCTCCGTGCCCGACCCACCGCCCAGCGACGCCAGGCCGCCGCCCTGCCCCGCCTGCAGCAGGATCGCGGTAGCCATCACGATGGAATCGAGCAGCAAGATGACGAGGAGCACGGCGTACATGGCGCGCGGAGTATAGCTAGGACGCCACGACCGACACAAGCTGCGACCATCCGGCGGGATCGAGCGATGCGCCCCCGACCAACACCCCGTCCAGCTCCGGCTCGGCCACGAGGTCGGCGATATTCTTGAGGTTCACGCTGCCGCCGTAGAGAATCCGTGTCGCACCCGCGCCGTGGCTCCCGAGCCAACTACGGATCTCACGGTGCACCGCCGCCGCGTCCTGCGGGGTCGCGTTGCGCCCGGTCCCGATCGCCCAGACCGGCTCGTAGGCGATCACCACCCGATCGAGCGTAGCGCCGTCCTGCCCCTCGAGCGCGGCCCCCAGCTGACGTTGCACGACCTGCAGGGTGGCACCGCCCTCCCGCTCCGCGAGCATCTCGCCGACGCACAGCACGGGCACGAGGCCGGCGTCCAGCACCGCCCGAAGCTTGCGGCCCGTCTCCGCATCGGTCTCGCCGAAGACGTGTCGCCGCTCCGAATGGCCGACGAGCGCCGCCCGGGCTCCCGCCTGGACGGCGAGCGGCGCCGAGATGGCGCCGGTGAACGCGCCCTTGGGCTCCCAATGCACGTCCTGCGCGCCGGCCCGCAGGTCTTCCCGACCACGCACACGCCCGGCCACGGTGGCCAGGGAGACGGCGGGGGGAAAGAACCACACCTCCCGGCCGGGCCGAGGCGCGTATGAAGGAAGAAACGCGTCGAGGTACGCCTGCGCATCCACCGGCCCCAGATGCATCTTCCAGTTGGCGGCAAACAGCAGTCGTCTCACGCGGCGTCCAGCGCGGCCACTCCGGGCAGCGGCTTCCCCTCCAGGAACTCCAGCGAGGCGCCGCCACCGGTGGAGACGTGGGTGAGCTTGTCTTCGAGTCCGGCGACGGCCGCGGCGGAGTCCCCGCCCCCGACCACGGTGGTCGCCCCCTTGGCGGTCGCTTCCACCAGCGCGTTGGCCACGGCGCGGGTCCCGGCGTCGAACGGCGGCGTCTCGAACACCCCCATCGGTCCGTTCCAGATGACCGTCTTGGCGGAGATGATCCGGGCGCGGAAATCGTCCGCCGTCGCCTGATCGATATCGAACACGGCCATGTCGGGCGGGATCGCGTCGCTCGTCACCTGACGCCGCTCGGCGGCGCGCGCGAGCGACGGCGCGACGGTGGCGCCACGCGGCAGCACCAGCTTCATGCCGCCCTTGGTGAGCAGCTCCTTGGCGAGCGCGGTGCGGTCCCGCTCCACCAGCGAGGCGCCCACTTCGAGGCCCATGCTCGCGAAGAACGTGCACGCCATCGCGCCGCCGATGAGGATGGCGTCGCACTTGGGGAGCAGCGCTTCGATGACGTCGATCTTCCCGCTGATCTTGGCTCCTCCCAGGACGGCGACGAACGGGCGCCGCGGCTGCTCCAGTGCGGCACCGAGGTAGCGCAGCTCCCGCTCCATCAGGAACCCCGCGACCGCGGGCTTGAGCAGATGGGCCACCGCCTCGGTGGAAGCGTGGGCGCGGTGCGCCGATCCGAAGGCGTCGTTCACGTAGAAGTCGCCCAGCGCGGCGAATTGCCGAGCGAGATCGGGATCGTTGGTCTCTTCTCCCGGCCAGAAGCGGGTGTTTTCGACGACCGCCACCGCGCCCCGCGGCAGCCGCCGGGTCACGGCGACCCCGGCCGCGAGGTCATCGATGAACTCCACCGTGACGCCGAGCACGCGCTCCACGTCGCGCAGAATCTGACGCAACGAGTATTTCGGATCCGGCCCGCCCTTGGGGCGGCCGAGGTGCGACAGGAGGATGACGCGCGCCCCACGCTCGCGCAGGTAGCGAATCGTGGGCACCGCCGCGCGGATGCGGGCATCGTCGGTGACGGTGCCGTTCTTCAGCGGCACGTTGAAGTCCACCCGCACCAGGGCCCGTTGCCCCTCCAGCGCGGCGGCGGGGAGACTCTCGAGACTGCGTGTGCTCACCGGCGCGATCCGATGTAGGCGAGCAGATCCACGCAGCGCGCCGAATACCCCATTTCGTTGTCGTACCATGACGAGACGTGCACCAGCGTGCCGTCGATCACGTTGGTGGACTTGGCGTCCACCACGCTCGAGAACAGGTTCCCGATGTAGTCCACCGAGACGAGCGGCTCATCCGACACGTCGAGCACAC
>JBGPHP010000311.1:0-2550 GCA_041484445.1 Gemmatimonadota bacterium
CCATCAGCGTCGCGGGCGACACCTGCGCGGCGAGCACGGACTCGAGCGGATCGCGGTACTGCCAGGGCGCGGTCACGGTCTCACCTCGGGGCGAAGATGCCGCGAATGATGCGGCGACTCCCCGGGCGTGTCAACGGTGGGATACTGGCGCGAGGAGCCGGTCCATGACGAAGAGCGGAGCGTTGGGCGCGGTGGTGGTGGCGATCGGCATCGCCGCAGGCGTGCTCGGATGGCAGGGACGGCTCGGCGCCCAGCCCGGCGCCGACCCGGCGCTCCGCGTGAGCGCCGGCGAGCTGACCGGCGTCGTGAGCGGCGCGCACGGGCCCGAGGCCGGTGTGTGGGTCATCGCGGAGACGGCCGACCTGCCGACGAAGCTCGCGAAGATCGTCGTGACCGACGACCGCGGCCGCTACCTGCTGCCCGAGCTGCCGAAGGCGACGTACAGCGTCTGGGTGCGCGGCTACGGGCTCGTCGACTCGCCGAAGGTCCGCACCGCGCCCGGCCGGCGGCTCGACCTCACGGCGGTGGCAGCGCCCACGCCGGCCGCCGCCGCGGAATACTATCCGGCCATCTACTGGTACTCGATGCTGCGCGTGCCGGAGAAGAACGAGTTTCCCGGCACCGGCCCCGACGGCAACGGCATCTCGGCGAGTCTCAAGACGCAGTCGCAGTGGCTGGACATCGTGAAGACCAACGGCTGCTACACGTGTCACCAGCTCGGCAACAAGGCGACGCGGACGATCCCCGCGGAGCTCGGCGCCTTCCAGACGTCGGCCCAGGCGTGGCAGCGGCGGATCCAGTCCGGCCAGGCGATGCTGCAGATGACGGCCAACCTCGGGCGCCTCGGCAATGCGCGCGCGCTCGCGCTGTTCGGCGAGTGGACCGATCGGATCGCCGCCGGCGAGCTGCCGGCGGCGCAGCCCGCGCGGCCGCAGGGCGCCGAGCGCAACGTCGTCGTGACGCTGTGGGACTGGGCGGGCCCGCGGGAGTACCTGCACGACGAGGTCTCCACCGACAAGCGCAACCCGCGCGTGAACGCCGACGGGCCGATCGTCGGCGCCACCGAGGAGAGCACCGACCTGTTCCCGGTGCTCGACCCCGTGCGCCACACGGCCACGCAGGTGCGGATGCCGGTGCGCGATCCCAGCACGCCGTCGTCCCGGCGGAACCCGCTGCTGCCCTCGCCGTTCTGGGGCGCCGAGCCGATCTGGGACAGCCAGGCCAGCATGCACAACCCGATGTACGACGAGAGGGGCCGCGTCTGGTTCACCTCGCGCGTGCGGCCGCCGGCCAATCCGGCCTTCTGCCGGCAGGGCTCCGATCATCCCTCGGCGCGGGTGACGCCGCTTCAGTCGTCGAACCGCCAGCTGGCGATGTACGACCCGAAGAGCGGCGCCATCACGCTGATCGACACGTGCTTTTCCACGCATCACCTCGTCTTCGCCGAGGACGCCAACAACACGCTGTGGACCAGCGCGGGCGGCCCCCAGAGCGGCGTCGTCGGCTGGCTGAATCGCAAGATGTTCGAGGAGACCGGCGACGAGGCGAGGTCGCAGGGGTGGACGGCCACCGTGCTGGACACCAACGGCAACGGCCGCCGCGACGCGGGCGACACACCGATCAAGGCGGCCTTCTACGGCATCGGCGTGAGCCCGGTGGACGGCACGATCTGGGGCAGCGTGCTGGGCTTCCCCGGCTACGTGATCCGCGTGAGCCCGGGGTCGGATCCCCCCGTGACGGCGCTCGCGGAGGTGTTCGAGCCGCCGCTGCCGGGCTACGGCCCGCGCGGCATGGACATCGATCGCCAGGGCGTCGTGTGGACGCCCCTGTCGAGCGGTCATCTGGCCAGCTTCGATCGGCGCCGGTGCAAGGGGCCGCTCAACGGGCCGACCGCGACGGGCCGCCACTGCCCCGAGGGCTGGACGCTGTACCCGTTCCCGGGGCCGCAGCTGCGCAACGTGACCGAGCCCGGCAGCGCCGAGGCGAGCTACTACGTCTGGGTCGATCAGTTCGACACCTTCGGACTGGGCCGCGACGTGCCCATCGCCACCGGCAACGCCAACGAGTCGCTGCTGGCGCTGGTGAACGGCCGGTTCGTCAACCTCCGCGTGCCCTATCCGATGGGCTTCTACACGAAGTGGATGGACGGGCGCATCGACGATCCCGCCTCGGGCTGGAAGGGCAAAGGGCTGTGGGCGACCTACAGCACGCGCACGCCGTTTCACGTCGAGGGCGGCAAGGGCACGACGAGCAAGGTCGTGAAGTTCCAGCTGCGCTCCGATCCGCTGGCGAGGTGACGCGCCGCGCTCCGGCCCCTGGCAAATTCTGTCCGTTTGCCGGGCACGTCATGTCGGATTGCCCACGAACCAGACAACGGGGCCCGCGTCGGCGCCCGACAACTATCCGGAATCAGTGTGATCGTCACTCGGCACGCCGTTTGCCCCGACGACGGCGTCATGACGGACTACCTCGCGGACACCCCGTCGCTGGCCCGGACGTACTGCCCCGGCTGCGAGCCGGCCGCCGACCCGGCCTTCGAGATCCTGGACG
>JBGPHP010000312.1:0-2542 GCA_041484445.1 Gemmatimonadota bacterium
ACGAGCAGCACCGCCGCCCTGGGGCACAGCTATTGGGAGAGCCGGCTCGAGACGCACCTCGGCGACCGCTACGCGCGGACCGCCAAATCGGTGATCCTGCAGGACCACGGGGTGAGCGACTCGCACCTCGACGCCATTCTATCGCCCACGCTCTTCAGCATCCGGACCAACCGCCGGCTGTTCCGTGGCATGGTCCATCTCACCGAGAGCCAGAGCTGGCAGTGGGCGTTTCAGATCATCGCGGAGAACAGCCGGTGGGATCTCCCCGGCGAGGACGTCGAGCGCCACATGGCGGTGGCGTTCGAGTACGTGATGGAGGGACTCGCCGAATCGAACGCCGCCCCCCATCGGCTCGACCCCGCCGGCGAGCAGGCGCTGGGGCTCGCGAAACAGATGCGCCGCCGGGCGCTCCAGGAAGGCGGACGCGAGGACCCGGGTCGGGTGCGCGCCACGGCGGAGGAGCTTTTCGGCCTGCCGGTCTCGTCGCTCGCCTTCTGGCGCGGCGCCCGGGCGGCCAAGCCTTGGCGCGCGCCGGAAGCCGTCAGCCCCCCAGCCGCTCCTTGACGAGCGCCGGCACGAGCTTGGGGTCGGCCTTTCCTTTGGACGCCTTCATGACCTGCCCGACGAAGAACGGCAGCAGCTTGACCTCGCCCGCCGTATAGCGGGCGACCTCTCCCGGGTGGGCCGAGAGCACCGCATCCACCCACTCCCCCAGCGCCCCGGTATCCGCCACCTGGATTAGCCCCAGGCGCTCGGCGATCGCACGGGGGTCGCCCAGTCCATTGTCCGCCATCGCCGCGAAGACCTGCTTGGCGGCCGGATGTGACACGGTGCCATCCTTCAGGAGATCGATCAGCCGGGCGAGCCGCTCGGGCGTGACGCGCAGCGCGCCGCTTCGTTCCTTGGCGTCGGCGAGGACCTCGCCCATCACCCAGTTGGCCGCCGGTTTGGGGTCCGCCCCGGATCCCACGGTCGTCTCGAAGTAGTCGGCGATGAGACGTGACTGCACCAGCACCGCCGCATCCGTCACCGGAAGACCATACTGGGTCGCGAATCGTGCGCGACGCGCGGCGGGGAGCTCCGGCAACGCGGCCCGCTCCTCGACGAGCCAGGCATCCGGCACGACGAGCGGCGGGAGGTCCGGCTCCGGGAAATAGCGGTAGTCCTTGCTCTCTTCCTTCGAGCGCTGCGGGCGCACGCTGTTCCCCTTCACGTCGAACAGCATCGTCTGCTGCTCGATCCGCCCGCCCGCCTCGAGGGTGGCGATCTGACGGTCCCGCTCCAGTCCGAGCGCCTTCTCGACGAACGCGAACGAGTTGATGTTCTTCACTTCGGTCTTGGTGCCGAGCTGGGCAGCCCCCGGGCGCCGCACCGACACGTTGGCATCCACCCGCAGGCTCCCCTTCTCCAGATCGCAATCGGACACGTCGGCGTACTGGAGCACTTCCTTGAGGGCGAGAAGATAGGCCCGGGCTTCCTGCGGAGACCGGAAGTCGGGACCGGTGACGATCTCGGCCAGCGGGACCCCCGAGCGGTTCAGGTCCACCGCGGTCGTTTTGGGAACGCGGTCGTGCAGCGACTTGCCCGCGTCCTCCTCGACGTGGAGCCGTACGATGGTCGCGGTGACCGGACCGCGCTCCGGACTGGAAAAGTTGAGGCCGCCGCCGGTCGCGAGCGGCTCCTCGTACTGAGAGATCTGGTAACCCTTCGGCAGATCGGGATAGAAGTAGTTCTTGCGCGCGAAGATGCTCCGCAGGTGCACCTGGCACCCGAGCGCCAGCGCCGCGCGCACCGCCAGCCGGATCGCCTGGCCGTTCACCGTGGGCAGCGCGCCGGGGAGCCCGAGACAGACGGGACAGACGTTGGTGTTGGGCGGTGCCCCGAACACGCTGGAGCAGCCGCAGAACATTTTCGATCGGGTACGCAGCTGCACGTGCGTCTCGAGCCCGATCACCGTCTCCCAGCCACCGCTCGTGCTCACGCTTCCGCCTCGGGCGCGATCGCCCGCTCGAGCGTGAAGGCGGCCTCCAGCATTTCGTCTTCGAGGAATGCCGGCCCGATGAGCTGACCCCCGACCGGCAGCCCGTCCACCCGGCCGATCGGCAGCGTGAGCGCCGGCAGCCCCGCGAGATTCGCCGTGACCGTGAAGATGTCGGCCAGGTACATGGCGACGGGGTCGCCGAGCTTCTCGCCCGCCTTGAACGGCGGAGTCGGCGTCGACGGCGTGAACAGCAGATCCACCCCGCGGTCGAACACAGTGCGGAAGTCCTGCGCGATGAGCGACCGCATCCGCTGGGCCCGGCGGTAGTAGGCGTCGTAGTAGCCGGCCGACAGCACGTAGGTGCCGATGAGCACGCGGCGGCGGACTTCGTCACCGAAGCCGTGCCCGCGCGTGGCCCGATAGAGGGCTCGCACGTCCACCGCCCCGGCGGGGCGTGGGCCGTAGCGGACGCCGTCGTAGCGCGCGAGGTTCGACGACGCTTCCGCCGGCGCGATGATGTAATAGGTCGGGATGGCGTAGGGGGTGTGCGGCAGCGACACC
>JBGPHP010000313.1:0-2521 GCA_041484445.1 Gemmatimonadota bacterium
CCACCGAGCCGTGATAGCACCAGTTGAAGACGAGGATCTTGGGACGTTCGGTGACGAGCCGGGCCAGCCGGATGACGAACCGGTTGGCATCGCTCGCCGTCAGCGCGAACTGCCAGAACGGAAGCCCGAAGCGGCGCGCCAGCTCCTCGGCGACCCAGATCGCATCTTCGCCGGGCAACATGAAGGTGATCCCGCGCTGCGCCTGCTCGGCGATCGCGGCGACCGCCGGCGGCGGCGCGTGCCCGGTCATCGCCCCGGTGTCGCCCAGACAGAGATCCAGATAGAGATGCCCGTCCGCGTCGATGAAGTGGGCACCGCGCCCCTCCTCGACGAAGACCGGAAACCCGCCCGGCCAGCGCATCATCCACGGCATCGGCACGCCGGCCAGCAACGACCGGGACGCGCGCTGGAACAGCGCGTGCGAGCGTGGATGGGCCTCCACGAAGCGCCGCTCCTCGGCGGCGAGGCCCGATGCAAGGCGCGAACGGTCGATCATCGGCTGCGAAGATAGCCGCATTGACAGCGGCGGCGAGGCCCGGCAGGATTCACCAATGACCACCTCCACACCGACCCGCCTGTCGCTGCCGCCCTGCGCGCACGTGCCGCAGCGCTACACCGGCCCGTCGCGCGACGAAGTCCTCGCCACACGGCGCCAGTACACCAACCCGGCCATTTTCACGATCTACCGCGAGCCGCTCATGCTCGTCGAGGGCCACCTTCAGTACCTCTTCGACGAAACGGGCCGGCGCTACCTCGACTTGTTCGCAGGGATAGTGACGGTGAGCTGCGGGCATGCCCACCCCAAGGTGACCGAGCGGGTGCAGCAGCAGGTGGCCGCCCTGGCCCACACCACCACGATCTACCTGCACCCGCACGTCGGCGAATTCGCCAAACGGCTGGCGGCCAAGATGCCGGCGGGACTCGACGTGACTTACTTCGTGAACTCGGGCAGCGAGGCGAACGACCTGGCGGTGCTGATGGCGCGGCTCGCCACCGGCCACAACGATGTGATCGCGGTGCGCAACGCGTATCACGGCGGCTCCCCGGCGGCGATGGCGTTGACGTCCCACCACACCTGGAAGTATCCGGCGCAGCTGAATTCGGGGATCCACCACTCCGTCTGCCCCGACCCCTATCGCAGTCCGTACACGGGCACGGCCGAGCAGATCGCTAGCCGCAGCGTGGAGGATCTCCGGGATGTCATCCGGTACTCGACTCCCGGAACGATCGCGGCATTCATCGCCGAGCCGATCCAGGGTGTGGGCGGGGTGACCCACGGCGCGCCCAACTATCTGCGCGAAGCGTACGCCGTCGTGCGCGAGCACGGCGGGCTGTGCATCGCCGACGAGGTACAGACCGGGTTCGGCCGGACGGGCGACCACTACTGGGGCTTCCAGCACTCGGGTGTCGTCCCCGACATCGTGACCATGGCCAAGGGGATCGGCAACGGGTTTCCGCTCGCCGCCGTCACCACGCGCCGCGAGATCGCCGAGCGGCTCACCCAGCGGATCCACTTCAACACCTACGGCGGCAACCCGGTGTCGATGGCAGCGGGACTCGCCGTTCTCGAGGTGATCGAGGAAGAGGGTCTGCAGCGGAACGCGCGCGCGGTCGGTGGCCGCCTCAAAGCCGGGCTGCGCGAGCTGGCCATGCGCCACGCGCTGATCGGCGACGTCCGTGGGATGGGGCTGATGCTCGGTGTGGAGCTGGTGAAGGACCGCGGCACAAAGGAGCCCGCGCGGGAGGCGGCGGCCGAAGTGATGGAACGGCTGCGCGCGTTGGGCATTCTGGTCGGCAAGGGCGGGCTGTTCGGCAACGTGCTGCGCATCAAGCCGCCGCTGTGCATCACGGCCGCGGATGTGGACTTCGCGCTCGACGCCCTGGACCGCGTGCTGGCCGAGGTCGCGCCCTAGCTCGAGAAGCCGACGCCCAGGCGGTCGAGCAGACGCAGCAGGACGCCGGGCTCGGCCCCCGCATCCACACGGCGCAGCGCGCGCGTCACGGATCGCACCGCCCAGGTCCGGAGCGGCTCCGGCGGATACGGAAACGGCGGCCGTTGCACCAGGGCCAGGTCGAGCAGGTCGCTGGAGCGCTCCAGCGCCAGATGGGCGAGGATCCGTCCTGCCAGGCGCGTCGTGCCCAGCCCGTGCCCCGTGAACCCCAGCCCGTAGAGCACTTTCCCTTCCAGCGCCCGGCCGAAGAACGGGGTGAGCCGTGTCGTGGCACAGATCGGTCCGCCCCAGGCGTAGGCCCATTCGAGTCCCACGAGCGCCGGGAAGTGACGGCGGAAGCTCGCCTGCAGCGACTCGTAGTGCGCCGGTGAATGGTCGCACGCCGGCGCGACGCGGTTGCCGGAGTAATAGGCCGCCTCGCTCGTGCCCCACAGAATCCGGTCGTCCCGCGTGAGACGGTAGTAGTTGAAGAACGTGCGCCCGTCGGTCACCCCCTGGCGCTCGCGCCAGCCGATCGCGTCGCGCTGGGCGGGCGTCAGCGGCTCGCTGACCAGGATGTAGTCGTACAG
>JBGPHP010000314.1:0-2507 GCA_041484445.1 Gemmatimonadota bacterium
GCCTGGAGCTCGATCGAGAACCACGTGCCGGCGAGCAGTGGCACATCGCCGCGCCCCGGGACGCCCTCCTGGTGGTCCCACAATCCGATCAGCGGCCCCGCGCCGTGGCCGCGGTCGCCGATCGGGTGCGTATAGATGGTGCCGTCGATGCCCGCGCCATGCATCGCGGCGCGCGCCGCCGCCAGCACCTCGTTGCCGCTGCGGCCCGGCCGCATCTCCGCCAGCAGCAGGTCCTGCAGCCGGTTGGAATTGCCCAGCGCGCGCACCAGCCCGGCCGGTGCGTCCCGCTCACCCTTGCGCAGCACGTACCCCATGTGCTGCGTGTCGGTGTTCAGGCCCAGCGCCGTGACGCCGAAGTCGCAATGCAGCACGTCGCCGCGCTGGATCACGACGCTGCCGGAATCGGAGAGATCCACGCCGCGCCGCTGCACGTCCACGTCGGTGTGGAACCAGGTCGAGAGACCGAGGTCGTTCACCCGCTGGCGCATCCACCACGCCACGTCGTCGGTCGTCGTCTTCCCGGGCACGATCACCGCGCGGGAGAAGGCGGTATCGATGATCGTCCACACGACATCCATCATGCGGCGATAAATGGGGAGCATGGCGGGCGCGCGGATCGCCTGGTAATCGAGCGGCAGGTGCTCCGCCCGCATCACGCGTCCCAGGTACACCGGTGGCAGCGCGGCCTCGAGCTCCTCCCACTCGCCCGCCGACAACCCGTCGGAGAACGCGTGCGTGTGGGAGATGTCCACGGTGACGGTTTCGGGGTCGCGCGCCTCGACGACGTGGCGCAGCAGGTCCCACTGGCCCCGCCCGACCAGCTCGGGCCGCCGGCCGGTGGTGGAGTCGATCGTGTCGCGGGCGAACACCGCCTGGTACAGTCCGCCCTGAGACGTCCCGCCCAGGGCCAGACGCTCGACGCTCTGCGCGGGCCCGCGGTCGTAGAAGACGTAGATGGTGCGGCGCCGCGCCGCGAACGTGGTCGCCGACACGAGCGACCAGAACACCGGGTCCTCGTTGTACTCCCGCATCGGGATGATCCACATCCGGATCCCGTACTGGCGCATCAGCCGCGGCAGCACGGAATCGAGCCGGTAGCGCAGCCACTCCTGCTGCACCGCCGCCTGCTCGCGCAACGTCCCCAGGGGGTGTTGCGCCGTGGCGCGCGGGGCGGGTGCCGCGGCCGGAGTCTGCAGCAGCAAAGCGAGCGCGAGCGCGGAGCTGGTCATACGGGGTGCAGGCTCCCGGGTGCGGAGGGGATGGAGACGGGCCGGCCGGTGCGGGCGATGCGCTGCACGAGCAGCAGGCACAGACACACCAGGGCGCCCACGGTGTCGTTGTGGAATGTGAGGAATCCGAGCGGCCGTGGCAGCGTCAGGGACGACAGCGCGGTCGACGCGTACACGCCGGCGACCCACAGGACGGCGAGCCAGGTGGTGCGCGCCCGGCCGGTGAAGGGCGGCGGATAGGCGACGGCGGCGACCCAGGCGAGGTAGCCGAGGCTGAACGTGTGCAGCCAGGCGACCGGGGTGAGCAGCACGGCGAGCAGCACCACGCTGCCGATCTCGAGCGGCGCATCATCGGTCGGCGGGCGCGGGGCCCGGGCCCGGGTGAGAATCGCGAGCACCAGGCCGACCGCGAGCGCGTGCAGCGCGAGAATCGACGCCGGCGCGCCGCCGATCGCGTAGCCCAGCCGGCCGAGCTTCTGCATGTGAAACGCGGTGATCGCTCCGCCCTGGTAGCTCTGCCCGTGGAACGCCAGCGTGATCCAGCTCTGCAGCGCCTCGACCATGCCGCGCGGACCGTAGGGGACGAGGGCGAGCAGCGTGACGCCCGCGAGGACGGCGAGCCCGACGCCGAGCGCCTTCCATTGCCGGCGCCAGGCGAAATACGGCAGCACCAGTCCCGGAAACACCTTGAGCGCCGTCGCGAGGCCGACCCACGTGCCGGCGCGTCCCTGCCGTCCGTCGGACAGATCGGCCGCGGCCGCGACCAGCAGCGCCAGCAGGATCGTCTCGATGTTCAGGTGGTGAAAGTTGTTGTGCACGGGAAAGATCACGACGGCGAGGGCGGCCCAGGCGGGGCGCCAACCCCAGCGCCGGCCCGCCGTCCACACGCTCCAGGCGAGGGCGAGGATGCCGGCGCCACCCCAGGCGGCCTTCGCGAGCGGCATGCTGAGCCGCGCGAGCAGCGCGAACGGCGTCACCAGCAGCGCGCCGAACGGCGGCCACCACGTCCCCTGACCCGGCGGGGCGTTGTTGATCATCTGCCCGGTGAGCAGTCGCTCCGCCTGGGTGATCTCCGCCATGATGTCGTCGCCCTTGCGGACGCCGAGCGGAATCACGATGCAGGCATACAGGACGAAAAAGGCGACGAACGCCACCTGCCCCCCCCCGGGGCGGCTCAGCGCCGCCATATCCCGATCGCCAGGAGCAGCCAGCCCGCGAGGAACAGCACGCCGCCCACCGGCGTCACGGCGCCCCACCAGCGCCCGCCGGTGAGGGCGA
>JBGPHP010000315.1:0-2506 GCA_041484445.1 Gemmatimonadota bacterium
CGAGCTGGGCGGCACGCTGTTCACCGTCGCCAAGGACGTGAAGGTCCAGGTGGAGTTCAATCCCGCGCAGGTGCGCGCCTACCGCTTGATCGGCTATGAGAACCGGCTGCTGGCCGACGAAGACTTCACCGACGATACGAAGGACGCGGGCGAGATGGGGGCCGGCCACTCCGTGACCGCGCTGTACGAAATCGTCCCGGTGGGGGTTGAGACCGACGTGACGATTCGCGTCCCTGATTCGCTGCGCTACCAGACGGTGCGCGGACCGCGCGGCGGCGGGCCGGAGCTGGGGTTCGTCAAAGTGCGCTACAAGCAGCCTGACGGAGACCGCAGCCGGCTGTTGACGCATCCCGTGTCGGGTGAGGCCGGCCGCGTGGCCTCGCCGGAGTTCCGGTTTCAGACGGCGGTCGCCGAATTCGGCCTGCTGCTCAAGGGCTCCGCCTACCGCGGCTCCGCGAGCTACGAAGCGGTGATCGCCGCCTCCCGCGCGTCGCTCGGCGCCGACCCCGAGGGCTATCGCGCCGAGTTCGTCCGGCTGGCGCAGGCGGCACAGGCGCTCGGTCTGGCCTCCACCGGGAGCCCGCGTTAAGGTTTCGGCCATGCTGCGGCTGCCGTCGTTCACGTATCGACAACCCAGGACCCTCCGGGAGGCGCTCGCGATGAAAGCGGACGCCGGCCCGGAGGGGATGTACGTCGCCGGCGGGACGGATCTCTATCCCAACATGAAGCGACGGCATCAGGAGCCGCGCACCGTGATCTCGCTGATGGGGGTGACGGAACTGCAGGCGGTCGGGCGGGCGGGCAGTCGGGCGTATGGAGGTCTCGAGATCGGCACGTGCATCACGCTCACGGACCTGTCCGCCCGACCGCCCGTCCGCCAGTCGGCCTACCACGCCGTCGCCGAGGCCGCCGAGCTGGTCTCCACTCCCCTGCTCCGCAACATGGGGACGCGGGGCGGGAATCTCTGCCTCGACACGCGCTGCAACTACTACAATCAGTCCTATGAGTGGCGCAAAGCGATCGACTTCTGCATGAAGAAGGACGGAGCGATCTGCTGGGTGGCGCCGTCGTCGCCGCGTTGCTGGGCGGTGAGCTCGTCGGACGTGGCGCCGGTGATGGTGGCGATCGGCGCCGGGTACGTGCTCGTGGGCCCGGGTGGCGAGCGCGTCGTGCCGGCGGGGCGGTTCTACAACAACGACGGGATCAACTACCTCACCAAGCAGCCCGACGAGATCATCACCGCCGTACGGTTGCCGGCACCGGACCGATGGGACGCCGTGTACCACAAGCTGCGGCGGCGGGGATCGTTCGATTTTCCAGTGCTGGGAGTCGCTGCGTGGGTCAAATGGGATGGGGGACGGGTGATCGACGCACGCGTCGTGCTGGGTGGCGTCGCGAGTCATCCCCAGGAAGTCGCTGAGGCCGGTGCTGCACTCACTGGCTCGACGCTTTCCGACGATGCGATTGCAGCGGCCGCGGAGGCGGCGTTCCGCCCCTCGAAACCGATGGACAACACCGACTTCGATCTGTCGTGGCGCAAGCAGATGACGCGGGTGTACGTGATCCGGGCGCTGGAAGAGCTGCGGCAGCGCCGGCGGAAGGACTCCTAGGGTTTCCGGCGCACCAGCGGCCAGAGATACGAAATCCCCCAGTCGCGGCCGGAGCCGAACGAATCCATCACGAGATGGAGATGGAACAGGCCGAACGACAGGATCGCCATCGTCCGCTTGTTGGTCGACCACGCGCCGACCAACGCGGTTACGAGTAACCCGAAAAACAGATTGTGGCCGACCACGTGATGGTACGTCTCGAACGCGTCGCGGCCCCCGAGAATCGCGAGACCATCCAGATCGGGCGCCGTGGCGGCGACCATCGCCAGCAAACGCTCCCGGGGCGTGAGGCGCGGCACGAGGCTCGCCACCGCCCAACCGGAGAGAACGTGCGTCGGTAAGTGCATGCCCCGGTCATCCGCCGCGAACTACTGCCGCAGCGGCGCGACCTCCACGAGCCACCGCACCGGATCCACCACCACGAGGCGCAACAATCCGTGCGGTCCGGTCGCGCTGTCGAGCACCGCCCGGACCGAGTCCTGCCACGCGGCCGTCGCGGCCGCGCGCCCCTGCACCCGATCGAGCGCGGCGAAGCCCACCGCCGCCACCCGCCCGAGCGCATCCGCGACCGGCACCCCGTCGCCGGCGAGCGGCGCGCGTACTGCCGCGGCGTGCACCGCGGCCGGCAGCGCCCGCCAGGCCGTGAACATGGCGCGCAGCGTATCGGCGATTGCGGGGGTGCGGCCGCTGTCGGCCAGCAGGCGCTCGATCAGCGTGAGCGTGGCCCAGCGCGCCGGCGGATCGGGTCGGGCCGCATCCACCAGGCGGGTGAGCGGCGTGGCCTGCGTCATCGTCGGCTCGATCCGCTGCCGCTGGCCGAAGGTCACGGGCTGCGACACCTCGAGCAGCGCCATCAGCACCTGGAAGTCGGGTCCGTTGCCGATCGCCCGTCGCAC